>CAIOTJ010000195.1 GCA_903861195.1 uncultured Planctomycetaceae bacterium | reverse complement strand
TGGCCCTGCCCGAGTACCAGCGGGCCCGGACCGCCATGTTCTATGTCGATGTGCGGACCGAGGTGCGCACCCGCCAAGACCTCGCCACCGCCCTCGCCCATGGCAAAACCATCGTCGTCCCCTGGTGCAATGACCAGGGAGAACTCGAGCTGTTCCGGCTGGAATCGATGGAGGACCTCGCCCTGGGCATGTACAAGATTCTCGAGCCGAAGCCCGAATTGCGGCACTTGCCCGAGCGCCAAGTCGACGTGAAGTCGCTCGACATCGTGATGGTTCCCGGAGTCGCCTTTACCCGCGAGGGAGCCCGCATGGGGCACGGCAAGGGCTACTACGACAAGCTGCTCGAACACGCCCGTCCCGACGCTCCCCTCGTGGCTCTGGCGTTTGAGTGCCAGTTGTTCCCCGAGATTCCCACCCAGTCGCACGACGTCTTCATGGACAAGATCATCACCGAGAAGGGGGTCTACACCGGGAAGGGGCGGTCCCGCTCATGACTCTGCTCAGTCCGCGAGTCGATGACACCTACGCCGAGGCGTTCCGCAGCATCCACGCCGAGTTCCTCATCACCGCCCGCGATCGCCGCTGGCTCGACCATGCGGTGCGGGCCTGCACCGGCAACGCCTCCAGCACCATCCTGTGCGACTGTGAGGCCGGTCTCGACCGCTATGTCGGCCCCGGCGGCGATGAATCGTTCGCCACTCCCGATGGCCGCCCGGGCGCGATCGTGCAGATTCATGTCCCCCGCTTCCGCAAAGACCGCGAACCGGCCCTCGAGCGTTCGCTGTTGGTACGAATCAGCCAGAACGTGCTGACCTGCGCCACCTGCTCGGTCTTCAACCTCATCGACTCGGACCCCTACTTCAAACTGGGCCGCAAAATCGCCTTCTTCGGCGATGGCTGGCAGACGCGCGACGTGCGTCACGGCCGGAAGGTCTGGGTCATTCCCATCCTGGGGGGCGAGTTCATCCTCGACCGGCGGTTCGGATTCCGCGAAGGATTGATGGGGGGCAACCTGTGGTTCTTCGGCGACAGCGTCGACTCGGCCCTGCTGTCCGCCGAACGGGGGGCGGCCGCCGCGGCCGCGGTGCCGGGGGTCATTCTTCCCTTCCCGGGAGGAATCGCCTCGAGTGGTTCCAAGGCGGGCAGCAAATACAAGTTCTCGATCGCCAGCACGTACGAGAAATACTGCCCCACCCTGCAAGACCGACTGGGCGACCAGGCAGGGCTGCCGCCCGGTGTGAAATCGGTGATGGAAATCATCATCAACGGCCGTGACCTGCCCACCATCGCCCAAGCCACCCAAGCCGCGATCCGCGCCGCGGTCGACACTCCCGGACTGATCCGCATCTCAGCCGGGAATTACGGCGGCCGACTCGGCAAGAACTTCGTCTTTCTCGACCCCGACAAGCAGCCAACCGCCTGATCCGTCCGGTGAACCCCGGCAAGACATCCCGGAGACGTCAGCGGTTTCCGCTTTTAGCGACAGCCAGGCAACGGTCAGCCAACTCTCCGGGAGTTTCCGTGCCGGTGAGAGGAACCTCGCGACATTCTTCCAGGTTGCGGAACCAGGTGTGTTGCCGTTTGGCAAACTGCCGGGTCCGCAACTGGATCTGCTCGCGAGCCTGTCCGAGACCTCCCCCCTGCTCCAACGCCTCCAGCACCTCGCGGTAACCCAGGGCCTGGCGGGCGGTACGGCCCAGTCCCTGGGGCCGCCCGGCCAGGCTCTGCACCTCGGCCACCAGCCCGGCGGCAAACATCTCATCCACCCGGGTGTTGATCCGCTGGCTGAGCCACTCGCGGGGCGGGTGCAGCCACAGCGTGGCGAGCGGCCGTTCTTCCGGGGGACGCGGTCCTTGCTGTTGCTGCGAAGACAGGGGCTGCCCCGTCTGGACGAAGACCTCGAGACCCCGAATGACGCGACGCACATCGGCGGGAGGCAGCCGGGCCGCCAGGGGGGGGTCGACCTCGGCCAACCGCCCATGCAGCGCCAGCGCTCCCGAGTCTCGCACGAACTGCTCCAGTTCCTGGCGCAGCGTCCAGTCGGCCGCGGGGCCCTCGAAAACCCCGCGCAGCAATCCCTTCAGATACAGCCCCGTCCCCCCGACGAACAACGGCACTTTGCCCCGTCCCACGATCTGCAAGACCGCCTCGGTCGCGACGGCCACATACTCGGCCAGGCTGAACTCGACGTGCGGTTCGAGCAGGTCCAGCATGTGGTGCGGAACGCGGGCCCGCTCGGCGGCGGAGGGCTTGGCCGTGCCGATGTCCATGCCCCGGTAGAGGGTCATCGAGTCGAGGGCCAGAATTTCGGCTCCGAGACGTTCAGCCAACTCCAGAGCCGCGGCCGACTTCCCCGAGGCGGTCGGGCCAGCGAGGAACCAGCACTGCGTCAACAAGTCCGGCGGAAAATCGGGCATGGTTCAATCGTCGCAAGTTTGGGAAGTTCCCGCTAGCATTCGCGGTTCAACGCCGTGGCAGTCGGAAGCCGGTTGGGGCTCCGGGCGCGGTCAATTCCCCTTCTCGAATGGCTGGCTGGCCATGGCTGTTTTTGAAGCCCGCACCACCCTTCCCTGCTCGCAACGGGAAGCGTTTGATTTTCTGCTCCGCCCCGCCAATGTGGCGTTGATCAGCCCTCCCCAACTGGGATTGCACTTCCTGGAGGCCCCCGAGATCGTGGTCCCGGGCAGCCGGCTGCGGTTTCGCATCCAGGGATTTGGCCAGGTCCGCGAGGGGGAACACGAAATCACCCGCGTGGTCGAACACTCCCAGGTGACGGAACGGCAGGTGGTGGGGCTCTTCAAGAGTTGGGTTCACGACCACCTGTTCGAGACCAACAGCCAGGGCGAAACCGTCATCATCGACCAGATCGATTTTGAATCGCCGGGCGGTATCCTGGGACTGCTGGTCACGAAAGACCGCGTGCTCGACCAGCTCGAAGAAGCCTTTGATCATCGGCACTCCCGGCTGTTGAAGCTGCTCAAGAAATGAGTGCGATGGACCTGAACGCGGCGACGACGCAGTTTCCAGCCAATGTGCGCATGGTCCTCGTCGAGCCCGAGCACCCCGGAAACGTGGGGTCCGCGGCTCGGGCGCTCTGGACCATGGGCATGCAGCAACTCGTGGTGGTCAAGCCCGCCTGCGACCCCCGCGGTGAAGAGGCCTACTGGCTGGCCCATGCCGCCTCGACCGTGATCGACAACCTGCAGGTGGTCGACACGCTGGAGCAGGCACTGGCCGGGACGGTCTTCTCCGTCGGCACCACGCGCAGGCACCGGCGGGTGGCCTATCCGGTGTTCCTCCCGGGGGAATCGGTCAGCCAGATCCGCGAGCGGGCCCCGTCGCAACCCGCCGCGATTGTGTTCGGCCGCGAATCGTCTGGTCTGACGAATGCCGAACTGGCGCTCTGCTCGATCCAGTCGACCATTCCCTGTGCCCGCGAGAATCATTCGCTGAATCTGGCTCAGGCGGTGCTGGTCTATGCCACGGCCCTGCACGACGCGTCGCTGCTGCCAGACCAGCGGGACTTCCACTGGAATCTGGTCAGCCATGCCGAGATGGAGAACTTCTATCGCCGGCTGGAAGCGATTCTCGTGCTGCTCGATACCCGCCCCGCAACCTCCATGGAGAGTTATCTCGCCCGGTTTCGGCGGGTCTTGAGCCGGATGGCGCTCGAAACCCGCGATGTCCGTTTGCTGCACAAACTGCTGAACCGGATTGAGGCCGTAGTCGATTCCGGACAATCGGGGGTATAATTCTACGGCTGCCTGTTCCAGCAGCGGTGGCCAAGAATTCGGGAAGGAGGGTGCGGGTCGAGCGACTCGCGGGAACGTCTTCCCTACCCTGTCACTTCGCCCCACGAGTGCTCTGATGACTCCCCCCAGGTTGTTGATCCAGAGTCGGCTGATACGGCCCCTGCTGACGGCGGCCTGCGGGCTGCTGGTGCTCTTGGGGCGGCTCTCCCCGGCGGTGGCCCAGTTCGGAGGCGGACAGGGGGGTGGGTTTGGAGGTGGCCAGCAGGGAGGCCAGCAGGGAGGCCAACAAGGGGGGCAACAGGGAGGCCAGCAGGGGGGAGGCCAAGGGGCGGGGGGGATCCTCGTGGATGCCCAGGGGGTGGTCAAACCGGTCTTTTTGCGAGATCCCAGCGGCCGACTGACGGCCAAACGCCGCGAAGAACTGGCCGCCCGCGACCTCAACCCCGAAGTAGTCCGCACCACGCCGCTGCGCAAAATCTCGCTGGTCAAGCTCGAGCAGGCCTGTGCGCAGTATGCCGGGAAAAAACAGCCGGTCCCCGCCGAGATGCAGTTTCTGGCCGGTCTGCAACGCATCGATTACGTGTTTGCCGATCCGGACGGCCACGACCTGGTGATCGCCGGCCCGGCCGAGGGATTTCTCGTCGACCCCACCGGACGTGCCCTGGGCGCGGTTTCCAAACGGCCCACGCTGCGATTGGATGACCTGCTGGTCGCCCTCCGATCCCAGCAACAAGGAAGCGGGCAGATTCGCTGCTCCATCGATCCCACGCCCGAATCTCTCGCACGCCTGCAGAGATTCCTGGCGGCGACCAGTGGCGCTCTGCCCCCCGATCAGGCCAAGGCGAAATTCGCGAAACTGGGGGAAATTCTCGGGCTGCAGACCATCTCGGTCTCGGGTGTGCCCGCCGAATCTCACTTCGCGAGAATGCTGGTCGAGGCCGATATCCGCATGAAACGCCTGTCGATCGACGTCGAGCCGCCGCCGGTCAAAGGATTCCGCAGCCACCTCGATCTGGTCCAGAAAAATGAGAACTCGCTGCAGAGGTGGTGGTTTACCCCCCTGTACGATCCATTCGTGCGCAGCGATGACGGACTGGCCTTCCAACTGGCCGGTCAACGCGTGCAGCTGATGTCCCAGGAAGAACTGGTCTCCCCCACGGGCCAGCGGGTCGATGCCCCCTTCACTCACGTCTCGGCCCAGAAATTCGCCCGCCAGTTCACCGACCGCTACGAAGAGATCGCCGCGGCGGCCCCCATCTTCGCCGAGCTGCAAAACGCCATCGATCTCGCCGTGCTGGCGGCGCTCTTTCGCAAAGAAGATCTCCCCACCCGCATCGGCTGGACTCCCGGATTGTTTCTCGATGAAGAGGCGGCTCCCACCGACCGGGAACTGGTTCCCCGGCAAATCGCCAGTCTCAGCAACTACAAGCAGGCCAACCGGGGACTGTTTATCGCCCAGGTCGGGGGCGGGGTGGTCATTCATCCCGATCAGGTCATGCGGACCATGGAGTATCGCAAGGACGAGGCGGGAACGGTCTCGGAGCAACGCAAAACGTGTTTCCGGCCCGAAGACCGCCAGGCGGGTTCCGCGAACTGGTGGTGGGATTGAGCCCCGGCTCGCGGTCGGTCATGATGTGGCCTCGCTGCCGGTGCTTCAGGCGGTGTTGAGTTGAGATCGGTGGTGCTTCGCTCCCGCCTCGCGAACCGGCGATCCGGAATCGCAACTGCGGGGCTGCCGGGAAATTTCGTTGGTCCGCTGAAGTCGCAGGTCGGATGTCATGGCTGGAATGCTGCGTGGTGCCACCCCCCGGAGAGAATTGCTCCGCGCAGGGCTGACCGGGATGTCCTCCCTGACTCTGGCCGATGTGCTCCGCTGCCGGGCCCAGGCGGCCCCCCCCTCCCCCGAGCGGACGGCCATCATTCTGGTCTGGCTGCGCGGCGGACAAAGCCACCTCGAGACGTTCGACTGTAAGCCCCAGGCCCCGCTCGAGTTTCGCGGTCCCTTCGGCGTGATCGATACGAATGTACCTGGAATCCAGGTGGGAGAACTGCTGCCCCGCCTGTCGCAGTGTGCCGACCGTTACACCCTGCTCCGCTCGGTCGCCCATACCGGGGGCGGGCATCCCTCCGGGTCCCTGCAGGTACTGGGGGGAGATCCCGATGCCGCCGACAAGCTCTTTCCGGTCTTTCCCGACTGGATGTCGATTGTCAGCCACCTCCGGCGTGATGCGAACCGCGCCATCCCCAACTATGTGGCGGTCAACCCGGTCGACACCTACGACAATTTCACGATCGCCGGGCCCGGGTATCTCGGCTCTTCCTGCGAGCCTTTCAAGGTGGTGGGTGATCCCAGCACTCCCGATTTCCGGGTTCCCAACATCGGCATGCCGGCGGACGCGCTGCCCCAACTCTCACGCCGAATGGATCTGAAGTCTGGACTGGACCGGCTGGCCCGGACCATCGATCTGAAGGGAACCATGGACGCCGTCGATGGGTTCCAACGCCAGGCGCTCGGCCTGTTGACCAGTCCCGCGGCCCAACGGGCGTTCGACCTCGAGCAGGAACCGACCACTCTCCGCGACCGCTACGGCCGGAACGCCTGGGGACAGCAATGCCTTCTGGCTCGGCGGCTGGTCGAAGCCGGGGTTGATGTGGTCGCCACGGAATTCGACGGCCCGTTGTGTGGACGGGTGCAGAACTGGGACGACCATGCCGTCAATCAGCACATTTTCGAAGCCTATCAGCACCGCATGCCCACGTTCGACCAGGCGGTGTCGGCGCTGATTGAAGACCTTTACGACCGGGGGCTCGATCGTCGGGTGCTGGTGGTGGTGACCGGCGAATTTGGCCGCACTCCGCGCATCACCCAGGTCGCCTCCAGTGGCGGGGGTGTCGCCAGCCGCGAGGCCGGGGTGGTCCAGCCGGGGCGCGATCACTGGCCCCGCGCCAACACCATGTTGTTCGCCGGGGGAGGCATTCGCACCGGTCAGATCATTGGAGCGACCGATCCCCGGGGAGAAGATCCGGTCGAACGTCGCGTGGGGACGGGAGATTTCCTGGCGACCATTTACCGCCACCTGCAGATCGACTACCGCAACACCGCCATCCCGAATTTCGCCGGCCGCCCCATTCCCATCGTCAGCTCGGGTGAGGCCATCGCCGAACTGGCCGGTGCCACCTGACGGGTCAACCCGGGCCCCGGCCCATGGGGCCCCGACCCGCCGTTACTCTTCTTCCGGCGTCACCAGTTTGAAGTCTCCCCGGCGCAGCCATTTGGGCCCCCGGAGTTCGCTGCCAGGCACTTCCTGGGGGGGCAGTTCCCCGGAACTCACCTGCAGCCCGGCCGGCAGATTGTGCGGGTGATCGACCGTCCGCAGGATGGACGCCCCCAGATCTTTCAGCTTGTACTCCAACCGGTCGTAGCCCCGATCGAGATGGTAGATCCGGCGCACGACCGAGTCTCCCCGGGCGGCCAGGGCCGCGAGTACCAGCGCCGCCGACGCCCTCAGATCCGACGCCATCACGCTCGCCCCCGAGAGGTGCGCGGTGCCATTGATGATCGCGCTGGCCCCTTCGCGGCGGATGACGGCCCCCAACCGACACAACTCGGCCACATGCATGAAGCGGTCGGGAAACACCTTGTCGGTGATGATGCTGATCCCCGGAACCGTGCACAACAGCGCCATCATTTGCGCCTGCAGATCGGTCGGCAGCCCGGGGTACGGCAGCATGATGCAATCGAGCGGCCGCAGGTCACCCCGCACCATCACCCGAATCGCCTCGCCGAATTCCTCGATCGTCACCCCCATCCCGCGCAATGTCTCAACCACCGCCGTCAGGTGCTCGAGGCGGATGTTGTCGAGAACCACATCGCCGTTGGTAATGGCCGCGGCCAACATCAGGGTCCCCGCCTCAATGCGGTCGGGCAACACCACATGTTCGGCCCCCACCAGTCGCTCGACCCCCTCGATCTGCAGAAAGGGTGTCCCTATTCCCGAGATGCGGGCTCCCATCCGGTTCAGAAAGTTCCCCAGATCGACCACCTCGGGTTCACAGGCGGCCGCTTCGATGTGGGTGGTTCCCTCGGCCAGAGTGGCCGCCGTCATGACGTTGCAGGTCCCCGTCACCGTGCTGCCAAACGCCCCTCCCAGGTAGATGCGGGCTCCTTTGAGCCGGCGGGCGCGGGCCCAGATGTAGCCCCGCTCGATCTTGAGATCGGCCCCCAGTGCGGCCAGCCCCTTCAGATGCAGGTCGACGGGGCGGTCGCCAATCGCACACCCCCCGGGCAAAGACACGCAGGCCCGTCCCCGCCGGGCCAGCAGCGGGCCCAGCACGCAGATGCTGGC
>CAIOTJ010000194.1 GCA_903861195.1 uncultured Planctomycetaceae bacterium | reverse complement strand
TCCCTTCACTGCGATGCAGGCCTACGCCCAAGAGCAGCCCCCCATCATCGCCGCCGCCGAGGGGTTCGAGGTCATCGATCTCGATGCCCGCCGCTACCTCGATGGCACCTCGTCACTCTGGTGCAACGTCCATGGTCACCGCGTGCCGGCGATTGATCAGGCCATCCGGCAGCAACTCGACCGCGTGGCCCATTCCACCCTGCTGGGACTCGGCAACGTCCCCTCCATCGAATTCGCCCGACAGCTGGTCGATGTCACCCCGGCTGGGCTCAATCATGTCTTCTTTTCGGATGATGGCTCGACCGCCGTCGAGGCGGCCCTCAAGATCGCCCTGCAGTATTATCGCCAGCGGCCCCATGGCCGCGAAAACCGCTCGCTCTACGTCTCGCTCGAGGGGGCCTACCACGGCGATACCATCGGGGCGGTCAGCGTGGGGGGAATCGATCTGTTCCACGGCATCTATGGCGATCTGCTGTTTCGCAAGGTCACTGTCCCCAGCCCCTCGCCACGGTTCGCTTCCCCGGGCGTCTCGACCGAAGAGCACCTCGCCCGGTCCCTGGTCGAACTCGAACGGGTCCTGCGCCAGCATCGGCACGAAATCGCGGCGTTTTTGATTGAGCCGCGAGTGCAGGCGGCCGCGGGTATTCTCGTCCATCCCCCCGGCTATCTCCGCCGCCTGCGCGAGCTGACCTGGGAACTCGACATTCTGCTGATTGCCGATGAAGTGGCGACCGGGTTTGGCCGGACCGGTCCGCTGTGGGCCTGCGACCATGAGGCCGTGTCTCCGGATCTGATGTGTCTGTCGAAGGGAATTACCGGAGGCTACCTGCCCCTGGCGGCCACACTCACCACGACGCCGGTCTACGAGGCGTTTCTGGGGGACCCCCGGGAGGGGAAGACCTTTTTCCACGGGCACACCTTCACGGGGAACCCACTGGCGTGTGCGGCGGGGCTGGCCTCGCTCGAACTGCTCGAGACCAACCGCGTGCTCGACAACGTCAACAAGTTGAGCATGGTGCTGGCGCGCCGGTTGGCACCACTCGCCCGCCATCCGCATGTGCTCGACATCCGTCGCTGCGGGCTGATGGTGGGGATCGAGCTGGTGCAGGACCGCGAGACGGGGACCCCGTTTCCTCCCGAACGTCGCCTCGGGCACCAGGTGACCCTGGCTGCCCGTAAGCGAGGGGTCATCATCCGCCCGCTGGGTGATGTGGTGGTGCTGATGCCCGCCCCGGCGATGCCCGAAACTCTGCTCGAACGCCTCTGCGACGCCACCTTCGAGGCGATCGACGAGGCAGTGGCGGCGGGATAACCGGCGCAGTTCCGCAGCCCTTGCCTCGACCAAGCAAGGGACCACCTCAGCTGAGGAGGCTCGCCAACATCATTCACAGGATTGCTTTTAGTATCACGAAAATGATCGATCCAATGATTCTGCCGCGAGTTCGTACAGTTCGCACCGGCGTCCACCTCGCCCACTCAAATACTTCCCCGTAGGGGATACTTCCCTCAGCCTGGGGTTGTCGCGCAGGCGACTACCCCAGGTCGCCATCCCCATCAGGATCTCGATCCTGTAAGGATTGCTTTCTACGCTCTGCCTGATGATTAGGGATTGATCATCAGGCGAGCCCAAAACGAAAGGAACCACTTTCAGGGTTCAGGTTCTGTTGGGGCTCGCGTACCCCGGGTAGCCGCTGAGGCGGCAACCCGGGGCATAGAGAAGTAACCTCTGCGAGGTAGGCGGTGGGTTGGCGAGAGGTTTGTGGCGAGGGCCGAGGGTCGTTGTCCCCACGGTCGCAGCCCGATCACCAATCGGCTGAATGCGCTCGTCAGGATCATGCAGATGGTCTTCAAGACACTCAGTGAGATTGGGCATCAGACCATACAAGGATCGATCAACTCATTGAGTCGCGGGTCCTCAGCGTTGATAGATCGGCAGGAAGCCGTTTTCGAGCTGCAGGATGGTGGCGTTGATGGCGGTGGTGTAGACCGAGCCGATCTGGCTGTCGCGCCAACTGCCGTCGGCCGACTGCTTCCGCAAGATGTTCGCCCCGATGGCTTTCGAGTAGTTCTTCCACTCGTCGCCGCCGACACGGTACATCACCTGGGCGTAGTAATAGTGCGAATAGTGCCAGTGGCCAAAGGTCCGGCCGTCGTCACCCCCCGCCGAGAGATTCTGCCGGCAATACGCCAGCAGCTTCTTGGCGAACTCGTCATCGTAGCCACCCGAGTTGAACAGGCAGGCGACGGCGGCGGCCGTGATGGGAGGCCGGGCACCCCCCCCCTTGATGCTGTACTGGACCCCGCCCTCGGGGGTGGTGCACTTCTTGATGTATTCGACCGCCCGGTCGATGAGTTCCTTGGGGACCGGAATGCCGGCATTGCGGCAGGCGCGCAGTCCCTGCACCTGGGTGATGCAGGTGGAGCCCTCGTCGAAATCGCCCCCATCCTTGGCCGAGACATAGCCCCAGCCCCCGGCAGTGGTCTGCGCCTGGCCACAGAAATTGACCGCCCGGGTCAGGACCCGCCGCAATTGCTCGCGACGTTCGGGGTCTTCTTCTTCACCAAACACCTGCGACAGGAACAGCATCGAAAAGCCGTGCCCGTACATGTAGTGGTAGTCGTTCTTGTAGCCGATGAGTCCCGAGGGATTGCTGACTCCCTGGGGCTCGGCCAGTTCGAGCAGATAGTCGACGGCGAGGCGGATGTTCTTGGCATACTTGCCGCGAAGCGTGGTCGAGCCTTCGCACAGCAGGGCATTCCCGGCAAGGGCCGTCATGGCGACGCGGTACTGGGTCTGGTTGGCCTCCCAGTACCCCTGGCGGCGCTGTTCGCGAACCAGCCAGTCGAGGCTGCGGGTGACGGATGCCTTGACCTTGGGTTCAATGCGTCCCGCCTGGGCGGCTGTCGGCACGCAGAGGCCGGCGATCAACACCATCGAACAGAGCACTGCAGCACGCCGTGACATCAGCAATCTCCCGGGAATTCTCCCCCCGGCTCCACCGTCCGCCGCATTGGCTTGTCGCGGGGGAACCGAACTTCACCCCCCAAGGATACCACCGCGAGCGGGGGCGGGGAAAGAGGGGTGGTTTTGTCATCGCCAAGGGGACAGGGAGAGTTGTCGGCCAGCGGTGGGGTCAGGAGCTGACCGCGGGGTTTGATTGAAGGGGATTCGGCAGGGGAGAGACGGCAGGACGGGGCCGTGAAGCAACGCGAATTGCCCGCAGCCATTTTTCACCCGCACTATAAATAAGGATTGATTTGTCCGCGTTTCCAGGAACCCGACTGGTCCGATGTCAACCCGCATGAAGATCCTCGTCTGGCCCGCCGTGCTGGCCCTGCTTCCCGTGGTGTGGTTCGCGCTGCTGAGCGTCTTGGCCCGTCGGCCTGCCGGATTGGGGGCCACAGGCGACCGTCTGGGCCCGATGCCCACCACCCCCAATGCCGTCGGCAGTCAGACGGAGGACCCGGCCTATCGCATTGCCCCCCTGGAATTCACAGGGGACCCCGCCGCGGCCTGGCGTCGGCTACGCGCGGTGGTGGAGCGACAGCCACGAACGACGCTGGTCAGCTCCACCGACCGCTACCTGCATGCGGAGGTCCGGTCCCGGCTGTTCCGCTTTACCGACGACCTCGAATTTCTGCTGCAGCCGGAAGAACACCGCATCGACGTGCGCTCGGCCTCCCGCGTGGGGCATTCCGACCTGGGGGTCAACCGGGCCCGGGTCGAAGCGATCCGACAGGAATTCGCGGCAGGGAACTGAGGTCGGTTTGGTGCGTTCGGCGGCCATCGGGCACCTCTCCGCTGCCATGGATCTCAGTCCTGTGTTTTGCGAGGGGGCCATGCGTGAGAGGTCCCCCACAACACAGACGTGCGCTTCCCCCGCGTCGTGCCCAAGCAGTACCCCACCCCTGCGCCAATCCCGGAGCGTTGGTCGGGGTTGAAGGCGCTGGGCACCGGCTTCGCCAGCATCGTTGTCCACTCCAGCACTTCCCGCTAGGCCATAAAAGACGATCTGGTGACTGGCGTGGAGAGCCAGCAATATGGCGGGCGTTGGAACCCGGTGGGGTTGGCGGCGGTGTATGCCTCGCTGACTCCGGAGACAGCCATGGCCGAGACCCGGGCCCACCACCGGCATGACAAACTGTCGCTGGAACAGGCCATGCCCCGCACCTTCGTCGCGATGGAGGTCCAACTTGCGGTTGATATTGGATCTGGGAGGCGGGCGTGTTTGTGAGCGGCCGCGGTTGTCGCTGCGTAGACACTGGAGGTGGACCGGCGTTAGGAGCTGGCCAGAGGGGAGTTCCCCTCACCCAGACCGTGGGGTGTGGGGCCGATCTGGCGGGGCTGGAAGGTTCGCTGGTGCCTTCCGCGGCGGTCCAGGTCGGGGCCTCGGTTTCCGAAGTGGGTTCAGCGGCTGGGTCGTTGTCGGAGCTGGCCGACGCGGCCGAAAAACGCGCGCCCGGCTGCTCCCCATCTCGGTCCGCCTGCGCGCCATTCACGAGAAAGGGGCCTTTCCATTCGAGGTGGTGGCCCGTCGGCTGGTCGAATTGCAGCGGCTCTTACGGGGGCTGTCCGAGGTCATCCAGGCTGGTCCCCTCGGGGGTTGGCTGAAGACCCCCAACAGCGCCTTCGCGGGGCTGAAGCCGCTTGAAGTGATCGAACGGGGCGAGAGCGACCGGCTCTGGTCGATGATTTTCTTCCTGAGATCGGGCGCGGCATCGTAGGGAAACGCCACGAAGCACGGCTCTCCCACGATCGTGTGTCATTCGGGCGATCGGTTGTCCTGAATTGTGTCGTGAGTTTCGCGAGTCAGGTCTGCCTCGCAATTTCGGGTTCGCTTCGATCTCGGAATCCGGCCTGGTTGACCTCGAAAAGCTTCTGTTTCTCGCCAGTGACTCTTTTTCACGACTGTCCCAAGGGCAAGCAGTGTGAGTGACGCCGCGGGTCTGTTTGTTCCGGCAGTCGGTTTTCGGTGGTTCCTGAGGGGCAGGCGGGGGGCCGCACAACCCATCCATTCCGCCAAATCCCATATTCCTTCGGCCAACTTCACTTGCACTGGGGCGTGGCGTGGTGAACTGCTTGGCGAGGGGTGCAGCAGGCCTGTAGCATTGCCGAAGCGTTCTTCATTCCCGCAGAGCACAGCCCGGAACTGGATGTGGGACGCACAGTTTGCGGGGACGCTTCCACGCCAGAGGGGGTGACCGTCGATGGGGCTTTTTCGGCGTCGAAAGCGGTTCTACTTTCTGCACATTCCCAAGACCGCTGGATCATCCCTGGGGGCCGCTCTACGCAGCCATTATCCCCCCCATGAAATCCTGAACTGCACTTTGAATCAATTGTTTCAGATGCCTCTGTCAGAGGTCCGGAAGCGGCGCGCTTACATGGAACACTGGGGGACCGGACTTTTCAGTTTGCTCGATCAGCCGATCTCGACGCTCACCGTGCTCCGCGATCCGTTTGAACGCACAGTTTCCGGCATTCGTTTTGCCCGGCGACAACACCTGCCCAGCGAGCAACCAGAGATTCGAGATGTGTTTGCCGGCGGAGACTGGAACGAAATCGTCAATCATCCCGTCGCTTCGAGATTGATCGAAAATACGCAGTGCCTTCACCTTGGCACGCAACTCGATTTTCGACCATTTCTGGCCAGCCCCCCAGAGGGTATCGCCCGCAGCCCCGAGGCCATACCGTATCTCGAGTACCACTGGTTTCGCCAAATGCAGGCGGGAAAAATCCAGATGGATCAGGTTCTGAAAGCGGCCAAAAGTCGGCTCGACCAAATGGAAATGGTGGGGATTTTCGAGCAACTGGAAGATACGGTGCAGATGGCCTGTCGATTTCTGGGGTTGCGCCCGCCCCAGTCCCTGCCGAGGGAACGAGTCTCTCCCGAAAAGGACCGTGACCAGCACACGAAGTATCGGGACTCCGCCGGGATTCCTCCGGAGGCCATCCGGCGGATCGATGAGTTGACGGCCTTCGACAGAGAGCTGTACGAGTACGCCCGGTCGCGATTTCAGCGGCAATTGGCGGAAAGTCGCCGTTCGTTCTGGCCGCTCTCTTTGTGGTCCACCCAACGCCGTGAAAAGGCCTCGTGAACATGACCTGGGTTCAAGAGCGGTCGGGAGCTGTGCGGTGAGTGAATTCCAGCACCCGCTGCCAGACAACCTGGGAACCGTCGCGGCACGCAACCGGGCACTCGCGTTCTTCCGGACGGCACAGGGAGACCAGGATCATTGTCCGATCCAGTTGTTCCATCCCGAACGTTCCGACCGAACGGTCTTCTCGACATCCTACGCCGCCCTGGCGCTCAGCGCGGACCCATCACCCGAGTCGGTCGCCATCCGGCGGCGGCTGGTGGCCTTTCTTCGATCGCAACGGGAATGGCCCGGACTGTGGCGTTACTGGGGGCTTCAGTCGCTGGTGCCATGCGATCTCGATGACTGCTCGCTCGGCCAGATTGTGCTGCGATTGCACCAGGTTCCCTGCCTGCGGATCGATTGGCTAGTGGCGCTGCATCGGCTGCCCGCAGGGATGTTCCTGGCCTGGATGATGCCCGGCAATGTCTGGACGCTCAACCCACTCTACTGGCTGCTGTGCCTGCGCGAGCTCACCCCCAAGCGACTTTACTTCCGCTTTTGGGGACCGTGGAAGCAGGCGGGCAAGAGCCATCTGCGCCAATACCATGTGATCTCGAACGCCCATATCGTGCACAACCTGGGAGAGACGCCGGTGTCGGCCCCGGCGATCGACTGGATTGTCGACACGGTGCGCCAGGGGGTGGAGTTCGAGCGGGAAATCTATTACCGCGATCCCGAGTTCCTGTACCTGGCGATTGGTCGGGCTTACACGGGGGGCATCACCCGGTTCGGTTCGTTGGCACGGCTGATTGCAGAGCGGATCGAACGGCGGGCGACCGCGGCCGGCCAACTGGGAGAGTCGGCCTTCACCACGGCGGCCGCCTGTGCCGCGCTGCTGCACTTGGGCATCTGCGGCCCATTGGTCGAGCGGGGAATCGGGTGGCTGTTGTCTCAGCAGGCGGCGGATGGTGGCTGGCCGGGGTCCCCGTTGGACTACGACGGACCTCCCCCATCCATCACGGGTTGGGGCTCGCGTGCCTTGACGACAGCCGTGGCGGTCGAGGCGCTGGCGCTTTATGAATCGTCGCGGCGGGACAAGTCGACCTCCGGGCCCGTCGGGGTGGAGCACTGAGATCTGGCCGACAGTCTTTGACGCAGCCGGCCCAGCAGCCTGCGGAACAGCATCCAAGCTTCCCGACACCACCACCCGGCGCGCGGGGTCGACGTCGCCACCACCAACCACAGCACGGCATTCCACCCGTCCTGGGCAATGGCCGCGGCCAGGCAAGCGAGTGGAAAAAACATGTCGTAATATTCAAACAAAACCAGCCGGTCGTGGGGACGGGGATCGACCACCACGATCGGCTGTCCCGAGAGTCGGTTCCGCAAGAGATCGGTGAACAGACAAATTGCCAGTCCAATCCAGGGAGCGGGGTGACCAAGACAGATCAACAGGCCCAGCAGCGCGGCGCATTCGAGGGGGAATAGAACCCAGCGCACCAGTCGCCGTACTCGTTGTGGGGCGGCCTGCACGGCAAACGTCACCACCCCCGCCTCGCGGTCGGAATCATGATCGCGCAACTGATGCCACAGAATGCTGCGCAAGCCGACGAGAAAAGACCAGATGCCCACCAGCGCGATCCACAGACTGGGGACCGGACGGGCCGCGCCAGCGCCAACGACCAGCACCGCCAACAGGTTCGGCAGCAGGCTTTCCCCCAGGGCGATGGCCAGAATGCCCCACCCCGCCCGGCTCTTGAGCCGCATGGGCGGAACGGAATACAGGGCGAAGATCACCCAGTTCGCCAGGTAGATCGCGAACTGAGCGGGAAACTTCCAGAGGGTCCCCAACAGAACCCCCCCCGGACCAAGACAGGCCAGAAACAAGGCGGCCACCCGTCCGCGAGACAGCCCCTCGAGTTGGTTGCGTTTGCCGGCAATGCGGTCTTCGTGCAGATCGCAGAGGTCATTGATCAAACTGGCGAACATCGCGACCAGCACCAGGGCAGCCACCAGGAACAGCCAGGTGCTCCACAGCCTGGCGGGAGAGACCGCCAGTTCGATCGCGGTGGCATAGCCTGTCGCCAGGATCATCGCCACTTTGTAGGTCCACCAGTCGTGCGCCCGGATCACCGCGGCCCAGCCGGCCAGACGCGTTCCCCAGCCCATACCAGCGGGTGACCGGACGGGGGGAGCCGCGTCGCCGTTGGCTTTTCCACCGTTCACGAAGAGAGTCTCCCGGGGCCGATGATTCGCAGGGGCACCCCCCGGCCCGGAGTCAAAATCACTCCGCGTCGCAGGGGCCGCTCCGGGCGCGAGTCGGCCAGGGCGAATTCGTGGTTCAACAACAGTGTCGCGAGGGCCACCTTGATCTCCAGCATGGCCAGGGCTTCGCCAATGCAACGCCGGGCCCCCGCCCCGAACGGCATGAATTCGGAAAGGGTGTATTTGCGCTCCAGAAAGCGTTCCGGCCGGAACTGGTCCGGCTGCGGATACAAATCGCCGCGCTGGTGCAGCAGGTAAATGCAGCCGGCAATGCGGCATCCCTGGGGAAATCGCCAGCCGTCAATTTCGAGGTCGGCCCGCGGAATGCGCACGAAGGTGAACGGGACCGGAGGATGGATGCGCAGCGTTTCCTGGCAGACGGCGGTCAGATAGGGAAGCCGCGCCAGTTCGGAGGGGGGGGCGTCGGCAGAGACCTGCGCCAGTTCCTCCAGCACCCGCCGTCGAACCTCGGGTTCGCGATGGATCCAGTACAGCCCCCAGGCCATCACTGTCGAGGTGGTTTCCAGACCTGCCAACAGCAGTGTGATCAGTTCATTGCGCAGTTCGAGTGGCGTCATCGCCGCCCCACTGTCGTCCCGGGCCGCCATCAACAGCGAAAGCACATCGGTGCGCAATGACTCACTCTCGGCCATTCGGTCGGCAATCTCGGCCTGCAGCAGCACATCGAGTTTGTCACGGCGTTGAAGGAATGTTTTCCAGGGGCCCCAGTTTCGCTGCAGACGCTGGTCGTACAGCAGGGCCGACCACCAAGGCGAAGCGAACGTGTCGAAGACCTCGGTGAGCAACCGGCGAATTTCTTCAAACCGCTCTCCCCGTTCGAGACCAAACACGCTTTGCATGATGACCTGCAGCGAGATCTGCTGGGTAAGGCGGTGGGCCCGAAAGGGAGTGTTGAGGGGCTGCCGGGCCGCCTCGTGCCGTGTGATCTGTGCAATGAGGTCGCTGTAGATGTGGAGCCGCTCGCCATGGAAGGGGGGCAACAGCAGGCGGCGGCGGCGCTGGTGCGGCTCCCCTTCGAGGGTGACAACCGACGTGTTGCCGATGAGGGGTTCGAGCACGGCGATGCCGTCGCCGGGGGCAAACAATTCCCGCCGGTCGTGAGCGAACAGGTACTGCAGAATGCGGGGTTGCTGGACGAAGATGACCCGGTCACCACGGCTGCCCGAGATGGCGGTCGCGAAACAGTCGGGATTGGTCTGCGTGCAGTCCTGCATGTAGCGCACGGGGTCGAACACCCAGCGCACGGCCTGCAGCCAGGCAGCACTGGGCACCTGCGGGACTTCTCGGGGGGGCATGAGGAAAGACCTCTCAGTCGCCACAGAAAGAGAACAACCGTGATGTGTCGATCGGCGGCCGAAGACTCAGGCGGAAGGGGCTGGTGGGGTGGGCTGACCCGGTCCACGCTCGAGCAAAGTCTGTAGCCGATTCGCGAAGTCTTCGCACGGATCGGGTGGAAACAGGCTGCGGATGTGCCGGGAGGCGGCCATCCCCAGGGCGGGCCATTCCGAGCGTCGTTGCCAGGCCCGTTCCAGGGCGTCGTCGACCGCGGCCACCGTGGCCGCGATCGCCAGAAACCCATGTTGGCCATCGTGCATGACTTCGGCCGTTCCACCGGCATCGGACACAATGACCGGTCGACCGCACATCATGGCCTCGACCTGGGCGAGGGGAAGCCCCTCGGCCCGAGAGGGGAGGACGAGTGCATGGTGGGTGCGCCAGATCTCGGTGGGATCGGTGAACCCGGGGAAGCGAACATTGGTCAATCCCAGCCAATTCGCCATTTCCTGGATCCCGACCGACATCGGACCCTCTCCGTAGAAACTCAACTCCACGGGGCGCTTCCGCCACTTTTCCTGGGCCAGCACCTGCAGCAGCACATCCTGAGACTTCTCGAGAGGCCACATTCTCGCCACACAGGCCAGTCGCCAGACATCGGTTGACGTTTCGGGCCAGGGAAGCGCCTCGGGAGCGCGAACCATGAAAGGATTGCGGACCACTTCGGCCCGGGGGACCGGCATGGCCAATTGGCATTCCACGGTGCGCCGGTTGTGCTCGGAGACAAAATACGCCGCGGCCGCCTCGCGATAGGCCTGTCGAAAGAGCGTCCGTAGCGGATCGTGGGGCCAGTGGATTTCGGCCGCCTTCTGGCAAATGAGCGCGTAGGGGACCCGTGCGAACTGACATGCCTCGGGAAGGGGGACAGGAAAACAGCCGTCGTACGCCTGGCCTTGCGAAATAACCACGAGGTCGGGGCGGAGCCAGCGAATTTTCGCCGCCAGTGTGAGACAGCGCAGGCGCAGGACCGGTCCCTGGAATCGCGGCAAAAAACGTCGGAATGCGTCGGGAACCGCATGCCCCAGACCCGAGACCGAAAAGTTGTTCACTCCCACCCCGGCCTCCCGCAACTGCTGCCAGCGCGGATGCCTCCGCCCATCTCCCCAGGCTTCACTGCGGCCGGTGAAGACCCGCAACCCCCGCTGCTGAAGCCGCATCGCGGCTCCCGCCCAGAGTTCCTCAGAGCCCCCCCAGACGAGGGGACAGGAGGTCAGGAACAGGATTCTTTTTTGCTGAGACATCAGTTGCGGGAAGGCATCTTCCAGATGATCGAGAGTCGGGAGTCTGCAAGAACCCCATTTTCCACGCATCGTATCTTTCGCACATCAAGCCCTCCAAGCGGAAACCGCTCGTCCAAGTCGGAAATATCTCTCTGCGATGGCAGTTGTAACGATGGCAAGACCGCTGTCTGTTTCAACATCTTGCCAGTCTTTCCGAACCGAAAGACCCATTCCGATCGCACGCAGATTCGTACGCCGGCCCCTCACGCGGTCTTGGCGACCGCAGCATTCGGAAGCTCGAGGGGGCCACCGAACGCGGCTGGACCGCCGGTCGGCCCCCCCCCTCCACCGCGACTGGTCCGGACTGCTGCCGAGGGACCAGTCATTTCGAGCCTGGCCAAGTCACGGCATCCGCCCTCTTCGTTCGACTTCGGGAGTTGCGGAGGGAGCCTTTCGAAAAGGAGGTTGGCCTCTCCCTACGAGTCATTCTTGCTTGACAGACGGTTGGTTTGGACTTCATTCTCAGGAAGACTTGATGGCAGGCGAAGGGCGCTCGAATGCCATTTCCCCCAGGGCGATGTTCTGGTTGCGTGTCGATTCGCCTTTGGGCAGAACCATGTGTCGCCACCATGGCTCACCTATTCCGACTGCTGAATTCTGCATGCGAATTCTCGTACTTACTGACTACGGCACCCTCGACGGCGGTGCCGAGGTCATTGTCTTGGGTCTGCGGGAGGCACTGAGGGCGCGGGGACATGTCGTTCATGTTTTCACCTCGTCGGCCGGTGCGGATGTCGGCGACTCATTCGCCGACACCCGGTGTTTCGGCACCAAGACCGCGCTTCGAACCCCCCTCCAGAGCCTGAATTTTTCGGCAGCCCGCACTCTGCGGAGAGTCCTGGAAGAATTTCGCCCCGATGTCATCCATGTGAATCTTTACCTCACCCAGTTGTCGCCCCTGATCCTCCGTGAATTTGGCGAAATTCCAGCCGTTTACTATGCGCAGTGGTATCGGGCGATCTGCCCTTTGGGAACGCGCCGGCTCCCCTCGGGCGAGACCTGTCAGAAGCGGGCCGGCACCGTCTGTGTGGGGAGTGGTTGCCTCCCCTCTTGGGACTGGCCCTTCATGTGGTTCCAGATGCAATTGGACCAGGCGTGGGGTAACCGCTTCAGCAGGGTCGCCGCGATCAGCCACGCGGTCGCCCGGCGGCTCAAGCAGTTTGGCGCTGCGCATCTGGTCAATCCCGCCGTGATCTACCCGGGGACACCGGTGGTCTCTCCGCGAACTGACATGGCCTCCGATCCCGTGGTGCTGGCCGCCGGACGAATGGTGCCCGACAAGGGATTCGACATCCTGATCCGCGCCTTTGCCAAGATCGCCCGAAGTCAACCACGGGCCCAACTGATTTTGCTGGGGGATGGACCGCAGTTGAGTTCCCTGCGGGAATTGTCCCAACAACTCGGAATGAGCGATCGGGTGGAGTTCCGTGGTCGCCGGTCGCACGCCGAGACCCAGCACACCATCCGGTCGGCCTGGGTGGTCTGCATGCCTTCGCTCTGGGAGGAACCACTCGGGATGATGTCGGTCGAGTCGCAGATGCAGGGGGTTGCCGTTCTGGCCTCGTCAACCGGTGGTCTGCCCGAAACCTTGGCAGACAACGAAACCGGAGCCGTGGTTCCTCCAGGCGATGTAGCCGCTCTTTCCAAGACACTGGAAACTCTACTGGGCGATCGCGAACGGACATGGAATCTCGGGATGCGCGGGCATCAGCGGGCGAGGGAGCTCTTCGGACTGGACGTGGCGGCAGTGCGATTCGAATCCTTCTTCCATCAGGCGATCGAGAACCGGGGCTGACCGACGCCTTGAGACATCGGAAACCGGAATGCCATTCAGGAACTCGCCTCTGCTTCCCATAACCGCCCACCCGCTTGGCGGTGAGAACGTGACAGCCCGCCCCCAGGCAATTTGATTGATCTCGGCCCGCCGGAACCCGCTTTGCGCGGGCCCCGTGCCCGCCTCGCTTGACGCCCATCCCCCCGTGCAGTCTGCTAAACCCGTTGTTCCCCGCCCGTCACTTCCGGGAATTGCGCCATGTCCCGTCCGAGTGTGTCCCCCCCTTTGACTGCTCCCCGGTTCCCGTGCGGGCTGACCCGCCGGGAGTTTGTGTGGGAGATGGGAGGCGGCTTCACCGGGACCGCCCTGGCCGCCCTGCTAACGCAGGATGGTTTTCGAACCTCCGTCCGGGGGGCCGAGGCGGCCGAGGGTCAGGCCGTGCTCAATCCCCTCGCCTCACGCCAACCGCACTTCTCCGCCAAGGCGAAGTCGGTGATCTTTCTGATGATGAACGGGGCCCCCAGCCAGGTCGACACGTTCGACTATAAGCCGGTGCTCGAAAAATTCGCCGGGCAGCCGTTGCCCGAAGGGAAAAAGTTCATCAACTCGGGGGGCCGGAAAGTGGGCTTTCTGACCCCCAGCTTCCGCCCGTTCCGCCCCGGTGGACAGAGCGGCCTGATGATCTCGGACTTCTTCCCGAACGTCCGCGAACATGCCGACAAGCTGGCGATCATCAACTCTTGCCATACCGACAGCCACGCGCACGGCTCGGCCCTGGTCGCGATGAACACCGGCAAGACCTTCATCGGCCGTCCTTCGCTGGGGAGCTGGGCCGTGTATGGCCTCGGCACAGAGAACCAGAATCTGCCAGGATACGTGGTGATTCTTGACAAACGCGGCGGTCCCATTTCGGGACAGCCCAACTGGTCGAGCGGTTTCATGTCGGGGGCCTTTCAGGGAACTCTCTTCCGCCCTGTGGGAGACCCGGTGCTCGACCTGCGCGGTCCTGCCCACCTCGACCGGACGGCGCAACGACGCCAGCTCGACCTGCTGGCCGAGCTGAACCAGCGGCACCTCGACGAACGCCCCGGCGGGCAGGAACTCGCCGCCCGCATCAACAGCTACGAACTGGCCTTCCGCATGCAGTCGGAGGCCCCCGAAGCGGTCGATCTGGCGCAGGAGACCCAGGCGACGCTCGATGCCTACGGCGTGGGGAAGGCCCCCACCGACGAGTTCGGCCGCAACTGCCTCGTCGCCCGCCGGCTCGTCGAGCGGGGAGTGCGGTTCGTGCAACTCTACTCGGGAGGCGGCCACCTCGAAGAGACCTGGGACGCCCACCAGAGCATCGAGACCAACCACGGACAACACGCTGGCGAGGTCGACCAGCCGATCGGGGCCCTGCTGGCCGACCTCGCCCAGCGCGGGTTGCTCGACAGCACGCTCGTGGTTTGGGGAGGAGAATTCGGCCGCATGCCGTTCAGTGAAGGGAGGGGAGAGCCGGGGCGCAATCACAACCCCTATGGCTTCTCGATGTGGCTGGCGGGGGGCAACGTGCGCGCAGGAATGAACTACGGGGCCACCGACGAACTGGGCTTTGAGGCGGTCGAAAACCGGGCTCACCTGCATGACATTCACGCCACGATTCTGCACCTGCTGGGGTTTGACCACCGCCGGCTGACCTACTTCCACCAGGGACGCCAGGAAAGCCTGACCGACGTGGCAGGCCAGGTCATCGACGCCGTGATCGCCTGAGGGGGCCTGGCCTCAGAACTGGCAGACCAGGCCCGGCAGGTTCCTCACGGCCTGGTAGACACCCAGGACCTCCCAGGCGTTTTGCACCTCGGGCTCGATGGTCAGCGAGACATGGCGGCCCCCCGCGGTGTGCCGGACCCGAAAGGGGGGATCGACCTCGAATTCCAGCTGTTCACGAACCGTCGCCAGGGCTCGGGCCACAAATCCATCCTCGGTCTTGCCGATGATCTTGAAGGTGAACTGGCACGGAAAGGCGTGCATTTGCTCGAGCAGTTCGACCGAGGGGAGGTTGTTCATGACGGGATGTCCGGGGAAGGAACGGCAGAGGGGACACTGCCGAATTCTATCCGATCGTCAGTGTCCGCGGTGGGGGTCACAGGAAAATCGGGGACTGACGTTTTGCCAGACGGTGTCGGGTCGATAGGCTAACGACAGCGCGACCTCCCGTAGTGTTCACCTTCCGCGAGTCTTCCCGCCATGGCCACCCGTGCCTCTCTTTCGACCCCGCAGTTGCGCGCCCATGTCGACCGGCTGCCCCGCTATTTGCTGGGGCACTATCCCACCCCGCTCGAATACTGTCCCCGGCTGACCGCGCTCTTGGGGGGGCCGAAGATCTACATCAAGCGGGACGACTGCACTGGGTTGGCGATGGGGGGAAACAAGACCCGCCATAATGAATTCCTGATTGCCGACGCCCTGCGCAAGGGAGCCGATCTGTTGGTGTGGGGTGCGGGCATCCAGAGCAACAACTGTCGGCAGACCGCGGCCGCCTGTGCCCGGGCGGGGCTGCAGATTCACCTGGTGCTGGGACGGGGCGGCCCCGCGCAGGGCCCCGACAAGATCCAGGGAAACCTGCTGCTCGATTACCTGGTGGGGGCCCAGGTCGACATCGTCGAAGAAAAGATCGGTCCCGAGCTCGACGCCCGCATCACCCGCGAGACCGAGGCGCACCGGGCCCGGGGACGAAAGGTCTACGGATGGGACAAACACATCTGCAAACCCCTCGCGGCGGTCAGCTATCTGCTGTGCGTGGCCGAGATTGTCGAACAGGGAGCCTCCCAGGGGTTTGCCCCGCGGGCCATCTACACCAGTTCGGCCGGTTCGACCGGGGCGGGAGTGGCCCTGGCGCAAAAAGCCCTGGGGCTCGACTGTGCCGTGCATAGCGTGGCCCCCATCCAATGGCCCTACGACACCCAGGCAGACATGGCCGAGATTGCCCAACAGGCGGGGCTGCTGGTGGGGCTCGATCTGGGCATGACCTCCGCCGACATCGACGTGCGGTTCGACTGCATCGGCCCCGGTTACGGCAAGCTCTCGGAGGGAGGGATCGAGGCGATCGAGACACTGGCCCGCACCGAGGGGATCCTGCTCGATCCGATGTACAGCGGCAAGGCGCTGGCGGGGCTGATGGCCGACGTGCGGGCGGGGCGGTATCGGGCCGGGGAGTCGATCGTGCTGATCCACACCGGTGGAACACCCGCCCTGTTCGCGTATGCCGAGGGCATCGTGGACAAGATGCACCCCCGCAGAATTTCGTGAGGGGCGACCTGGCCCGCCCGGGCCCTGGCGTTGCGAAACTCAGCCGGCCGTGTCGGGCAGAGGGGCGGAACGACGCGGCGTGCGCCCCGCCGGGCCCGGAGGCCGCGGAGCGGGACCGGTCGCGGCGGTATACGCCCGCCAACCCAACAGCACCATCAGCAGTACCGCGAACGCCAGGGGCCAACGCAGGTCGGCCTTGACCAGCATCGTGTAATGGGCCACCCCGGCGATCGCGGCAACATAGGTCAGGCGGTGCAGCCGTTTCCAGCGGGAAGTTCCCAACCGCTGGATCATGCGGTTGGTGGAGGTGACCGCGAGGGGAACCATCAACAGCAACCCCAGCGAGCCCACCGCCAGGTAGGGACGCAGCGCCATCTCCGAAAGAGTGCTGGAAAGCGACAGTTCGCGATCGAGGCTGAAGAAGATGAGGAAGTGGGCCAGGGCGTAGAAGAAGGCGTAGAGCCCCAAAACCCGCCGGTTGGGGGTGAACCAGTTCCAGCCGGCCAGCCGCACCAGGGGAGTCACCGCCAGAGTCAGCACCAGGAAAATCAGCGCCAGCGTCCCGGTCGTGCGGATGGCGAAGTTGATGGGATTCGCTCCCAGTTCTCCCCGCAGGGCGTCCCACGCCAGCAATGCGGCGGGGACGGCTCCGTTCAGCAACACCAGCAGCCGGATGAATTGGATCTCGGACGACATGCGATTCTCGGCAGAAAGTCGATGGCAGGGGAAATGTGCCGGAATTCCCGGCGCGGGGCCACTTAAAACCAGCGGCGCAGATCCATGCCCGCGTACAGGTGCGCCACCTGGTCGGCATAGCCGTTGAACAGGACGGTCTTCCGCCGGCCGAATTCCCCCAGGCGCTGCTCGGTTGCCTGGCTCCAGCGGGGATGGTCGACCTCGGGATTGACGTTGGCGTAAAAGCCGTATTCGTAAGGCGCGGCCACGTTCCAGCTGGTGGGGGGCTGATTCTCGGTGAGGGTGATCCGGACGATCGACTTGATCCCCTTGAATCCGTACTTCCAGGGAACCACCAGCCGCAGCGGCGCACCGCACGAATTGGGAAGTTCCTTGCCATACAGCCCGCTCGCCAGCAGGGTGAGGGGGTGCAGGGCCTCGTCGAGACGCAGCCCCTCCACATAGGGCCATTCCAGCACGGGAACCTTCTGCCCCGGCATGCGCTGGGGATCGTGCAGCGTCTGAAAGGCGACATAGCGGGCCTTCCCCAGTGGTTCCACCTGCTTCAGCAGCCGCGACAAAGAGAACCCCGCCCACGGAATGACCATCGACCAGCCCTCCACACACCGCATGCGGTAGATGCGTTCTTCGGGAGGGGCCAGCCGCAAAATCTCTTCGAGGTCGAACTCGCGCGGTTGCTGAACCAGGCCATCGACCTGCACCGACCACGGACGGGGCTGGAACCGGCGGGCCGCCGCCGCCACCCGCTCTTTGCTCGTGGTGAACTCGTAAAAGTTGTTGTAGTTGGCGATGTTGCGGAACGGCGTTTGTTTCTCTTCGGTCGAGAAGCCCGCCCGGTCTGCCTCGGGCTCGGCTGGGGCGGATGCCACCGCGGCGTCCGGGGCCGGCGATTCTGTCGGCGTCTCAAACGGGTCGTTCGCCGGGACCTCGGGGGGAGTGGTCGTCACCGCCGCCGGCGGGGTCGGGGGCGGGTCCACCGGGGCCGGTTCGACGACCGGTTGGATTGGCGGTGGCTGTGAGGCGATGGGCGTTCCGGGGAGGGGCTCGGTTCCCCCTGTCGCACTTCCGGCACCCCCATTCGCGGCGGGCTCGGTGGTGGTCAACGAGGGCTGCGGCCCCGCCGCTGTCTCCCCCGTGCTGCTCACGAGGTCCCGCAGAGGGGCGGTCTCAATCTCTTCGCCTCCGGGCGAATTCAACAGCCGGTAGGCCGTGCCCGTCGTTAGCACACTGCCCGCCAGCAAGCCCCCCCGCAGGAATCGGCGGCGGTCAAAATAGTCCCCCTCCGGGGTGATCTCGCCGGAAGGGATCTTCGGAGAACGGCTCATGAGACGACTTTCCACGAGGGAGCAGGACAAACCACCGCCATGTCAAATTCTCGGCAAGCCGGGAGTGGTTTTCCAGTCCGGAGGGATCCTGCCCAAATGGCCTCGGGTCGCGAGGCGGACGGCGGCGGGAGAGAGAGCTGGGGGATTGTGGCGATTCTGCGGAAATGACAGTGTCGATTTGGCAGGAGATGAGAGCGGCCCAACCCCGGACGAATGCCCAACAGGGGGGGGCGTGTTCTAAACTCTCGGTCACGAACCTGCCCTCGAGGCCCTGGTCGGTGGGCGTCTGTGTGCCAATCGACCGGCCGGGGCGGCAATTCCCTCGAACCCTTTGCCGGATGCACGAGACACAAACCAATCTTGTACGGCCCTCGGGGACCGACCCAACCGCAGTGGGGCAGAGACCTTCTGGCGACGGACAGGGTCTGGCCCAGGGGCTGTTCCTGATTGCGGTGTGGCTGATGTTGGTGGTGGCCTTCCGGGACAACGACGGGTTGTGGTTCCAGGGAGACGCGCCGCGTCATGCGCTCAACGGAGTGTTTTGGCACGACCTGGCCTGTTCCGATTGGAAGCATCCGGTCGACTTCGCCTGGGCCTACTATGCCCGATACCCCGCCCTCACGATCACCAACTATCCCCCGGTCTACCATCTCGTCTCGGCCGTTGGGTACGCGATCTTCGGACTGACCCCCGGGGTGCCGAAGGGGGTTTCGCTGCTCTCTGCACTGGCCCTCGTGGGCTGGCTTTGGCAGTGGCTGCGGCGCTGGGTCTCGATCAGTTCGGGGTGGTTGGCGGCCAGCCTGTTTCTGATGCCGGGAGTCTTTATCTGGATGCAGGCCGGGATGACCAACCTGCTGGCGACCGCACTGGGCATGGGTGCGCTGTACCACCTGCGGCGGGCGTTGGAGCAGCCCAGTCTGGGTCGCCAGTTCTGGCTGGCCATTGGGTTGGGAAGCCTGGCGGTGTTGACGCACCCGCTGATGGCCATTCTGGGACCAGTGGGGTTGTTGTGGATCCTGCTCGAGCGCGGTCCCGGGTGGCTGTGGCGGCCTGCGGCGCTCTGGGTGTGGCTGGGGTTTTTGCTGCTGCTGATTCCGGTGTTCGTGCTGCTTTACCAGCGCGGCAACCACTTTCGGCAGGCCCAAGTTGACCTGAGCCGGCTGTGGGACGCCTATTCCACCCAGTTTTATGTCTCGCGCCTCGATGAACTGTCGGGGTACCCCGTGCTTGGCCTGACGGCGATTGCCCTGCTGGGATGCCTGCCGCGTCTGTCCGATTGCTGGCGCGAGTTGAAACTGATGGCTGTTTGGCTGGGTGTCTGCCTGGTGCTGCTGACGCTGATCTGGGCCAAAGACGTCCGTTACGCCCTCATTTGCCTGCCAGCCGTGGTGATTGCTCTGGCCGTCGGCTGCCGGGAATGGCATCGCAACGTCGTGGCCCGCCTGGTCCCCTCGGGGCTGACCACCTGGTTCTGGAGTGGGCTGGCCGCACTGGCCGGCCTGGGTTGGATGGCACGGGTTCCCCCGCAGGTTCCCGACACCCGTGGGATGCGGGAGATCGTGGCGGAGGTCCTGGAATTCGCCCCCCGCCAACCGGTCTTCTACTACGGAGAGCTGGATGGCCTGCTGATCTACTACCTGCGGTTGGCCGATCCCGGGTTTCAGCAACAGGTCATTCCCGCCGCGCTCTGGATGGGAGCCGATCCCGATGTCGAACTGGTTCGGCAACGCCTGTTGCGGTCGGGGGTGCATTGGCTGCTCATCGAGCGCCCGCAGCCGGGTAAACCCGCGCTCCCGTACGAGTTCGTCAATCAGCTGTGTTCTGCGCCGGGTCTGGAGAGGGTGCGGATCCTCGAGTTCTCAACACGCGGAACCCGTCTTCGCCGGGTGGTGGTGTATGCGATCACAGATCAGCCGCCGGGCACGGTGAGCTACGGCCCCGAAGGCTGCCCGTGGGATCGGTCATCGCAGCGGCTGACTCCCCTGCCGAGCCGTTCTTCGGTCGGTTCTTCCCAAACATTGCCCACCGGTCATTGAGCCCGGAGGTTGGGCGAACCTGACGTAGCCGCTCGCTCGACAGGCCCCGTTGAGTCGCGAGGCAGGAGGGAAAACTCCATCTCGCGTGGCGACTCTGTCCCGGCCTCACGACCCGGGAGGCACACGCCCCGGTAGGCACAAGCACCGGTAGGCAGACGCACCGGTAGGCACACGCGTCCTTCAAACACGGCGCCTGGGTCGCCGTCTCGGCCACACAAAGTCGAGGATTTGCCTCAAGACAAGGCGGCGGGCACGGCGTTACCGATCGCCGGGCTGGACGAAACGGGAAGCTGTGTCGAGCGTTCGTAGAACCACCGGACGGTTTCCCGCAAGCCCTGTTCCAGCGAGACTTCGGGCTGCCAGCCCAGAACCTGGCGGGCCAAATCGGCGTTGAGAACGCTGCGGATCAGATCTCCCTCTCGGCGGGGGCCCATGACGGGCGCTGGGAAGGTTCGGCCCGAGATTTCCGACAGCAGTCCCCGCACCAGCTGCTCGAGCTCGAGGATCGAAGTCGATCGGCCAGTGCCAATGTTGAGGGTCATGTAAGGCCGCGGCAGCGGAGACAACAGCGCCAGCAGATTGGCTCGCATCACATCGCCAACATAGACGAAATCGCGTTCACAACGCCCTTCGTCGTTGAGCCGCGCCGGATGACCCAGCAGCAATTGCTGACAGAAAATCGACACCACCCCAGCCTCGCCGTGGGGGTTCTGCCGGGGGCCATACACGTTGGCATACCGCAGCACGACTCCCTCCAGACCATGCTCGCGGACGAAGAACTCGAGGTATTGCTCGCCCACCCGTTTGGCGATGCCGTAGGGCGAAGTCGGAGAGGGGACCCAATCTTCCGTGGCCGGCAACTGCGTCTCGCCATACGCGGTTCCCCCGGAAGCGGCAAACACCACCCGGCGGACCCCCACATGGCAGGCCTCTTCCAGCAAACTC
>CAIOTJ010000193.1 GCA_903861195.1 uncultured Planctomycetaceae bacterium | reverse complement strand
TGGTGGCCCATCGCACAATCCCCATCACACCGTTTGGAAAGGAACCCTGACAGGGTACAGGCCGTGGTTGTGGGGCGGTCACCCAGGGTAGCCGCTGGAGAGGCAACCCTGGGCTGAGGGAAGTAACCTCTGCGAGGTAGGCGGTTGGGCCGGCGGGTCGTGTTGGGCTACGGGGACGGGTTGACGATCTTTCTGTGGACCACGTCCAACGACCGACAGGTTGAAAACCTATCGTACGCCGTGGCGACGAACTTCCAGTTTGTCGCAAGTGCGACGCGGGGTGAGCTTCGAGGCGTCTGGTCTCAATCCTGCGAAGTCTTGCGCGTGGTGATGTCGCCGTATTGCCGCAGGGCCGGGCAGAGCCAGGCGACCAGTGCCACCACCAGAATCGTCCCCACCCCGCCGGACACGACCGCCACCTGGGGCCCGAATGTCGGGTCGGACTCACGCCGGAAGAGATGCGCCATCAGTCCCGATTCGAACTCTCCCAGTTCGTTCGAAGCGGTGATGAACAGGCCATTCACCGCCGAGACCCGCCCCCGCATGGCGTCGGGAGTCTGCATCTGCACGAGGGTGTTGCGGATCACCACGCTGATCATGTCGGCGGCCCCCAACGCGAACAGGCAGGCCATCGACAGGGGGAACGTCCGCGAGAGCCCAAACCCGATGGTCATCAGGCCAAACACCACCACCGCCCACAACAGGGCCCGCCCCGCCCGCTGCAACGGGGGCCGCAATGTGAGGATCAGCGACATCAGCACCGCCCCCGCGCCGGGAGCCGATCGCAGCCAACCCATCGCCAGAGAGTCGGTGTGGAGGATCACGTCGGCATACACCGGGATCATCGCGGTCGCTCCTCCCAGTAACACGGCGAACATGTCGAGCGCAATCGCGGCCAGGATCAGACGGTTGGTCCACACGAAGGCCAACCCCGCTCCCAAAGAGCGCAGCGTGATCGGTTCGCGACCGGCCGGCCGGGGCCGCGGAGTGATCCGCAGCAGACACCCCAGATAGATCACACAGCACAGCGCGGTCAGTGCGTAAACCTCGGTCGCCCTCCCGGTCAGATAGGTCAGCCACCCCCCCAGGGCGGGCCCGGCCACCATCGTGAACTGGAAACTGCCGCTGCTCCAGGCGACGGCATTCGCGAACGACTCGCGGGGAACAATTTCAGGCAACAGCGCGGCCCGGGCGGGCTGGGCGAAGGCCCGGGCTCCCCCCACGAGGGCCAGCGTGATGTAGGTGATCCACAGCGGTCCCTGTCGGGCCGAGTTGACAGTGAGGATCAGGGCTCCCCCCAGGAACACCAGCACGGCGCACAACAGCACCCGCCGGCGTTCGAAGCGGTCCACCAGTTGCCCGGCGGGCAGACACAGCAGCATCACGGGTACAAACTGCACCAGACCCAGCATGGCCAGGGGCCAGACCTCCCGCGTCCGCTGGAACACCTCCCAGGCGACCGTGGTCAGCAGGGCCTGCATTCCCAACATCGAGAGGATGTTTCCGATCAAAAGCAATCGGAATTCACCGTTTTGCAGTGCACCAAATGGTTGGTGCCTGCGTTGTACGGCTGGAGAGTGGGTTCTCTCGGATTCCGGGTCTTCAGCTGGAGCATCGGGGGGGGCCATTCTCTGTTTGTACTCAGATTCATCCAGCACTACCAACCCCGGCTTCGATTGTGAACCCGACCGCGTCTGCGTCTCACCCGCAAGTTGACTCTTCCCAGAGACTTCCGTCACACGCGCAGCCGCTGGGTGACCTGCTGCGGCGGCTGGAGTCCAGCGATCCCACCGGGTTGGCTGAGTCACAAATCGCCAACCTTCAGGCCAGGTTCGGTCCCAACGCCCTCTCCGAGGCCCCCCCCGAACCGCTGTGGAAGAAGTTCCTCGCCCAGTTCAATGAACTCGTGGTCTGGATCCTCATCGCCGCCGCCGTCATCTCGGGGATGCTGGGAGACCTGGCCGACATGGCGGCCATCCTTGCCATCATTTTATTGAATGGTGTCATCGGTTTTTTGCAGGAACATCGGGCCGAGAAGGCGTTGGCGGCGCTGGCCCGGCTCTCGGCCCCGACCGCTCGGGTCCGTCGCAGCGGGCGGACGGAAGTCATTCCCGCCACGCAGTTGGTTCCCGGAGACCACATCGAGGTCGAGGCGGGAGACTGCATTCCCGCCGATGCCCGCATGGTCTCGGGCTTCGGACTGCGGGTGCAGGAGGCCTCCCTCACCGGCGAGTCGGTCCCGGTGGGCAAAGCGCCCTCCGATGCGCTCGGTGTTGAGACCTCGCTGGGGGACCGGGTGAACATGCTCTTCATGAGCACGGTCGTGGCGGCGGGGAAGGCCGAGGCCGTGGTGACCGAAACCGGGATGCAGACCGAGCTGGGCCGCATCGCCGGTCTGCTCCAGCGGCAAGAGACCGAACCGACCCCCCTGCAGCGCCGCCTGGGGGAACTCGGCAAGATCCTGGTGATTGGCTGCCTCTCGATCGTGGTGGTGGTCTTTCTGCTCGAGATCCGCCGGACCGGCAACCTGCTGGATGTGTTGGTCCGTTCAATCAGCCTGGCGGTGGCCGCCGTTCCCGAAGGTCTGCCCGCGGTTGTCACGATGGCCCTGGCCCTCGGACTGCGGCGGATGGTGCAGCGCAATGTGCTGATCCGCCGGTTACCAAGCGTTGAGACGCTCGGCTCGGTCACGGTGATCTGTTCCGACAAAACCGGGACCCTCACCCGCAATGAGATGACCGTGCGGGCCCTGTACACGGGGCAGCAGTGGGTGCGGGTCTCGGGAGGGGGTTACGCGCCCCAGGGAGAATTCCGGCGGCTGGATGCTGAGGCGCCGCTGTCCGAGACCGGCATGCTGATCGATCCCCGGAAATCGGAACCGCTGCGGAAATCGCTCGAAGTCGCTCTCCGCTGCAACAATGCCCGCGTCGAACCAATGCCGACCGACAACCAGAAGTGGCGGGTCATTGGCGATCCCACCGAGGGGGCGTTGCTCGTCGCGGCGATGAAAGGGGGCCAGGCGGCGGACACAGCTGCCGGCAAGGTGGTCTTCGAGATCCCGTTCGATTCCGACCGCAAGGCGATGTCGGTGGTGACCGAAACCCCCGATGGACGCCGGTGGATGTTCACCAAGGGGGCTCCCGAGGTCATCTTGCGGCTGTCTGATCACGAACTGTTGGCCACGGGCGAGGTGCCGCTCACGCCCGATTCCCAACAGCAGATCCTGCGGGCCGCCTCGCAAATGGCCAGCCAGGCCCTGCGGGTGCTGGCCCTCGCCTACCGCGAAGTCACCCCGGAAGAGTACCACGAGCCTCGTGAGGAACGACTGGTGTTCGCCGGTCTGGCGGGGATGATCGACCCTCCCCGGGAAGAGGTGGCCCTGTCGATCGCCAGTTGTCGGACAGCGGGGATTCGCCCGGTCATGATCACCGGCGACCATCCCGAGACCGCCACTGCCGTGGCCCGCGAGCTGAAACTGGCCGGCCCGGACGATCAGACCATCGACGGTGCGAAACTCGACACCATGAGTGATGCCGAACTGGCCCGGCAGGTCGACCAGATCGCCGTCTACGCCCGGGTCTCACCCGAACACAAGTTGCGGGTGGTGCAGGCCTGGAAGTCGCGCGGGCAGGTGGTGGCGATGACCGGTGACGGAGTGAATGACGCCCCGGCGGTCAAGGCGGCCGACATTGGCGTGGCGATGGGCATTACCGGGACCGACGTCACCAAAGAGGCGTCGGACATGGTCCTGACCGACGACAACTTCACCTCGATTGTGAACGCCGTCGAAGAGGGACGGGGCATCTTCGACAACATCCAGAAGTTCATCCACTTCCTGCTGTCTTGCAACACGGGCGAAGTGCTGCTGATGTTCATCTCGGCGCTGTTCAGCCTCCCCTCCCCTCTGCAGCCAATCCAGTTGTTGTGGATCAACCTGGTGACCGACGGCCTGCCGGCCCTGGCACTGGCGATGGAAAAACCCGAAAAAGACATCATGCGACGCCCTCCCCGCCCGCCGCGGGAGTCGGTCATCACCCTGTCGCGGGGGCTGCTGATCCTGCTGCACGGCACGCTGATCGCCGGGGTCTGCCTGATCGGTTACCTGTGGGCCCGCAACGCCCATCCCGAAGACCCGCAGCGGGCCCAGACCATCACCTTCTGCGTCGCCGCGTTCTCGCAATTGCTGTACGCGTTCGCCTGCCGCAGCCACCATCACTCCGTTCCCGAGATCGGGCTGTTCAGCAATCCGCACCTGCTGGGGGCCATTCTGGTCTCGGCCCTGCTGCAGTTCGCGGTGGTCACCATCCCCGGTGGCGACCGTGTCTTCGAGACCGCCCCGCTGGAAGGGCACGATTGGCTGCTGATCGCCGTGCTGGCGTTCATTCCGGTCAGCCTGATTGAAATCGGCAAGCTGATTCGGTCGGCGTACCTGTGGTGGGGGTCGCGGACCGCGGCCAACTGACAGACTCGTGATCGACAACCGGACACGGGGGGGCGGCGGAGGCATCGCCCCCCCCCACACCCCACACCCCACACCCCGGTGCGATTGCCGTAGTCCACGGCTCATCCGGTGATCGTCCCGGAAGGACCGGGCCGGCTCGTCACGCCGCTCCCCCGAATGGTGAACTGTAGCACCACATGCGAATCCTGCGCTTTTATTCCAACGCTTCTGAAGTGTAGTATGTATTTTTGCATACAGTGTGCATCTTTGTTCGAACTGCGGCTGCGGCATGCCTCCTCCCCGGTGGATTTTCGGATTGCTTCCTGGACTTGCCCGTCTGGCTGACCTCCTCACGCACGACTTCTGCCCGGGGGCCAATCGCTGGGTGTATTGGCTGAAACATCCTTCGGTTCCGTTGTTCCTGGGGTTGGTGATGTCGCTGGCGACGGCGATTTACCTGACGGCGACGGCGTGGATCCTGGTGTGCGGCCTGACGCTGGTTCTCTTGCTGGGGGGCCTCTGGCCGTGGTTGTCGCTGCGGGGGTTGCGGGCCCGCCTCGACTTCCAGCAGCACCGGGCCACCGAGGGCGAACCGACGCCCGTGGTGCTGGAGATTGTCAATCGGTGTCCGTGGCCGGTCTGGGGCTTGTCTCTGCGGGAAGGCTTCCGACGCTGGCCAGGCGTCGAACCCGCCTGGGCCCTGGCCCGGGTGGGAGGTTGGTGCACCAACCGCTTCGAGCTCGATTTCGTTCCAGACAGTCGGGGAGAATTTCCCTGCGCTCCCGCCCGGCTGACCACCTCGTTCCCGTTTGGACTTTGGTCAGCCTCGGTTGCCGTCACGGTGCACCATCCCCTGCTGGTCTGGCCCCGCATCAACCCCCTGGCCTCCATCCCCGATGCCCCCGACCTCCGCGAATGGTCGGAACGCCTGGCCCCACGCCGCACTGGCGATCAGGGAGACCTCACGGGAACCCGTTTGTTTCGCCCGGGCGACTCGCTGCGCCGCGTCCATTGGATGCAGACGGCCCGGCAAGGCCGGCTGATCACCGCCGAGCGCCAGGCCGCCGCCCAGGCCTCCGTCACCATCGAACTCCAACTCGATCCCCACCTGCACTCCCCCCCTGGCCCCAACGGCACGCTCGAATGGACCATCCGGGCGGCCGCCAGCCTCGGCTCCGCCCTCCACGCCCAGCATGCCGCGGTCGACCTCTGGGTGGCCGGCGAAACCATCCCGATCTTGGCTGAGGGCAACTCCCGGCAGCGGTGGCTCGATCGGCTGGCCCGACTTCCCCTCACTGGCCTGGCCCGCCCGTCACAGCCCAGCACCGCGGCTCGCAGCCGGGGGTTCCGCATCATCTGCACCACCCCCCGGGGTTGGTCTGCCATGCGGGGCGAAGGCCAGCATTCGGGCTGGTTCGTGATCTGCCAGCCGGCCGATGCGGCGGCGGCAACGTCGCCGACGAAGTCCGCGGGGGTGGCGGTGTGGCTGAACCTGCCGGCCGCAGCCGGGCCGGAAGAGCCCCTGCCCGACCTGGTTGACGACCAGCACACCCTGCGCAAGACCCGTCAGCAGTGGGATGCGTTGGAACTTTCGTTCCGGCAACAATGGGAGCAGAGCTGTCATGGTCTCGCTGTCTCCCGCTGACGCGGTCTCCCACGCGGATCGCGCTCGCCCTTCCGGGCTGTCTCCCACCCGTATCTGGGGGGTGGTGCTGGCCCTCACCGGCTGCCTGCTGGCACAGCGGGCCCTGCACGGGGGAGGTGGGGGGTGGTCCACGGGAGTGGGCCAGACGCTGGTCTTTCTGGGCGTGATGCTTGGCCTGCAGTTCGTTTTGGGCTGGCTGGCCCGCTCGCGCGAACTGTTTCGGTTCGCGGCCATCTCGCTGGTGTTCACCGCGTTCGCCGCCGCCTTCGTCGAAGGCTGGCTCTGGAGCCTCGCGGGGCAGGGCCTCGCCGTCGAACTGCATCTGCTGCTGATTTTGCGGAACGTGGTGGTGGTGCTGGCGGCCCTCGACCGGCATCGGCAACTCCAGCCCCTGGGGGTCGCCTTCAGCCTGTTTCTCGTGCTCTTTTCGGTCTCGGTCGACCAGGGCAGCACTCCCTGGGTCTGGCTGCTGCTCTATGTGCTCGCGGGAAGCTGCTGGCTGGTGGCCTGGTATTGGCAGGGACTGACCGGCACCCTCTCTGCCCAGACGGTCCGGCGGGCCACCTTGCGCTGGTCCCTGGTCATTCCGGCCGCGCTCGCGGGGTTTCTCGTGCTGGCCGCCCTGCAGCCCTACAACCCCCGCGGGCCCCTGGGCAGCCTGTTCCCCACGTCGGGGGGCACGGGAGCCTTTGACCCCAACGCCCGGCAGGGTGTTCACGACGGCGACATGCTGGTGGCGGGAAAGCACGATGCCCGCAGCTTTGGGCCGGTCGACAGTGAACTGTTTCTCGATTCCGACCGCCCCAGTCTGTACGACATCTTCAACGACCAATACGGCGAGCCTCCCCCCCGCCGCAGTGCCGACCGGTCGGTCGCCCTGCCCCCGTCACTCGAGCTGGAAGTCGAGCAGCGGATGGCCCAGTCGGGCGCGGCGGGCCGCGAGTTCAGTACGGTCCGCGAGGGACGCCGCAGCCCGGGTGAACTGCCCGATCAGCCCCAGCCCGCCCTGTTTCACCTCGTCGGACGGACCCCGCTGCATCTGCGGCTGGAGGTCTTCGACCTGTTTGACGGCACCACCTGGCTGGCCGAACCAACCAGGAACAACCGCCCCCCGTTTCAGGTCGAGCAGGTCTCGGGACGCCCCTGGATCCGCATCCCGACCGTCTCCGGGGCGGGACTCGCGGTGGGGCACGATCTGCACCTGCTGCGGATCCAGCGGCTCGACACCAACCGCATCCCCACCCCCTGGCATCCGCTGGGGGTGCATATCGATCGGGTCGACCAGCCCGAGTTCTTCGTCTGGCACCAGGAGACCGTGCTGGGCATGCCCCGCCAAGCGATTCCCGACAGCACGGTCATCCAGCTGCAATCCCGTCCGCTGAAACCTGCGCGACTGTCGACCATCGACCGCATCTCCACCACCGCCCAGGACCGCTACCGGCTGCTGGGTGACGATGCCGACTCGCAATGGCTGCGTCAGACGGCGCGCGAGTGGACGGCGGGGCTGCCCCCCGGTGCCCCCCAAATCGCCGCGATCTGCCAACGCCTCAAGACCGGGGGGACAGTCATCTCAGGCACGACCTCCACCTCCACGCCTCCGCTCTCGATCCGCGAGTTTCTGGAAACCGGCAGACACGGTCCCGATTACCTGTTTGCCAGCTCCGCCGCACTGCTGCTGCGGGGTTTGGGTTACTCGACCCGGCTGGTCTCAGGCTTCTACGCCGACCCCGCGCGGTACGACGCCAAGTCGCGCTCCACGCCCGTTGCTCCCCGCGATGTGCACGTCTGGGCCGAAGTCTATGTCGGCGCGGGGACCTGGCTGGAGCTCGAGCCGTCCCCAGGCTACGACCTGCTGACGACCCCGACGACGCTGCTGGAACGGCTGTGGCAGGGCCTGCAGGAAGTCGTGGCCTGGGGGGGCCGACATGCGTGGGCGCTGCTGGCGGGACTGACAGGCCTGGCCTGGTCTGGGTGGCAGCGCCGCCTGGTGCGCGAACGCTGGTCGACCCTCCGCTGGAGCCGGTTCCCCTCCCGGAACCCCCGTCCGCGCGTGCTCGAAACCCTGGCGCTGGTCGATCTCCGGCGCGAGCTGTTTGGCCCCCGAGTGCCGCCGGGAGCCACCCCCCGGCAGCGTCTGCGGTCCGCGGGAGCACTCCCCGCCGGGCACACCGACCCTCTCGTGACGTTCCTGCAGTGTGTCGAGTGGGCGGCCTACGACGGCACCGGCCCCTGTCCCCTGCCACTGTCCGAAGTCGAGCCGCTGTGTCGTCAGGTAGCCGCCCGGCTGTCGCGGCGGCATTGGCAACATCGGGCGGTCGAGCCGCCGGTTCCCCCGCAGCCCCGTTCGTCTCCCGCCCCGCGCTCTCCTCTCACCCCGATCTCCTCCGCATGACCCTTCGGCTGCAGCACAACCACGAAGCCCCCCCCGCGATTCCGCAGGAAACGATCCACCGGTTGCGGGACCGATTGAATTCCGCGCTGCGCGGCAAAGCCGAGGTGGTCGAGTCGGTCCTCATCTGCCTGTTGGCCCACGGCCACCTGCTGCTGGAAGATCGCCCTGGATTGGGCAAGACCACGCTCGCCAAGGCACTGGCCAGCGCGGTGGGGGGGCGGTTCGCCCGCATCCAGTGCACTCCCGACCTGCTCCCCAGCGACATCACCGGCTTTAACCTCTTCAACCAGAAGACCCAGGAATTCGAATTTCATCCCGGCCCCGTCTTCTCGGATGTGCTGTTGGCCGATGAGATCAACCGGGCCACGCCCCGCACCCAAAGCGCTCTGCTCGAGGCGATGGCCGAGCGGCAGGTCACCATCGACGGCGCCCGGCAGGGTCTCTCTCACGAGTTCTTCGTGATTGCCACCCAGAACCCCACCGAACAGCATGGCACCTATCCTCTGCCCGAGGCCCAGCTCGACCGGTTCGCCATGAAGCTGAGCATCGGTTACCCCGCGCGGGATGATGAACTCGACATGCTGGCCGATGCCCTCGCGGTCGACGATTGCCAGGCCATTCCCCAGGAACCGGTGCTGACTCCCCTCGAACTCCAACGGCTGCAGCACATCGTGGCCCGGCAGTCGGTGACGGCGGGCGTGCGCGAGTATCTCGTGCGGCTGGCCGAGGCGACCCGCACCCATCCGCGGATCTCCCTGGGAGTCTCCCCCCGCGGCTTGCTGATCCTGCAGCGGGCCGCTCAGGCGCGCGCCCTGCTGCAGCGCCGGCAATTTGTCATCCCCGACGATGTCCAGGAGGTCGCTCGTCCCGTGCTGGCGGTCCGCCTGGCCTGCGATGTCGAACAACCCAGCCGCCTGATTGACGAAATCCTCGCCAACACCCCCGTTCCCCCCTGCACACCTCCCGGAACCGCGTGATGATTCCCTCCGCCCCGCGCGTTCCGCACACCCCGCTCACCCCCGGCCCCTCGGCACCGGCCGCCCGGCGGCTCCCCCCCCTGTACGCCCTGCTGCTCTGCGGGCTTCTGGGTTGGACCGGCTGCCAACAAGCCGGTTCGGATCCCCCCGAAGACCACGCCCACCACCACATTCCCGGGCACTATCCCAAAACCTATGCCGCGGCGGTGCGCCTCCTGCGCAGCCGCCTGGACGAACTCGCCCCTCCCCGCCCGGGACCAGCCGTCACCCCCGCCCGGCTGGAACAGTTCGCCGATCTGCTGCAGTGGCTCCCCAGCCTGGCCCTCGAGACCGACATGACCGAGCAGCCCTGGTCGAAGCTGGCCCCCAGTGTGCGCCGGGCCGAGGAACTGCTGCAGCGACACCAGCCGGGGCTGCTGGCGGGATCGGCGGACGAGAGAGCGCAGTTCCGGAGGGCCTTCGATCCCGAACTGGCCCTCTGGGAAGACCTGTTGCCCGTGGCGACCGACCAGATCTTCCGGCCCCTCGACCCCCAGTCACTGCCCCAGTCGCCCGACCAGTCGCCCGACCAGTCGCCCGACCAGTCGCCCGACCCGGCTCCCGTTCCGGCACCCCACGCGTTGACCCAGCCTTAAGTTCCATCTTCCCGCGCCATCGAGACTGTCCATGGGAACGGCCATCGTCTGGAGTATCGTCCTGCGGGTCGGCCAGGCCGCGCTGCAGGCCGCCCCTTTCCTCCTCGCCGGGGTCTTCATCGCCGCCATCTTCCGGCGATTCCTCGGCCCCCAGAACACCCGTCGCCTGTTTGGGGGCGGGGGCTGGACGGGGCTGCTGGTCGGCTGGCTGATCGGCATGCTGTTGCCGGTCTGCTCGCTGGGGGTCATCCCGGTGGTCCGGGAAATGCGGCGGGCGGGGCTGCCCGGGGGAACCATTCTGGCCTTCGCCCTCGCGGCCCCCTTGTTCAACCCGCTCTCGCTGATGTACGGGCTGACGTTGTCGGAACCGTTCACCATTCTCGCCTTCGCGACCTGCTCGCTGGTGGTGGTGACCGTGGTGGGGGCGCTCTGGGACTGGCTCTTCCCCCACACCGCCCAGCCCGCCGAGCCACTTCCCCCGGTCCGGTATGGGGTGCGCCGAATCCTCTCGCTGGTCACCGCCATGGGACGCGACTGCGCCGATTCCAGTGCGGGCCTGATTCTGCTGGGACTGTCCGGCGTGGGACTGTTGGCGGCGGTGCTCCCTCCCAATTCCCTCCAGGGGAGCATGAACCACGACAATCTCTGGGCCCCCCTGTTCATGTCGGCCATCGCTCTGCCCGCCTACGCCAGTCCCATGATGGCCATGTCGCAATTGGGAATGATGTTCCAGCACGGCAACTCGGTGGGGGCCGCGTTCGTGCTGCTCTCCCTGGGGGCCGGCATGAACCTCGGCCTCGTCGCCTGGATGTTCGCCTGTTATGGCTGGCGCCGCGCAGGAGCGTGGCTGGCCCTGCTCTTGCTGGTGGTGCTGGCCCTGTCTTATGGCATCGACCGGCCGCTGTTTCCCCATGGCCAGGAGATTGCCGGGCATACGCACGCCTTCGATGTGTATTGCCGGGCCTGGTACTCGGGTGGTCCCGAACTGGCGCAGTTGACCCGCGACCGGCTGCGGCAAGATGCCCAGTTCTTCGAGATCAAGTCGCTGCAGCTGCTGGGCCTGTTGTGCGGCGTGGGGCTGACCCTGCGGGTGGTTCGGCCGTGGTTCGATGTCGAGGCCTGGCTGACGCAGCCCGCCCCCGCCAACCACCAGCCGGGCCGGTTCGACGTGGTCGTCTCACCGGCGGTCGTGGGGGGCACCATCCTGCTGGGGCTGGTCGCCTTCAGCATCGTCGGCTGTTATGCCTACTATCCACCGGCCGACGAGACCTTCGAAGAAATCTACGTCGCCCAGGGAGAGGCGCTCTCGGCCGCCCTCGCGCTCAACTTCGAACAGGCGCATCGCTGGATCGACATCTACGATGGCTGGACCCGCAAGCTGGAGGTGGGGCAGTTCCTGCGCCGCGGTTCCCTCCCCGCCTACTACCAGGCGCGGGCCAAGCTGGTGCGCGACAAGCTCGAACTGCTCGAACACGAAGTGCAGGATGGACACCGCGCCGAGGTCGCCCGCCTGGTCTCCGAGGTCAGCAAGGCCAACGCCCGTCTCAAACGGGCCTTCCTCGAAGAGCTGCCGTAGGCTCCCGCCAGCCTCACCCGGCGGAAGTGATCCCCAGACGCTGCTGCCAGCGAGAAAGCTGCTGCTCGACCGAGGCCCGGCCTCCCGAGCCGTAACTCACCAACGCCCGCACCGCATTCGCCACTCCCAGCACGCCGAACACCCCCTCCTCGATCTGCGGGCACGCCCCCTGCAAATCGGCCAGCGACAGCTCAGCCAGCCGGCAGCCCCGCCGTTCGCAGTCCCGCACCAGCTTCCCCACCGTCTCGTGCCCCGTACGCATCGGAACCCCCCGCTTGATCAGGTATTCCATCAGGGTGGTGGCGTCGAGGAACCCCTCCTCCAGCCGGGCGTTGATCCGCTCGACCTGCAGCCCCCCGCCCAACACCACCGCCGGCATCAGTTCCAGACACGCCACAATCGTGTCGTGGGCGTCGAACACCGCCAGCTTGTCCTCCTGCAGGTCGCGGTTGTAGGCCAGTGGCAGACCCTTCACCAGCGTCAACAACCGCGGGGCGGCCGACATCACCCGACCCGATTTCCCCCGCACCAGCTCCAGAACATCGGGGTTCCGCTTCTGCGGCATGATCGAGCTGCCCGTCGTATAGGCGTCGGGCAGCTTCAAAAACCCGAATTCGGTCGTGCACCACAAAATCCATTCCTCGGCCCAGGTGCTGAGGTGGGCCGCAATCAGCGCCAGGCACTGGCAGTATTCGATGAGGAAGTCGCGGTCGCTCGAGACGTCGAGGCTGTTGGCCGCCGGCTCGGCAAACCCCAGCAGCGAGGCGGTCAGGTGCCGGTCGATCGGCAGCGAAGTCCCCGCCAGCGCCGCCGCCCCCAACGGAGAAATGTTCACCCGCTTCCGGCAGTCGGCCAGCCGCTGTCGGTCCCGCTCGAACTTCTCGCAATAGGCCAGCCAATAATGGGCCGCCACCACCGGCTGCGCCCGCTGCAGGTGCGTGTAGCCCGGCAGAATCACTTCGAGGTCGGCCGGAGACCGCTCGACAAACGCCCGCTGCACGTCAATCAACAGCCGGTCGACCTGGTCGATCGCATCCCGCACATACAGCTTCAGATCGGTCGCGACCTGGTCATTGCGGCTGCGCCCGGTGTGCAACCGCCGACCCACGTCGCCCAACCGCTGGATCAGCGCCGTCTCCACATGCATGTGGATGTCTTCCAGCGACGTCTGGAAAGGGAGCTCCCCCCGGGCAATCTCCTGGCCGATGGCGTCGAGGGCCGCACACAGTTGCTCCGCCTCGGCGGAAGTAATCAGCCCCACGCGTCCCAACATGCGGGCATGGGCCTGGGAACCGCGCACATCCACCTCCGCCAGCCGGGCATCAAAACTGATCGACTCGGTGAACTGCTCAACACGTGGATCGGTGGCCTGCTCAAAACGGCCGCCCCAGGCTTTCGACACGCTGCAACTCCTTGACTCAAAAGAAAAAACCGTCGGCCCCTCGGGTGAGCACAGGGTCGCCCCCTCTCCCCCCACCCCTCAATCCAGTCCCACAGTCTCACAACCCCGGCGGACCAATTCCGTCGCGAACCCAACGGGGCCCACGAACCAGGGGGACTCACCCGCGGATGCGATGGCGACTCATCCCCCGACGGACGGGTCCCACATCCGGGCCGTCCAACGGAGAGGATAACGCAGCGGCGTGCGGTCGTGCAGCCAGCCGATCGGGGCGAAGACCACACGAACCACCCCTTTCCCCACTCCCAGTCGATTCGAATAGACAATCACCGGCACACTGATCGCCAGGTACCAGGCCAGCAACAGACAACCCAACGCCACCCCGGCCATCGCCGGGGAACAACCTGCGGCTGGATTTTCCCCAGAAGAGTCGGCCGCAGCCGTGGGAGGAGTCGACGCAGGGGCAGGCAGCACTGGCTCGCTCCCGGTCATTGCGCCGCTGACGGGGAGGTCACCTCACGGGTCGGCCAGGAAGTCTCCAGCCACTGCCGCACCTGGGCAACCACCGCTGGCGTCGCGGGATAAACCAGCGACTCGGGAGCGGTTTCGTAGCGGGAATCGGGTACCACCACCACAAACCGGTCATCCCGCAGGTGGTCCAGCGCCAGAATCCACTGCCGCTCCCCCTGCAGCAGAGCCGCAGGCACGCGTCCCACGCGAATCACCGTTCCTGCGGCCAGCGGTCCCTTGATCGAAGAGACCACCCGCACCCGATTCTCGGCGGTTTTCAGCACCTCTCCAATCACCACACAGTCCGCCGTCTGGACCTGGGGCGGGCTGACGACCACGGGGTTGGCCGTCGTAGAGGCCAAGGCAGCCAGGCCCAGCGTGATCACCCCCATCAACAGGGCGGCGGGAATGAACCGGGCCCGGGCGGTGCCAGTCGCAATGCGCGGCATCTGTTCCTGAGAGGCCCCGGCCGCACCATCCGCGGCATCCGCTGCCGCCACGGAACTGGCCGAGTTCTTCGGCAGCGAGGCGTTCATGGCCACCCCCTCCCGCGACTGAGCGTGGCAGTATTTGGAGTGCCGAAATTCAGAGAATCGACAACTGCAATGTCCGGAAATCGAGCAGGTCGAGCTGCCAGGACGTCATCATCGGCATCCCGCGGAACCTTCGCATCCATTCGGCGTCCCGCCGCCCCGAAAGCACTCACAATCCCCATCCCTGTCTGCCCGGAGCGCGGGCGGCTGTGCCGACCCGTCAGAAAGCCTGTCGGGTATCAATCCGGTAATTGCGGTCGAGCGCTTCCTCGAAGTCGTACACCGCGGCGAAATCGCTGAGCTGGTCGTTCTCCGTCTTCCGCAGGTCCCCGCGGTCGATCATTTCGAAGACCAGTCTGCCGAAGTCATCGGTGGTCCGCAGGCCCCACTGATGAAACACCGTCTTGGCCATCAGCCCAAACTGGTCCAGAGCGTAATCGCGAATTCCCAGCAGCAATTCGCCGCCGGAAATATGGGCCTGTCCTTCATCGCCCCCCTCGATCATCCTCCGCCCCAGGCTCTTCTGGGTCCGCTCGAGGGCGAGCTGCAGAAACCGGTAGGCGTTGGGGTGGAAACTCAGCCGGGGGGGCGGAGCGCTTTGGGTCGAATTCATCGCCGACAACAGGGGGTGACAGGGCGAAAACGGGCGCATGGCTTCTCGATGAAACCGCAACGCCAAACGACTTTCCAACAATTATCTCCAGACGGCAAGGGAACGCAAGACCCGGCATTCAGTTTCCCATCCCGAAGGACCGGGGGAACCTGTCACCTCCCCGGCCTTCCCCACCGGCCTTCCCCACCGGCCTTCATCAGCGGCCTTCATCAGCGGGGAAACTGGTACCTCGGGTTCCGGGGATCGAAGTCGATGTTCCTCAGCCCCACGTTGGTCCGCAGACGCTCGTAGGTGTATTCCTCAAGCAACACCGGCTTGTCTCCCGCCCGCCGGGGCCAGTCAAACCGCTTGACGTGCATCGGCAGCCTGGTTTCCTTGTCGAAATACAGGTGGGTTTCGTGGTAGGGCAGCCCAGGCAGCGGCTCGGGATGACGGATCACAAACGCCACGCACTCGACGTCGTTCAGCTTGGCCGAAGGGTATTTCTTGACCTGCACATTCTCATCGGCGGCATCCTTCGGGAAATTCTCGAACGCCACTTTGATGATGTTGTGCAGCCCCACGCTGGTGATCGGATGACGGCTTTCCGCCACCACCCGCGGGTCATTGAGGGGCAGCGAGAGGGTCCCCGCCAGCGCCTTCAGCCCCACCTCGTGCACCAGCAGCTGATTGCGGTTGGCCCCGTCGACATAAATCACCTCCCGTCCCGCCTCTTCCGGCGAAACGAAGTGGAAGTAGACGCTGAACGGCTTACGGCGAACTTTCAGCTCCATTTTCTGCTGGACGAGACGGCGTTTGACCAGCTCTTTCCGCACGAAGACGGCGGTGTAATCGTCGATCTGGTCGAGTTCCGCCTTGCTTTCTTCACAGTAGGCAACCAGCTTTGCCAGTGGACCGCTGCGGTACCGCGCCAGCGCGTCTTCCCCGGGGTCATCTCGCGAGGGGGTGACCGAATTCCGCGTCTGGCGGACCGCCGCGGGGGCCGCTTCCTCAGCCTCCTCCACCGGTGCGGCCGGAGCCCGCTGCGGGCGGGGCCGCGCGGCGGGACGCCGTTGGCCCCAGGCGGTCTCGGTCAGACAGCCGCACACCACGGCCAGCACCAGGGCCCGGACGAGGGGCGGACACAGCCCCGGGGCGGAATGGCCGCGCGGGGGTCGTAATTTCGCGGGGGGGTGCATGTCTCACTCCGTTGACGGAACCACGGGCTCCCCGGGGGGGGAACGCCGTCTGTTGCGAACTCTCCATGTTCTGCCGAACGCACGGCAGAGGGATACCAGAAACTCGCGAACCTGACCAGAAAGAATGCCGCGCGGAACAGTATACTTGCGTCTCCGTCCCCCAAGGTCCGGGAGAATTCGATCTCCATTCCAACCGGACATGCCGGGAAGCCAATCACACCGCAAACCCGCCGAAATCCGGGTGGAAAGTTCCCCAGCCGATCCGCCTCCCGGGTGTCACTCAAAAAAGAATCGCAGAAATCGCCCGACGTGACTCGACTTCCCGGCCCAGGGCGGGTATACTCCTTCTATCACTGACGCGGGGTGGAGCAGTCTGGTAGCTCGCGAGGCTCATAACCTCGAGGTCGTAGGTTCAAATCCTGCCCCCGCCACTTTGAAGGGCTGAACAAAATTCAGCCGAGTGTTCAGAGAGTCGTGAAGAGACATTGGGGAAGTCATCCTCTCCGGTGTTTCTTCACGACTCTTTTTGTTTTTACGGGCTTTGTTGGTATGGGGCCAATTGGCGGGGGGGGTAGACGGCATCCGCCAAGTCCAGCGGCGGGGCCTTCATCGCGCCGCTCATGCGAACGATCCGGTGCGCCGCGAATGCAGTGGTGAGGTTTCCCTGCGGATCCCGGAGACTCGTGTTGCAATTCACGAGGCTTTGCGAAGAGCTGAACTCTCGTGGTCACACCGGCTTTCCTCTCGGCTCACGCCAGACCGTCGGTTGTCCAGATGGGGCCACCGCGCGGGTTTCTCGATCGGTCCGTCGGACCGAGGTCGGGCCGTGCCACCTCGCGATGTCACCCTCAAGCGGAACCAATCCCCGTCCGGCTTTTAGCGGGACCCTGTTGGCCCGCACTGGATTTGCCTCTACAGACCGTAATCCGGTCAGAGAGCGCTCATCCGACTGAGCAGAAAACCCCTTGAACCGCCCCTGTCCGGCGGGCCGACTGCTTTTAAGAGCGCCGATGGTCACGGCAACACGAAAGCAGGCCTGAGCCACCGCATCCACCGAATCCGGTCTCCCTCGGTTGGTCGCCGCAGCCGATAGAAGGACTTGTCATCAGACAATAACTGGTCAGCCGCCTTCGGTGAGCCTCCTGCATCAGGTTACGAACGCGGCGAATTTTTCCAGTGGATAAACAGCGTGGCCTACAGCCTTGGCTCCGGCTCAGTGGATGAGGAACGGATCCACCTTCTGTTGCCCGGGATGACCGCGTCCCTGCCGAACTCCAAGGGACCTCAATCCTCTAAAAAAGTAGAATGTCCCACTTTTTTCCCCTTTTTCCCCAACCGGCAACTTCCGCCATGCCCAGCTCGAACGGTGTCTTGTGACGCCGACTCTTTCAACAAATCCGCCGCTCGACGCCCCCGTCGAGCCGCTACTTCTTGTTGCCCCCCCTCGCTGGTGGGGATGTCGACCATCGCCCAAAGGTCGCCCCAGCGCCGCGCCACCCCGGGATTTGCCCGCCACCTTCGGCTCATTCCGGAAGGGAATGTCTATTTCTCCTCACGCCGCATTTCGGGAATCGTTTCCCAGCGTGAGTCCAACGCGCAACATGCCCCGCACTCCCGGCCTGAACAATCTCTTCAGGATTGTGCCATGTCACAGCCTCAACTCCGGGTAGCCACGTGCCATGGCAAACCGGGGATCTGGTAGACAAGTCCTTCAGATTTGCCCCGCGCCACCTCGAACCACTGCCACTGTGGATCACGACACGAACTGCCAGGGATGTGCGATGCCCCCCGAATCGAAGGCGCGCCAGATCTCTGAAAAAGCAGAACGTCGCCTGCTACTCCCGGTGCAGGCACTCAATCTGTGCTACGTTTACGGTTCAATCGGAGACCGCCGATTACTTCGTTGCGGCGACCAACACAGTGGGAATGAACCATCCCGCGAGGAATTTCCGGACGGCACCGGGACACGAACCGATCAACTTCTCGGCGACAGTCAAATACAGGAAGGGAATATTGAACGTTGTGCCTCGAATCGACCGCATTGCGGTGACGCGACTGAACCTGGCAGCCAGCATGGCCGCCCGCAGTTCCGTAAACGTCCATTCCTTGAGGTGGAACCCCTGAGGTTCGTAGCAGAAATACTTGGAGATGTCGTGAGGACCGCTGTGTGCGTGAGGTGTTCGCAGCACATAATTCCCCCCCTTCCGCAAGATCCGAAAGATCAACGCGATGTGGTTTTGGGCGTCTTCGGGATGCAGATGCTCCAGCAATTGATCGCTGAACGCCAGATCGACCGAATCGCTCGCGATGGAGTCCAGGTTCGTTCCATCGTAGGTCACCAGCCGGAAATTCGGCGGTGAGGGCTTGGCTGGATCACGCTGGTCCGAGATGTCGACCCCAATGACTTCCTTTGCCTGCTTGGCGATCTCCTCGGCGAACTGGCAGTCGCCAGAGCCGAATTCCAGGAACACGATGTTTGGGTTCAGAAACCGCCGCAACAGCCCCGCCTTGGAACGGTTGTACTGCCGGGTTTTTTCCGGATCACTGCGACGCGTCAGACGGGAATGTTCGGGGACCTTGGCGAACAATTCGTCGTACATCGTCGACAGGATGTTCTTGCGTTCCTCGGGCTTCGAGTTTCGAAGTCGATCCGCGAGTCCCTTTTCCACAATGAACTGGCGTTCGATCGACTCTGCGGTTCGGCCGGGGGGCGGTTGACGTAAGAACTTCACAGCCTTCACATTCCTAAAGTGGTCGGGCATCGACGTCCGCTGCCCCATTGACGAGGGCCGACGTGGATTTCTGAATTCGTCGCGTGCGAGGCTGCCCGCGGAACCCTCAGGGACTGAAACCGCCGAAATGATAGCGGCGACCGAAGAATTGCGTCAAGCACGCCGCGGGTGTGACCAAACTTTCGAGTGCACGACACACTTTGCCAACTCGTCTCGGTGAGTTCCAAGGGACTGGCGGGAAATGGAATGGTCTCGATGCCGCAAGTATTTTTGCCAAGGCAAGATGCCGCGAAGGAGCCAGGGATGGCGTTTGTGAAGCGGAAGCTGGAGTCGGATGTTCAGGCTCTGTTGGTGACAGTGGCCCATCAGGTCCGCGAGAAACTGTACTCCGAGACGTCGGGCGTCCCGAAATGGGGCACCAGCTTCGTACGGATCGAGTCCGACGGGATGTCGGTGGGACTGGAACTGGCCCGCCTGAACATGGAGCAGGCTCTGGCTGAGCAGGCGGCCGCCATGCCGAGCGAGGCTCGGGAGGTTCCCGACGAAGTGGTGGATTGTGCGGGGAGCCGGACGGCCCGGCTGCAAACCGAGGCCGGAGTGGTCTGCTGGCAGGAACCACGGAAGCAATTGACGCGGAGACGCAAGGCTTTTTTTCCCCCAAAGTCAGGCTCTGGGTCTGGGGATTGATGAGGAGTTGTCACCGACACTCCTGGAAACAATCTCGTATTTGGGCACCAAGCTCTGTTCGTTGGAAGTCCACCCTGATTCCATGAAAGAGGGGGGCCCCCCTGGATACCGTCAGAGCACGGCGTATCCACTGGGGATCGCCCAATTCAGTCTCTTCCAGCGATCCCCAAACATTCATCCAGGAGGACCTCTTCATGTAGTCCATGGGCATTGAC
>CAIOTJ010000192.1 GCA_903861195.1 uncultured Planctomycetaceae bacterium | reverse complement strand
GTCGAGAATGTTCCGGCCCTGCGAATCGATCAGGCGTTCCCGGCGCACCGCCACCGTGATCACCTCGGATCCCGAGAGCTCAAGGCAGTCGCGCATGAGGTCATAGGTGGTGTATTTGCCGGTCCCCAGAATCAGGCGGGAAGTGAACCGATGCGTCCCCACCACGAGGGGGGCCTCCAGGGAATCTTGGACAGCCACCGACATTCAGCCTCCTCCCACGAGCGTGACAATTTCGAGTTGATCCCCCTCTTCCAGGGTGCAGTTGGCGTGCTGCCGGCGCGGAACGAGGACACGATTACGTTCGACCGCGAGGAATCGCGGTTCGAGCTTGAGTTCGGCCAAGAGGGCGGCGATGGTCTGTCCCGCAGGAACACTGCGGGGTTGGCCGTTGACGAGAATCTGCACGTTGAAGCACCTGGGGAATGTTTCCAAGATCGTAGGAGGGCTGGTTTTCGGGCGTCAAGCAGGGGGGCCGTTTGTGCCGGTTGGCGCGACTCGTCGACCAGCCCGGGGAAACCGCCCCGTCGGCAGTCCGCTGGACTCTGCGGATGAAGCAGGAGAGTGTTTCGCCCCCCCCACGATCACATTAGAATGCCGTCACACTCTGAGACACGACCATCCCCACCAGATTCCCTCCGGCCCAGGCTTGTGCCGGTTCCTTGCGCAATGCCACCTTCACCCCTCGACGATCTGAGTCGGCAGTTGGTGCGGCACCAACTGGTCCCCCAGGGGACGATGGATCAATGCCTGCTGGAATTGGGGCAGCCTGCGCGGGATCCCGAGGCGATGATCTCGTGGCTCGAAACCAAGGGGGTTCTGACCTCGCTGCAGTGCCAGAAGATCCGCAAGGGAGAACTGCAGGACCTTGTGCTGGGTCCGTTCCGGCTGTTGTACCAGAACGCCTCGGGGAGTTTCGCCCGGGTCTATCGGGCATGCGACACCCGGACCGGCAAGATGGTTGGGCTGAAGGTGCTGCGGCAACGATACAACTCGGACCGCGAGGCCGTGACCGAATTCCGGCGGGAGGCCGATTTGGGGCGGGCCCTGCGGCATGACAACATCGTGCCCATCTACGACGTCGCCGAAGACCATGGGACCCACTACATCGCCATGGAGTTCGTTGAAGGGGGGAACCTGCGCGACTTCATCCAGATTCGCAAGAAGCTTTCTCCACTCGATGCGGTGAAGTGCGTGCTCGACATTGCCGAGGGATTGGAGTACGCCTTGACCAAGGGAGCGACGCACCGCGACCTGAAGATGACCAACGTGCTGATGAGCAGTACGGGGGTGGCGAAGCTGGCCGATTTCGGTTTGGCAAGCGTCAGTGCCGATGGCGGTGAGACCGAAAGCGCCGCCCGGGCGCTCGAGTACGCGGCGCTGGAGAAGAATACGGGAGCTCCCCGCGATGATCCCCGCAGCGATCTGTACTTCCTGGGGACGATCTTTTACGAGTTGCTGACCGGAACGCCCCCCCTGGCCCGGACGCGCGACCGGAATGAACGGAGCCAGTTCAGCCGCTACATGAATATTCCACCGGTCCGCCAGATCGACCCCACCCTGCCGCGGGGGGTGGCCAATATTGTCGACCGGCTGATGCAGCTCAATCCGCACCTGCGATATCAATCACCCACCGAGGCCATCCGCGATTTGCGCCAGGCACTTGTGGACTTGGGCCAGGCGGGAGGGGCGACCAAGGGGGCGGAACCGGCGCTGGGAGACTCCGCCGCGACCCAGACGGTGCCGGGCACCCCCCTGCGCACCGTCATGTGCCTCGAAGATCGTCCCAAGCAGCAGGATCTGCTGCGGGAATACTTCGGCAAGCATGGTTATCGGGTCCTGGTTCTGTCGGATCTCTCGCGAGGGCTCGCCCGGCTGCACAATCAGCCTCCCGATTGCCTGGTCATCATGGGGGATGCGTTTGGCGAAGAGGCGCTGCGCGGGTATACCGAGGCGGCCGCGATAGCCGAGGCGCGGCAGGTGGGAGTCGTGCTGGTGCTTCCCGCCGAACTGGCCGATAAGAAGTCACAGCTGCCCCAGACCGATCACGCCAAGGTGGTGCAGATGCCGGCGACCCTGCGCGATCTGCGCAACGCCATCGCGACCATGGTCGACTGACCACCCCCAGATCTGCGTCTAGCGCCGTGACCTGCCACGAGATCGCGCCGACGCGGGGAGAATTGAGATCCATCAAACAAAAACACCCCACGCCGGAAAACCGGGCGGGGTGACTTGCAAGGTCGCGAGCCACGAGATTCGCAACGCGGCAGTCGCTCTGCTGCCTCAGATGGTGGTGGTGGGACCGGTGGGGGGGATGGCGGGAAGCGCCGGTTTGCGGCGGGCAAACAGTCCGACACACACCAGCAGTCCACACGACGCGAGGCACGAACCCCCAAAGAGGTCTCCCGTCTGCGTGTAGAGACTTTCCCGGGGATCGAGTGGGACATGCCCGGTGACGACCGCGTTGGCCGTGATGGGGGCCCGTTCCCGAACCCGTCCATCGCCGTCAATGATGGCCGAGACCCCGGTGTTGACCGCTCGCACCATCGGCGTGCGCGTCTCGATGCACCGGAATTTGGCGGTGATCAGGTGCTGCTCGTGCTCACTCGAGCCGCGGAACCAGCCATCGTTGGTCAGGTTCACCAGAAAGTCGATTTCGCGCCGGGGTCCCGCCTCGGTTTTCGACGTGAGGTCGACCACCGCGCGAACCAGGTGAGGCACCGTATCTTCGAAGCAGATGATGGGAGCGAAACGGTACCCGCCACTCTCATACGCCACCACGCCGCGTCCCGCCTTCAGGCCAAACCCCTCCGGGTAGGGGGTGAGCGAGGTGAGCCAGGGAAGATCCGCGGCCAGAGGAACGTACTCGCCGAACACAACGCGGTGCAGCTTGTCGTAGCGGCGTTCAATCGTACCGTCCGGCTGCACCAGCACCGCCGAATTGTAATTGCGGACCTCCTGCAGATCCATTTCCTTCCCCGAGAGACCGACAATCAGCCCCGCCCGGGCCATCTGGGCCAGATCCGAGAGCCGCTTGCGGATGTTCGGGTCGCGGTAGTAGCTGATCGGTTCCCGGGGATGTGCCTTCTGGAGCTCGGCATCGGTGAGACCCGGAGGTGTTTCGAGCAGGGGCCAGCGGAACATCGTTTCGGGCCAGACGATGAACTCCGGCTGTTGCAGGACCGCCTCACCGGTGAGCCGTTCGTGCGTCCGCTGGATCTCGATCCAGCGGGCTTCGTCGTGTTCCAGTTCGCACTCGAAGTCTCCCTGAATCAGCGAGACCTTGGGGCCGACCGGGAACTCGGGACCGTTCAGCCGAACCAGCCCGTAGAGGAAGCAGGCAGTGAACAGGCCGACGCAACCTCCCAGCCGCTGCCACTGCCGACGACGGGGGGTCTCGAGGAAGCCATGCGGGGCATGGGCGGGGATCAACCCCCATTTCAGCAACAGGTTTCCCGAAACCATCTCGGCGAGGCAACCCGAGAAGGCGGCGACCACAAAACTGATGCCGTAGGTTCCCACCAGATCGGCGATCTGGGTGAGGGACGCGAAGCGGTGTTGCGAATGGCCGAGGTAGTACCAGGCGAACCCGGTCAGAAAGAACCCCCGCAACAGTTCGAGACCGGTCCAGACCACAGGCACGGCGCACGTCACCGGGACCCGCAGTTTCCAGACGGCCACGCGGGTGAGGGCGAGGAACAGGGGAAAGTAGACCGCCATGTAGGCCGCGAGCACGATCCAGGCGGGGTACATGGCCTTGTCACCCAGCCGCATCCACTGCAGGGCGGGGATCCAAAACGTCAGCCCCCCGATCCAGGCAGCGGTGTACATGCTGCGCGTGGGGCGTTCAATGCGCACTAACAGGCAGAGTGGAGCGAGGCAGATCCAGGCCAGGGGGCCAAAGTCGAGCGGGGTGAACGCCCCCCACATCAACAGTCCCGTGGCGCAGGCGACGGCCAGCGCCCCCCGAATTCCCGCAGGTTGAGTGCGGCCCTGGGCGATGATCTCTTCCAGCGAGTTCGTACGGGGCCTCCAGGCGGGTTGGGCCTTGGGTGTGTGGGCCGTCAGGGTGGCCATGGGGGAAACAGCTCCTTCCGTGGAGACGAACACCGCAGGGGTGGAAAACAGACGGGCAAATCAACCGGTTCCAGCGGAGAGCCCGGTCACACGGCAAGGCCGCGGGCCGTGACAGCCCAGTCGACCAAGATTCGCTTCCTCAAGTCGCGCGGGATCTTAGTAGAAGATCGCCTTGGGGGACAACACGCGTTTTTGCCTGTCGGAATCTGGGAATCTGGCGACTGCTCATCGGGAGCGGGGGGAGACGTTCTGAATCTCCCTGCGGTTCCTGGATTTCGGTAGGCTCCTGTGAATGACAACGCCATTCAATCGGCCGAAAGTATTGTATACTTCTGTTGACTTTGGCCGGGGCCCGGGAGGACGCTCTGCAGTCGCTGGCCCCGGGACAGCACATCGTGAACTTCGCCTATTCCGGTTAAGGACCGCATCAGATGTTGGCCAATCTCGAATCGGGGCGGGTCCGGCAAATCTGCCCCCAAGCCCCAAAGGTTGTGATTTTCCAGGTGATTCCCGACCAGTTGCGCCGCGTCAAAGGGTGGGTGTCCTACAACCGGCATGGCCCCAGGTTTATGCTGGACGATGGAACCGTCCGACGCGGGGGGAATCTGGACGATCGATGGTGGACACCACAAGCCTGGCCTTTTCTCAGGAACTCCAGAATCTTCAGACGACTGCTGACGCCACGCTTCGTCGGGCAGGCCGATCTGGATCTGGCGGTCGCCCTCATCCGGCAATCCGCCGACGAAGTGGCACAGCAGTTCCCCGGTTGTGAATTCCACGTGTTGTTCTGGAACCATCCCGATCAACATCTGGCAGTCCCTCTGCGTCGGCAGTTGAACACGTTGGGAATCCGACTCCATGATGTGGAGACCATCATTCCCGATCTGGAAAAAAGTCCCCGAAAATACCGGATTGATCACGATGGTCAGCCCAACTCCGAGACCCATCGGCTGTTGGCCGAGTCTGTCTGTCGGGAGATTCTTGGTGAACTCCAGATTCCCCCCTCCGACCCCTGACGGCCATGCCTGCAGCCACCAAACCAAAGCGTAGAAACTGCGAAGTGGTCTCCCGCCTCTGGTTCTCCGCATCAGCCGATCTGAAGGACCGGTTCCCGGGAAATTGAGCCGTCTCTGATTCTGCCCTGAACCCGAGGAGTCCCGCGCTCGACTGGAATGGCACCCAAACGGAATTGAGACCGTGCAGTGATTACGCCATGATCCACCTCTCAACGGCCTTGGGGAGGGCCGTGTGGGGAATCACGAACTGTCATGAACCACCGGGAGTTGGGAAACCTTCTCTGTCTGGCTGCACCGGCCCGCTGGAAGTCACCCGAGACGCAGCGTATGAAAAATGCCTGGGATCACGTGCAAGGAGCGGGAAGCGACGAAATCGATCGCGGCCCCGTCAGACAATTCCTGAGGCAAGCTGGGAGACCTCGGCCGAGGCGGTTGGATCTTCCTCCACCGCCCGATACGTGGTCCGCGACAGACAGAACCCCAACGAACGATACAGCTGGACTGCCGGCAGGTTGCTGGCGGTGACCTCCAGATAAACCCGGGGGACTCCCAACTTCTGGTAACCGGAGAGACATTTCAGCAACAGGGCCCGCCCCAATCCGCGGCCTCGATATTCGGGCACGACCCCGACGTTCTGGATCGCCCCCCATCCCCCGCTTTGCACAATCCCCTGAATGGTGGCACAGTCGTCGGTGGTGCCGTCGGGAAACCGGCAGCCGACCAGCCAGGTGGCTTCGGGTACAAATGTTGCCCTTTGGGCAATCTCACTCATCAGGTCGAGACAGCCCGCGGCCTCCCGAAAACAGGGAAAAATCCGCGCGTCCAATTCCGTCCGGAAACTCTCGTGCTTGGTGACCGCGTGACGCGTCAGCAGGCTGGGATCCCAGGGGAGCCATTCAAAACCAGTGGGGAGCACCGGCTGGGGAAACTGCGATCTTCCCAGCTCCAGTTCCAGCCGCAGGCGTTTGAAGTAGATGGTTCCCATGCGAAGATTCTATGTGCACGATGCCGCCGTTCCAACCGGTGCCATCCGAAGCCTCAGACGGTGTTCCTGCCACCCGCCATCGCCCATCGGTTCGGGCCGGGGATTCGGGGGCCTCCCGCCCAATGTTGTCTCGGCGATTTTCCAGAGAAAGACCACTGCTTTCGAATCCTTTGCTCCAACCGTCCCTCTCGAAAAAATCTCCGGGAAGGCGGGCTGCATAAGGGGCCCACCAGGGCCGCTTCTGGGGGCAGGTCGCGGCGTTTCACCAGGGTGAACGCCCCTCACGCCGCCTCACTCCGTTGACTGAGCAGTCCCTCCAGTCTTCTGACCTGGGAGAGGGCTTCGGGATGGTCGGACCGCAATTCGGAAACACGACGGAAACAGACCAGCGCCGACTCCAAATCCCCCTGCTGCTGACAGCACAAACCCAGATGAAACCAGGCGTCGCTGGAACGGGGTTCCAGCCGGATCGCCTGTTGAAGTCTCAAGCGGGCCCCCAGCAGGTTGCCATATTGCAGCAGCACCAATCCCAGGGAATGGTGCAGGCCGGCGTCGTGTGGCGCGAGGTGCACCGCCTGCTGCAGGTTGTCGAGGGCTTCGCCGAACAGTCCGGCATCGAGATGGATGGTCCCCAGGTCGCGATACAAAATGGCCCGCTCGGGAGCCAGCTCAAGGGCCCGGATCAGGCAGCGATGCGCTTCGGCATAGTCGAGGCGGTCGTGCCGCACCAATCCCAACATGTGCCAGCCGTCGGCTTCACCGGGGTAGAGTCGGATCAGGTGCCGCAGCAGCCGCTCGGCCTGTTCGAGCTCACCCATTTCACGCAGCCGGGTGGCCTGGCCAAGAATTCCCGCCGGTCCGTTCACGTCACCCATCCTCAGGAGTCATCACACGCGACCTGCCCTGCGCGGAGTGCACCGGCCTGAGGCGAGGGGCGGGATTACAGGGAAGATCCGCGGGTCCGTCTACCCCGATTTTTATGGCATGGTGATGATCCGTGAGCCTTGTGGTGTTCGTGATGTCACCTGTGGGGGGCGAATCGGTCGAGTGTCGGGGAGGGTGTGCCGACCAGCCTGCCCGGCGATTCAATCCGGTGCGCTGCAGAACAACGTTTGTGGTCAGTGACGGCGAGGACCATCTGCGAACCGGTTTGGCCGCAGAGCGGCAGTTGGTGCTTCGTTTTTGCCCGGACCTCGGCGATGAAGGTTGACGATCTCTGCCATTGTTGTAAGATTTTTCCAGCACCCACGACGCTGGTGCCTGAGATTCAGCCACTGGCCGGCTCCCTGCGGCGACACCGCGGAGGAGCCTTTTCTTTGCGCTGGATCTTCGGCAGGGCGGAGAGATGTCGCAGGTCTCGAGGTCTGGGACCGGATCAGGTTCTTCCTTCACGCGTCCGTGCGGTTCAAACCAGTCGGCTGGGAGACCAGCCGCCATAAGCAACCGGCCCATCGCTCAACAGCTCCAAATGACAGTGGAAAACGGGGAGACATCGGGCCGGGGCATCCCAGATTTGGCGGGTCCGACCGTCGCTGGTGATTCGCCGTTGCGGGCGACCCCCGTGTCCGCGGCATGGGCCCTTCCTTTGTCGCCACCGGTCAACGAACGGGAGCCGGTCGAAAACGAGTCCGACGAATTTTTGTCGGCCAAGTTCCGTGAACTGCAGCAGTATTTGGGATGGCAGCCGTCGGACCAGTTGGCTCTCCGGCGGGCCCATCCTCTCTTGCAGCCGGATTTCCCGGGAATCATCGACGATTTTTATGAGGAGATTGGACGCCACCGGAGCACGCGGCTGATTCTGGGAGACAGTCCCCTGCGTCCCGAGATTCTGCGCCGCACGCTGCTGAACTGGCTCGATGAGTTGTTTACCGGAACACACGACGCGGCCTACGCGCTCACCCGGTGGCGAGTGGGACGGCGGCATGTGGAGATTGGTCTGCCGCAGGCTTATACCAGTGCGGCCTTGTCCCGCTTGCGGCAGCGCCTGGCCGAGGCGATCGAACACCGCATCGAGAAAGACCAGGCGGTGGAATTGCACCGGGCGATCCACCGGGTGATCGATCTGGACCACATGCTGATTCAGGAGGCCTATTGCCATGAATGGGCCCGTTGGCAGGCGGAACTGGAACGGCGGCAACGACATTCCGAGAAACTGAAGACGCGGCAGGCTCTCGAGGCGGTGTTGAAGTCGGCTCCCTGCCTGATCGTGCTTGCCGATTCGGCAGGGATCATCCGCGATTTCAGTCCGTTTGCCGAGACCCTGACCGGGTACACGGCCGCCGAAGTGGTGGGGCGGGACTATTTTGAGGTGTTTATCCCGGAGCCGGAGGTGGCCAGCCGGGTGCATCAGGAATTTGTCAGGGCGCTGTCGACACCGTTTTCGACCGGTTACACCAATCCGATTCGGGTCCGGGACGGTAGCGAGCGGCTGTTTGTCTGGAACACCTGCCCTCTCGTGCAGGAGTCGGGAGAGATCCTGTTGTTGGCGGTGGGACAAGACATCACCCCGCTGCGCGAGGCGCAGAAGCGGGCCTTGCAGACCGAACGGCTGGCGGCGATTGGTGAGATGATCACCGGCCTGGCGCACGAGAGCCGCAATGCGCTGCAGCGCAGCCAGGCGTGCCTCGAAATGCTGGCGATGGAAGTGCAGGATCGCCCCACCGCGCTCGATCTGGTCGCCCGCATTCAAAACGCCCAGGATGCCCTGCATGCCCTGTACGAAGAGGTGCGCGACTATGCCGCCCCCATCCGCCTGAAGACCGACCAGGTCAACCTGCGGCGGCTGGTGGAAGACACCTGGGAGAACCTCGCGGTCGAGCGCCAGCGGCATCCCGCCAGTCTGACGATCGGTGCGTGCGAAGGCATCCCCCGATGTCGGGTGGATTCTCTGGCTCTCGAACGGGTCTTCCGCAATGTTCTGGAGAACTCGTTGAGCTGTGGCGTGGTCCCCGTGAGGATCGAAGTCGAACTGACCAGTGCCACATTCCATGACCGTCCCGCCTACCGGATGATTTTCAGCGACAATGGTCCGGGCATGTCCGCTGAAACCCGGTCCCGGGTGTTTGAACCCTTTTACACGACGAAGACCAAAGGGACGGGATTGGGAATGGCCATTTCCCGCCGTCTCGTGGAGGCCCATGGGGGACGGATTGAAGTGGGAGAGTCATCCGCACCGGGGACCAAGATTGTCATCACGCTTCCCGTTGAAGGACCGTTGAGAGAAAACGCATGAATACCGGGCTGAAGATCGCTGTCGCCGATGATGAAGTCGATATGCGCGACTATTTCCAGAAGATGCTCCCGCTGCTGGGACACCAGGTGGTGTCGACGGCCGCAACCGGCCGGGAACTGGTCGATAATTGCCGCCGCAGCCCGCCAGACCTCGTGATCACCGACATCAAGATGCCCGAGCTGGATGGGATCGACGCCGCGGTGGAGTTGTACAAGATCCATCCGCTACCTGTGATTCTGGTCTCGGCCTACCACGACGCTGATCTGATTGTGCGGGCGGAGAGCGGCCATGTGATGTCGTATCTGGTCAAACCGATCAAGCAGGCCGATCTCGAACCGGCGATCGCCCTGGCCGTGCATCGCTTCTCGCATTTCCAATCACTGCGGAAAGAGGCGAGCGATCTGCGGCAGGCCCTGGCCGACCGCAAGGTGATCGAACGGGCCAAGGGAGTATTGATGAACCGCACCGGCATGACCGAGCCCGAGGCCTTCCGCCGGCTGCAGAAGCTGGCCAGTGAGAAGAATAAAAAGCTGATCGAGATCGCCACGATGATCGTGACGGCCGAGGAAGCGATGGGGGGCGTGCTGTAGACGGTTGGTGCCGGGATGGCGGATTCGGCCAGTGCGCAGGTGAGGGCCCGTCGCCATCAAACCTTGGTCACGAGTCAGCGCCCCTGCCGGTGAATCAGCACGTGCAATTGTGTTGACCGCTCCATTGCACTGGCCGACTCGAAGTGAGAATTGGTCGCCTGGTCCCCCCGCAGCCACGCCCGGGTGGCGGGTGTGTGGTAGATGTGGGGAGCCCGGGCGAGAATGTCTTCCACCAGCAGGCGGAAATTTTCGGCTGAGCCCGCCATGCGCCTTGACCCCAGAAATTCATAGTTCACGTGCGGAGCCTCCAGCCGCAGCACGCGGAACGGATCCCGGCAGACCAGCAGCATTTCGAGCTGGGGCGGGCTGGAGACTGTCAACTCGGCCTCCGCCAGGTGTTGACGCCCGGTGGCGAGAACACTGGTCGATCGGGAGGTGACCTGTTGCGTTGCGTCGGGTGGAACCAGCCCCACGGACAACAATTCGAGATGGTCCCAGGGGAGGGTCTCGCCATGGGTTCCAAGGGTGTCGAGCACCAGCAGGCCCCCCTCCGGCCACCGCAGATGATGCACTCGATCATGGGGATGCAGGACTGGCACATCCGGGCTGGGAATGGCCCGGGCCTGCAGGCCCAGCCCGAGGATCGCCGCCGCCGCGGCGGCCGCCTGCTCGGGCGAGTACTCGCCCCGCACGACCCCGGGGGCCAACCGGGCCTGGATGGTCGCATCGGTCCGGGTTAGCCCCAGGTGTCTGACCAAGGCGTCAGCGAGTGCCTCCCGGTCGTCCGGAGAACAGGCGAAAACGACAAGCTGGTGCATGAACAATCCCGGACGGCGTCTGGAAAAACGACCCCACCAAATCTCTCTCCCAGTCTATCCGGAAGACATCGCTCAGGCACGACCTGGGCACCGGACACCGGCAGCGGGCGTCCCCACGGGCTCTGTGTCCAAACCAAGGGGGCTTCTAACACCTCAGTCTCTCGGCTCAGAATCTTTCCCGCGAGTGCCACGCTGGTCCCGCCGCGGTGAAGGATTGGCTGGGAAACGCCCGAAACTCCCGCAAAATACCCCTGCCGCATTTCGCGGACCCGGGTCCAGACGGCTGCGCCCAAGCCTCCCAGGCTCTTTCCCGGTGCGGGACCGACGGGGGACCGCCCAGAGGGAAATTGTGTCGGATCGATTCCTCAATACGCCACGAGGCGCGCCCGTTGGCCCATTCTGTGTTCTCCCTGGGTTCGCCCGGATGAGCGGTTTCACTCCGCCACTGCGAACTCCGCCATTGCGAACTCCGCCATTGCATACTCCGCCAGTAGACACTCCGCCAGTTGGGCTAACGCCATCGCCGGAACCGAAACCTCCGGGAGCATCCATTGACGGCAAGCGATGCCGCGCCGCCGACGGCCTGAGACGTGCTCAGGACGCAGAGAGCGGATTGACGCTCTCTTCTGTTGCAGCAGCGGGCAGATCGCCACTGGGGTCCGTCCCCAAGGTGTCCCCCGGACGTCCGGTGTCGGGGATTCGCTGGCCGTCAAACAATCCGGCCGTGCCGTAGCGATTGCCGCCGATTGTGATCCGCGTCGTTGGCGTCGAGAAACAACAGACCGGCGAGGTAGGCCGGAAGTCGTTCGTTGTTCAGTTCCGAGAGCTTGCCGGTGTTCAGGTTGATGTCATAATCGGTATGGTCAGCCGCCCCATGTTGGCGGGCCTGCCACAAATCTCCCCGTCCCCGACTCAGCACCTCTTCCATTTCCTGTTGGATGGCACGCACCTGAGTCGCTTCGGCGACAGTCAGCTCGCCACGCTGCCAGGCGTGATCGAGGTGACGGTAAAACCAGGCTTCCGTGGGAGTTCCGTGGGGGTGGACGATGCGAACCCGCACCTGGTTCGCACCGGCAATCACCATGTTCGCGAACTCACGACACACTGTGGCGCGGATGGTATCGACATCAACGGTTTCGCTCATAATCATCGCCTCAGTCAGAAAAAAAACAGACCGCCCCGGGGGTACAGAAACCCGGGAACGGTCTGGATTGCGACCATCTTCCATCGCTGCCCCACGTGAGCATCGATACGGAACGGTACGCCAGCACGGGTTGAAGTCAACCCCCTATTTGGCCCAGGAATGGAAGCCTGGGACCAGCAGCCCAATCCGAGACAGGCTGGTGTCGACAGTGATGTACAGAACCTGTTTCTGGTCGCCGATTCCAAACGTGACGTTGCTCGGCAGCCCCGTGGCCGACTCCTCGGACTGGTTGGGTTGCCCGGTGGGAATAAAGGCGACTTCCTTCCCCGTCGGGTCAATCACCAGCACGCCCGGGCGCTTCACACCGCGTGCCGTCAGGTAAATATTCCCCTTGGAATCGACGGTCATCCCGTCGCAACCGGCCTGATCGCCGAAATCGACGAGAGTCCGGCGGGGGCCATTCACCAGTCCGTCGGGGCCTAAGGGAAACGCGTAGATCTTCATCGCCCCTTTCTTCACCGGTGTCTTGTTGTCCGGATCGATGCGGTCGACTCCATTGTTGTGATCGGCCAGATACATGGTCCGCTGGTCGGGACTCAGGGCGATGCCATTCGGTTTTTCAACTTCATGAGTGATTTCGGTCACCCGGCCGTCAGGGTCCACCCGATACACGGCCCGGTGCTCCAGCTCCCGCGGTTCAGTCCCCAGGTAACGGGGATCCGAGAAATAGATCCGCCCGGCCCGGTCCAGGACCAGGTCATTGGGGGCGTTGAACCGCTTCCCCATGTACTTGTCGGCCAGAACCGTGCGCTGCCTGGTCTGGGGATTCCAGCGGACGACAGCCCGCCCTCCCTGGTCGGAACCCTCGCACGCATAGAGCATCCCGTCGGCACCAAACTTCAACCCATTCGACTTGAAGCTGTTGTCGATGAAGACCTCCGTTTTCTTCGTCTGGGGATCGAACCGCATGATCATTCCCCGGTCGTCCCCCACCGGAATGTCGGAGAAGTAAATCGCCCCATCGGGACCAGCGGCGGGCCCCTCGGTCAGCCCTCCCCGAATGGGGGCCGATCGGGTGAAGAGCTTTTCCAGTTTGGCCCCGGGGGGGACGATCGTGTTTCCGGCAGGGGTGGGCAGTTCTTGCGCCCAGCCGCACGCCGGGATCAGCCAGGCCAGCAGGAAGGTGGATACGCTGCGCATCGGCATCACTCCAGAGATTGAGTGTCGATTTCCAACCCCCCACCCCGGTGGCCAGGTCGCCTCGGGGAAACGGGTGGGTCGCCACGGGCCGGGTTCCCCCCCGGCCCGCCTGTCGCGAGGCTACCTCCCCGGGGGTGAATTCTCAATCCGGGGGAGATACACTCGCGCCGCGACACGGCCCCCGGTTTCCCCCTGGCCACCAGCGGCGGGGGTGTGTCACGCGGCCCGGCCAGGCGGCTGGCGCCCCGCTCACGAGTCATCACCGCGCGAGGGATTTTATGACACATCGCAGACTGCACTCTGTCTGGCTCGCGGCCACCCTGGCCGTCGCCTTTCTGGGACTCAGCTCCCCGTCGTCGGCCCAGGAGGTCGAACCGGGGTTCAAGAGCCTGTTCAACGGCAAAGACCTCTCTGGGTGGGATGGCGATCCCAAGTTCTGGTCCGTCCGCGACGGGGCGATCACCGGCCAGACCACCGAGCAGAACAAGACCGCCGGAAACACGTTCCTCATCTGGCGTGACGGCAACGTCGACAACTTCGAATTGCGGCTGTCGTTCAAGATTGTCGGCGGCAATTCGGGCATTCAGTATCGCAGCAAGGACCTGGGGAACTGGGTGGTGGGGGGTTACCAGGGAGACTTCGAGGCGGGAGAAACCTATTCGGGCATCCTCTACGAGGAACGGGGTCGGGGCATTCTGGCCGAACGGGGCGAGAAGACCGTAATCAACGAGGGGGGCAAGAAGCAGGTGGTCGCCTCGCTGGGGAACACCAAAGACATCCAGACGGTCATCAAGAAGGAAGACTGGAACGACTATGTCATTCTGGCCGAAGGAAACCAGCTGACCCACATCATCAACGGGCGGGTCACCGCCCAGGTGACCGACAACGACGCCAAGAATCGGGTGATGTCGGGCATCCTGGCCCTGCAGCTGCATGCCGGCCCGGCCATGACCGTGCAGTTCAAAAACATTCGCATCCGCCGGACGCCGCTGGTGGCGGGCTTGAAGAAAGTGGTGATGCTGGCCGGTACCCAGAGCCATGGGCCGGGCGATCACGAGTTCAATGCGGGCGTCCTGTTGCTGCAGAAGTGCCTCAACAACACTCCGGGGATCCAGGCGACGCTGTACAAGGGGGGCTGGCCCAAAGACCCCAGTGCGTTCGACAATGCCGACGCGGTCATGTTCTACGCGGATGGCGGCGGCGGACATCCCGCCATCCAGGGAGATCGGCTGAAGCAGCTCGACGAGCTGGCCCGCCAGGGGGTGGGAATCGCTTGCCTGCACTACGCCGTGGAAGTCCCCAAAGAGCGGGGGGGGGCCGAGTTCCTCGACTGGCTGGGGGGCTATTTCGAGACGAACTGGTCGGTCAACCCGCACTGGACCGCCAAGTTCGAGACCCTGCCGAATCACCCCATTACTCGCGGGGTCAAGCCGTTCGAAATCAATGATGAGTGGTACTACCACATGCGGTTTCGCGACAAGCTGGAGCGGGTCACCCCTATCCTGACCGCGGTCCCCCCGGCCAGCACTCTCGAGCGGCCCGATGGTCCCCACAGCGGCAATCCCGCCGTCCGGGCGGCCAAAGGTCAGCCCCAGCATGTGGCTTGGGCGGCCGAGCGCGAGAATGGCGGCCGAGGCTTCGGCTTCACCGGCGGCCACTTTCATCGCAATTGGGCCGACGACAACTTCCGTCGCCTCGTGCTGAACGCCCTCGTGTGGGTGGCGCACGGCGAAGTTCCCACGGGCGGAGTGAACTCGCAGGTCAGTCAGGACGAGATGCTGGCGAATCTCGATCCCAAGAAGTAACTCGCGGGCTGATGGACTTCGCGGATTCAACACGCGGACGGTTCCGGTTGCCGGTGCCGTCCGCTTTGTTTTTGCCTCATCGCCGGAATCTGCAGGTGAAATCCACCGCGGGCAGATTCCCAAGGTGATGAAATCAGGCGATTTCGAGCGTGTTCAGCGCATGAAATCCTGGTGTCGCCGGCTCTTCTTCCCCTGCAAGGTCGGTTGCTGGCTGGGGCGAACAGACGTAGTCCTCCGTTTCCAGGCCACACTCTTGCCGCTGCTGGGCCGAGAGGGTGGTCACGTCAGAGTGTACCACCCCGGCCAGGCGTTCGAACACCGCGGTGTGTTCGCTCTGCGACAGCGTGTTGGTAAGGCCGGCCCGGATCGGGTTCAGATCGACATACACCAGGCACGCCGCGACCGCCCATTCATCGAGCAGCCGCTGCATCTTGAAGCGTCCTTCCCAAAACCGGCCGGTGGTCTGGTCTTCCCGGTTGGCGACACGGGCCAGCTTCTCGGTCACAAACCGCATCAGCCACGAGGGGTTTGAAAGCCGGAGACGCAGTTGTTCCACCCGGGCGGGATTATTGAGAATCGCATCCAGGTCGGCCTGCGAGGGAGTCTCGGCCACCTCGCGGGTCCCGGGTTTGTACGGCGGACACAACTGCAGCCACTTCCGCGCGATCTCTTCGGCAGACCACTTTCCGGCCACATCGGGCCGATTGCGGACGATGAGGTGCAGGTGATTCCCCATCGTGCAGAACCCTTCGAGATCAATCGCCATGACCGAGGCGAGGAATATCAACCGCTCCTGCAGCCAGACCTGGCGGTGTTCGTACGACCGCTGGGTCAACGGATCCCACCCGCACAGCATCGACCGGCGGACACAGCGGTTGATGCAGTGATAAACCCCCACCTCCT
>CAIOTJ010000191.1 GCA_903861195.1 uncultured Planctomycetaceae bacterium | reverse complement strand
TTTCGCACCGCCTGTTCGGCGAGCGCCTTGGAGTGGGGGTAATGGCAGAGAAAGCGGGTGGGGTAGGGGAGCGACTCGTCGGCGTGGATGTGATCGCGGCCGTCGTAGACCACACTGGGAGAGCTGGTGTAGACGAGACGCTGGACGGAATGCGTCTGACAACCGTGGAGGACGTTGAGGGTTCCCTGGGTGTTGATTGAGAAATAATGCGACCAGTCTCCCCAGATTCCCGAGACGGCGGCGACGTGATAGACGGTGTCGATGTCTTGGCAGGCGGCGGCCACCCGGGAGGTGTCGCGGATGTCGGCGGAGACCTGTTCGACCCCCAATTCGCGCAGGCGGGGATAGTCTCCGCGGCAGAGAACCCGCACATGGTCTCCGCGGTGGACGAGCTGTTCGACGAGGGCGAGGCCGAGGAAGCCACCCCCTCCGGTGACAAGGGCGTTCATGGGGGCATTCTCGCCCGGCGCGGGGAAGGAGGGAAGGGCCGGGGAGGGAGGTCCATTGGGTGACTTCCCAAGGGTGGGGCGATATACTCCCGACCTCTCTGGGACACGGCGATTTCTCCTGTTTTGGTGCGGCGCAGTTGGCGATGAGCATTCCGACGATTGAACCTGGCAAGACCCGGGTGGGCTGGATTGGCACAGGGGTGATGGGTTCGAGCATGGTGGGGCACCTGATGAACGTCGGGTTCGCCGCCACGGTCTACAACCGGAACCGCTCGAAGGCCGAGGCGTTGTTGGGGCGGGGGGCCCGCTGGGCCGATTCTCCCGCGGAAGTGGCCCGGAATTCGGATGTCATCTTCACGATTGTCGGGTTCCCGCGCGATGTGCGGGAGGTGCTGCTGGGAGCGCAGGGGGCGTTGGCGGGGGCCGCGCGGGGAAGTGTGCTGGTCGACATGACCACCAGCGAACCGTCTCTGGCGGTGGAGATTTATGAGGCGGCGAAGGCGAAGGGGGTCCACAGTGTGGATGCCCCGGTCTCGGGGGGAGACGTCGGGGCCCGCGAGGCCCGGCTATCGATCATGCTGGGGGGGGACAAGGGGGTGGTCGAGGCCCTCAACCCGCTGTGGAACGCCATGGGCAAAACGATTGTCCACCAGGGAGGTCCGGGGGCGGGACAGCACACCAAGATGGTCAACCAGATCCTGATTGCCAGTGGGATGATTGGGGTCTGCGAGGCGCTGTTGTACGGGTACAAGGCGGGTCTCGACCTGCCGACGGTGCTGCAGTCGGTGGGGAGCGGCGCGGCCGGCAGTTGGTCGCTGTCGAATCTCGGTCCGCGGATCATGAACAACAACTTCGATCCCGGGTTTTTTGTCGAGCACTTCATCAAGGACATGGGAATTGCCCTGGAGGAGTCGCGGCGGATGGGGCTCTGCCTGCCGGGATTGGCCCTGGCGAACCAGTTGTACCTGGCGGTTCAGGCGCAGGGGATGGGGCGCAACGGTACCCACGCTCTGCACCTGGCGCTGGCGAAACTGGCCGGGGTGGACTGGAAGAACCGCGGTTGAGGTGCTGGATGCGGCGGGCCCACGGCGCGGCCTGGTCGGTGCGTGTGTTGGGAGGCGTTCCACGCAGGTCACAGGGGGGACCTGATGGAGCGTCAGTTTCTTGGGTGGCTTTTGAACTGACCCCAGGTGGGTCGAGTCAGGCGGAGTGATGAGTACCAAAGGTGTGCAGTTCGCAGGTTTGACCGTGGCCCTGGTGACTCCCTTCAAGAATGGGGAAGTCGACGAGCCGGCGTTGCGGAAGCTGGTCGATTGGCAGGTGGAGAACGGGGTCGACTGCTTGAGTCCCGTGGGGACGACGGGGGAGAGCCCGACGCTGTCTCACGCCGAGCACGAGCGGGTCATCGCGATTGTGTGTGAACACGTGGCCGGCCGGGTCAAGGTGATGGCGGGGACCGGTTCGAACAGCACCCGCGAGGCGGTGCGGCTGACGAAGTACGCCCAGTCGAAGGGGGCCGATGGGGCCCTGATTGTGGCCCCGTATTACAACAAGCCGATGGGGGAAGGTTTCTACCAGCACTACAAGGCGATCAGTGAGGCGTCGAGCCTGCCGATCGTGCTGTACAACATTCCCGGGCGGACCGCCAAGAACATGGAGCCCGAGGTGGTGGCCCGGATCGCCGAGTTGCCGACGGTGGTGGCGATCAAGGAATCGACCGGGTCGATGGACCAGGCGTCGCAGGTGAAGGCGCTGACCAATCTCACGCTGCTGTCGGGAGATGACAGCCTGACGCTGCCCATGATGGCGCTGGGGGGCGAAGGGGTGGTGTCGGTGGTGGGGAACATCGTTCCCCGTGATGTGCAGGCGATGATCAAGGCCTTCCGGGCTGGAAATCTGGCCGAAGCCCAGCGCTGGCACCTCAAGCTGTTCCCCCTCTGCCGCGATCTGCTGGGGTTGGCGACCAACCCGATTCCGATCAAGGGGGCGATGAAGATGCTGGGGCGCGACACCGGGGAAGTGCGGCTGCCGATGACGGCCCTGTCCCCCGCCGAGGAGACCCGGATGCGCGAGACCCTGAAGAAGTACGGGTTGATTTCCTAGTCTGGCACAGCGGAGCGAACCGCGGGCCGTGGACGGTGGCTGACAGGTCCTCGTTTACGGCCCCGGCTCCATTGAAGGAAATCGTTAGGTTGTGTGAGTGTGGTTGTGTCTTGGGGCTGACAGAGACTTCCCCCGCCGTTCGGCGACTGATTCCGCGAGGATGGATGATGATTTTTGGATTCTTCGGCAAAAAAAAGGGGAAGGCAGAGGAGGACGAGGAACGGGAGATTGAACCCGTCAGTTTCCAGGGCCCGATCAACGGGCAGGAAGTCAACCTCAAGGCCCACGCCAAACTGGTGGAAGCGGGGCTGGTGCGGGCCAAGGATGTAGTGACCGACGCGATGGCTCTGCGGGCCGACTCGGTCAAGATCGAGCCGAAGGGGCCCGGCGGGCTGGTGACGATCTCTATCGATGGAATTCCCCAGTCGGGGGGGAAGTTGTCAAAGCCCGAGACGCTGGCCATCACCCAGGTGCTGAAACTGGTGGCGGGGCTGGATTCGAAGGAACGGACAAAACCCCAGCAAGGGGGCCTCAAAGCGGAGTTCGAGGGGAAGAAATACGTGCTGCGGGTCTCGAGCACCCCTGTGCCCGAGGGGGAACGGTTGCTGGTGCGGATCCAGGATGTCGCCCAGAAGCTGGAAACCCTGACCGAGATGGGAATGGGTGAGCCGATGCGGCAGCGGCTGCGCGAAATTCTCGTGCAACCGGGGGTGATCCTGGCAGTCGGGCCTCCCGGCTCGGGAACCACCACGACGATGTTCGGCCTGCTGAAGAACGTCGACTCGTACCAATACACCGTGTTCTGTATGGCGGACCCGGGTGGTCGAACGTTGTTCGGGGTCTCCACCTACGACGACAAGCCCGAGGGAGAAACGCTCGAGGATTCGCTGGTCCGGCTGTCACGCAAGGAAGCGAACGTCATTCTGGTCGATCCGGTCAAGAGTTCCGCGGTCGCCAAGCCGATTTTCGGCAAGGCCGCCGACCTCACGCTGATCAGCGAGATGCCGGCGAAAGACACCACTTCGGCCGTGACGCAACTGGTGCAGGTGGTGGGAGATGCCGGGGTGGTGGCCAATGGGTTGAAGGCCCTGGTAACGCAGAAGCTCTTCCGGCGGCTCTGTCCCGACTGCAAGGCCCCCTACCGCCCCAAGCCCGACTTTCTGAAGAAGCTGGGTTTGGATGAGTCGGTCAAGACGCTGTACCGCGTGCCGCCCCCCCCGGATGACCCGAAGGAACAGCCCGAACCGTGTGGTAAATGTGGGGATGTGGGGTATTTCGGCAGGGTGGCGATGTTTGAGGTGCTGGAAGTGACTCCCGGGATCAAGGAATTGATCCAGAAGGGGGCCGATCCGGCCGCCATTCGCGAGGAGTTGAAGAAAGAGAAGCAGTCGACGCTGCAGAAGGATGGTCTGCGGCTGGTGGCCGAAGGTGTGACCTCGCTGGAAGAGCTGCAGCGGGTGTTCAAGCCGGCCTGAGGGGGATTCGCTCGGGTCAGCGCGTGCGGGGGGGGAGGATTCTGCCGATTTGACGGGATTCGCCGAAGTTCCGGAATGAAGTGGCCGATATTGAGGGGGCGTTGATACTGTCGCGGGGTCAGGAGGATCCCGGAGAGGTATTGGCGTTCACGTTGGTTCCCCCCTCTGATGGCGTTGTCGCCAGTGAGTCGTGCCATGAAAACGCGACCTGTTTCCGTGTGGTCCACACTGCTGTTCGTGGGGTGCGCAGCCCTGTGCGGAGCCTCTTCAGGCTGCCAGGTGAGTGTCGGGGGTCAAACCCTCCCCTCGGCGTACTACCTGAAGGACGACCTGCAGTACTTCCCGGCTGGTCCTGAGTTCAAGCTCAGCAACCAGGCCCGGGCGATTGAAGAATACAAGCTCCGTCAGCAGGGGCTGACGGACGTTCCCGCCCAGTAATCCGGGCGAGGAACCTCTCTGCCCTGGACGCTTTCCGGCAGAGAGACTGCGCTCACCGCGCCGGACAAACACGGGGAGGTGTTTGTCCGGCAGGGGTGAAACCGGCGAGGGGGATCCAGGTGCCTCATTGGGAGGTGAGTCACCAGGCTCTCGCTGGGGGAGGGGAAGCCCTTCGCCCGCGAGTTTTCGCCCTCTGGCCCTGCCTCGGCAGGCTGGACAGGTGAAAACTCGCGGGGCGAAGGCGCGTGATCCCGGATCGATCCTCCGGCCGAGTCCGGAACGCACCACGCTGGCCCGAGACGTTTGGCCCGTCGTGGGCAAATCCCACGTCCGTGGGTCTATCTGAACTTGCGTTGCTATGTGCCGGCGGTTGTGGCGATACGCCCCGCTGACCCTTCTATTCTCGGCCTGGGAGTGGAATTGAGCGTTGTCCATGCTCTTCCCGAACACTGTGCTCGTACAAAGTCGTTCCTCCAGGTGACTGACCGTCTGGCGATCGATGACCCATCGGGGTGGTCCTTCCCGGGAATCTGTGGGTGAGAAGGCGAAGGAATCCGGGGTATGAAGATCACCGGGGACTGACGGGCCGGGGGAGGGCCGGGAACGGAGAATGAACGGCCGCTTGGCTGCGGCAAGGGGCTCCTATTCTTTGGAATTGCTGGTGAGGGGAATTTCTGCAGGCCTGGGGGACAGGAGGCTGTTTGGCCCGGAAAGCCGGGCGGCGAGGCATCCGACTTAGCGATTCTCATGTTTTGGACGATTGGGAAGACAATTGCCCTCCGGGCCTCGCGCCCTATATAAGATAGGCGATTCTGTCCCGCACTGGCCGATGGTTCACTTCCAGACGCACTGATGCCTGCTCTGCCAATCTTTCTGTTTGCCGCGGTCTCCACGTTTGTGGCCCTGTCGATTCTGGTGATTGCCCAACTGGTGGGCCCCCGGAAACGGACGGAGGTCAAAATGATGCCGTACGAGTCGGGGATGGACCCGGTGCACTCGGCTCGGCAGCGGTTCAACATTGGCTTTTATCTGCTGGCGATTGAGTTTCTGGTGTTTGATGTGGAGTTGCTGTTCCTCTACCCGTGGGCGGTGGCGGCCCATGAACGGGGCGCGTTTGGAGAGGGACATGGGGTCTTCTATGCTGTCTGTGGATTTCTGGCGGTCCTGCTGATCGGGTTCGCCTACACCTGGCGCAAGGGGGTGTTCAAATGGACGTAAGCGTTCCAGAGAACGTGATGGTCACCAAGCTCGACTCGTTGGCGAGCTGGTGTCGGAAGAACAGCCTGTGGCCGATGCCGTTCGCCACGGCGTGTTGCGGGATCGAGCTGATGGCGACCGGGGCCAGCAAGCACGATGTGGCGCGGTTTGGAGCCGAGGTCTTTCGCTTTTCACCTCGGCAGTGCGATCTGATGATTGTCGCCGGCCGGGTCGTGATGAAGATGCTGCCGGTGTTGCAGCGGATCTGGCTGCAGATGCCCGAGCCGAAGTGGTGCATCTCCATGGGGGCCTGTGCGTCGACCGGCGGGGTGTTCGACACCTACAGCGTGGTGCAGGGGATCGACCGGTTCATTCCGGTTGACATGTACGTTCCCGGCTGCCCGCCCCGTCCCGAGCAGCTGATTCAGGCGATCATCGACCTGCAGGACAAGATCCAGCGGGAAGGGACGTTGATGGGGAAGGAATTCCAGACGGAGGCCCGGCAGCGGCCGAAGCGGGCTCTGCTGGATATCGTGACTCCCCAGTCTGCCCCGCGTCCCGAACCGTTGCCGATTATTCCCAACGTGGGGGTCTGACCCGATGGATGCCAATGCCCTCAAGCAGGCCTTGCAGCAACGTTTTGGAGAGCTGGCCTGGCAGTACAGCGAGAGTCGTCGCGGCGAGCGTCGGCTGGTGATTCCCGCCGGTCAACTGCTGAGCTACCTCGAGTTCCTGCGTTCCGACTGTGGGTTTGACGCCCTCCTGGACATTACCTGTGTCGACTACCTGCATTACCGCGGGGCGAAGGACCGGTTTGGGCTCGTGTATCTGCTGGGGACATCGACGTCTGGCGAGCGCCTGGTGCTGCGGTGTTACCTGAACGAGCCCAACCTGAAGATTGCCTCGGCCGTTCCTCTCTGGGAAGGGGCCAACTGGCTGGAGCGCGAGGTCTTCGACATGTTTGGGATCGCGTTTGAGGGGCACCCCGATCTGCGCCGCGTGTTGCTGCCCGAAGAGTTCGCCGGGTTTCCCCTGCGGAAAGACTATCCCTTGCGGGGACGGGGAGAACGGCACAATTTCGAGCGGATTTCCCGCAATCAGAGCTGAATTGCCACCGACCGGGGTTCGCGGACGGACCCCCACTTCTGCGTTACTGGATTTCTGTGTCACTGGATTTCTGTGTCACTGGATCTTTCACCCTCTCGCACACCCGCCTGGTAAACCATGGCTTCCGGACTTCTCGAGCCTCCCGCGTCTGCGATCGACCAGGAATATCGCTGGACGCTGAACTTTGGTCCGCAGCACCCCGCCACGCACACAACCCTGCGGATTCTGCTGCAGATCGAGGGGGAACGGGTGCTGGATGCCCGCCCCGACATCGGCTACCTGCACAGCGGGTTTGAAAAGATCGGGGAGCATCTCAATTACAATCAGTACGTCACGGTCACGGACCGGATGAACTATATCTCCCCGCTGGCGAACAATATCGCCTGGCACTCGGCGGTCGAGAACCTGCTGGGGATCGATGTGCCTCTGCGGTGCAAGTACATCCGGACGATTCTGGCCGAACTGGCCCGGATCAGCGATCACCTGCTGTGCAACGGAGCCTGTGCGCTCGATACGGGGGCGTTCACCGCGTTCCTGTATGCGTTCAACCAGCGCGAAGAGCTGTACCAGATCTTCGAGACCCTGTGCGGGGCCCGCTTTACCACCAGCTACACGCGGGTGGGGGGGCTGATGTACGACGCGACGCCGAAGTTCATCGAGCAGGTGCGGCAGTTCGTGAAAAACTTCCCGAAGGTGCATGCCGATGTCTGCCGGCTGCTGAACCGCAACCGCATCTTCGTCGAGCGGACGAAGGGTATTGGCGTGCTGACGAAGGCCGAGGCAATCAGCCGGTGTGCCACCGGACCGGTCGCCCGGGCCAGCGGAGTGACTCGCGACCTGCGGAAAGATTCGCCCTACCTGGCCTACGGCGACTTCGACTTCAACGTGATCTGCTCGACCGATGGAGACTGTTTCCACCGGTACTTGGTGCGGATGGACGAGATGCTGGAAAGCCTGCGGATCATCGAGCAGGCGCTCGAGAACCTTCCCCCGGGACCGGTCAACGTGCCGATGGCCGACCGGGCGATCCTGCCTGACAAGAGCCGTGTGTACAACACGATCGAGGGGTTGATCACCCACTTCGAAGTGGTGATGACCAACCGGGGATTCCAGTCGCCCCGTGACGAGTGCTACACGGCGATCGAGGCTCCGAATGGGGAGTTGGGCTTCTACATCGTGAGTGACGGCAGCGAGACGGCGTACCGGGCGCGGTGCCGTCCTCCCAGCTTCATTCATTTCGCGATGTTTTCGCACCTGATGAAGGGACACCAGGTGAGTGACATCGTAGCGGTGCTGGGGAGTCTGAACGTCATCGCCGCCGAACTGGATCGCTGAGTCCCGACGCACTGTTTTTGAAACCCGCAACCGTTTCGGCACATCCCACCCGTGCCAGCCCGCTTCGAGACGACGAAGGGGCGGACCCCGCGAGACGCAATTCATGGCCACCACCACCGCCCAGCCCGTGATCACCCCGCAGATGCGGGCGGAAATCGAGGCGTTCTTCCCGCGGTACCCGACCCGTCAGGCGGTCACGCTGCCGGCGTTGCACATCATCAACGAGCACCTGCGGTGTGTGCCGGACGGGGCGATTCCCGAGCTGGCCCAGATGCTGGAGCTCTCACCAGCCCAGGTCTATGACACTCTGACCTTCTACCAGTTCTTCAAGTCCAAGCCGTGTGGCAAGGTGCGGGCCTGGGTCTGCCGGTCGATCAGCTGTTCGTTGCGGGGTGGGGAAGAGGTGTTGGAATCCCTGGCCGAGAAGCTGGGGATCGCTCCGGGTGAGACGACCTCGGATGGCAAGGTGACACTGGAGTTTGGCGAGTGCCTGGGGCTGTGCGATTACGCCCCGGCCATGCTGGCCAATGAGACGGTCTACAAGAACATGACGGCGGACCAGGCGGGGGCCCTGGCCACGCAGTTGAAACAGCAGGCGGACGGCCGCTAAGCCCCGCTCCGATTCTTGGGCCTCCCTTCCCGATCCGCAATCTTCTCGACTGACCAGCGATCAACACAGGACTCCGTTCCGTGGCCGACTTCGAACCCGTACTGCTGTCGAACATCCACAAGCAAGACAGCCACACCCTGCCCGTCTATCAGGCGGGGGGGGGCTACCAGGCAATCCGCAAAGTCCTCTCGGGGATGTCACCCAACGACGTCATCGAGTTGGTGAAGGCTTCCAGCCTGCGGGGGCGGGGCGGCGCAGGTTTTCCCTGCGGCTTGAAGTGGAGCTTCCTGCCCAAGGATCATCCCGGTCCCATCTACATGTGCGTGAACGCCGACGAAAGCGAACCGGCGACGTTCAACAACCGGATCCTCATGGAGCAGGATCCGCATCAGGTGCTCGAAGGGATCATGATCGGGTGCTTCGCCACCCGCGCCCAGACGGCGTACATCTATGTCCGCTTTGAATACCCGACCGCCTATCGTCGGTTGCAGGGGGCGATTGACGAATGCCGGGCGGCGGGCCTCTTGGGCAAGAACATCCAGGGAAGCGGCTTCAATCTCGATATCTTCCTGCACCGCGGGGCGGCAGCCTACATCTGTGGCGAGGAAACCGGCCTGATCGAGAGCCTCGAAGGAAAGCGGGCCTGGCCGCGGATCAAGCCGCCGTTCCCCGCGATTGAAGGGGCCTTCCGCAAGCCGACGGTGGTCAACAACATCGAGACGCTCTCGAACGTTCCGCACATCGTGAACCGGGGTGTCGAGTGGTTCAAGAGCATGGGAATTCCCTCGACGAATCCCAAGGATCCCGGCAGTTACGGTCCCAAGCTGTATTGCGTCAGTGGGCATGTCAACACGCCGTGCTGTGTCGAGTTGCCGCTGGGGGTGACCGCCCGCGAGTTGATCGACCGCCATGGCGGCGGAGTCTGGAAGGGACGCAAGGCCAAGGCGGTGATCCCGGGAGGACTCTCGATGGGGATCATGACCGAAAAAGAGCTCGACATTCCGCTCGACTTCGCCGGTCCCGGGAAGGTGGGTTGTCTGGGGCTGGGGACAGCGGCGGTGACCGTGATGGATGAGACGGTGCCCATCATCGACTACCTCTATAACGCGTCGCGGTTCTTCGCACACGAGTCGTGTGGCCAGTGCACTCCCTGCCGCGAGGGGACCAGTTGGGCCAGCCGGACGATCGCCCGGATCAAGGCGGGACAGGGACGTCTGAAGGATCTGGAGATTCTGCAGAGCATTTCGCAGTCGATCGGCATCATGCCGGGGACGACCATCTGCGGACTGGCCGACGGGGCGGCGTGGCCTTTGAAGAACGCCCTGTCGAAGTTCCGGGGAGAACTGGAAGACTACATCCGGACGACCAATCCCGGGGGTTACGGCCAGGAAGAACCGGCCCTGGCCCTGGTGGAGCTGACACACTGAGCTGGCTCGACTGAACTGGCTCGACTGGGCTGGCTCGACTGGGCGAGAGCTGATTGAGAAGCTGACTGTTCGCGGGGGGCCTCGGCCCCCACCCTCACCGCCGCCGGCGGAGAGCCTCTGGAAAACCACGAGACGAAGCTGCGAGTCATGGCAACGATCACCGTCGATGGAAAAGACATCGAGATTGGCGACAACGAGCGTCTGAACGTGATTCAGGCGGCCGATCGGGCCGGGGTGTCGATCCCGTTCTACTGCTGGCATCCCGGGCTGAGCGTGGTGGCCAGTTGCCGGATGTGCCTGGTCGAGACGGGGACCAAGAACAAGGAGACGGGTGAGATCAGCATGATGCCCAAGTTGGTCCCGGCGTGTCAGACGCCGGCCAAAGACGGCACCGTGGTCGTAACCGACAGTCCCAAGGTGAAGGCCAACCAGAACTTCGTGCAGGAAGGCATTCTGCTCGACCATCCGGTCGACTGCCCGATCTGCGATCAGGCGGGGGAATGCTGGCTGCAGGATTACTACTTCGATTACGGGCACAAAGAGCGACGGGCGGACATTCATCCCTTCACCAGCAAGCGGCGGGACCTGGGAACGCACGTGAGTCTGTTCGCCGACCGTTGCGTCATGTGCAGCCGGTGCGTGCGATTCACCCGCGAGGTGTCGGGAGAGGGCGAATTGATGGTGATCGACCGCGGCAGTCATGCCGAGATCGACGTGTTTCCAGGCTTCCCGCTCGAGAACAAGCTGTCGGGCAATGTGAATGACATCTGTCCGGTCGGAGCGCTTTGCTCGACCGATTTCCTGTATCAGCAGCGGGTCTGGTTCCTCGAAGCGCAGGACAGTATCTGCACGCGGTGCAGCACCGGGTGCGCCACCCAGATGCACGTCAACCAGGATCACCTCTACCGGATTCAGCCCCGTTACAACCCCAATGCCAATGATTGGTGGATGTGCGACATCGGGCGGTACGAGAACCAGTTCGTCAACGCTCCCGAGCGGCTGGATGGTCCGCGGTTGAAGAACTCGACCGGGTTCGAGGCGATGGAGTGGAGCGAGGCGATGCGGGAAGCGCATGGACGGGTGGCCGACGTGGCCCTGCAGCATGGCGGCCGACACCTCGCCTTCGTGCTGTCTCCCTTCCTGACCTGTGAAGAAGCCTATCTCGCGGCCCGCTATGCGACGGGAATCCTGCCCGATGTGACGCTGGTCGTGGGGAAGGTCCCTGTCGTCGGCCAAGACGAAAAATTCAAGGGCGGCTTTACGATCCGGGCCGAGAAGTGCCCCAACCGCCGTGGGGTCGAAGAGATCGCCCGCGGGCTGGGGAAGAATGTTCTGGACTGGAATGGTCTGTTGGCTGCCATCGGTGCGGGAGAGATCCGGGGGGCCTGGGTCACCGGGGGTTACCCCGAGGCGTGGATTGACGATGCCGAGGCGGCAACGTTCGAACGCCTCGAGTCGCTCGTCGTGCAGGACATTCTCCCTTCTCCGCTGGCGCGGCGGGCCCAGGTGGTGTTGCCCGGGGTGACGGCATTCGAAAAGGATGGCTGCTACGTCAATCAGGGCGGGGTGATTCAAACCACGTCCTGGGGGCTGCGTCCGCGGGGCGGGGCCCATGTGGATGGGCAGATCTTCGCCGACCTGCTGAAACGAACCGGCCTGTATCAGTCAGCGGAGGTGCTGCGGGAACTGGCGGGAGCGGTGCCGTTTTTCGCCCGGTGTGCCGAGGGTGTGCCTCCTGCCGGACTGAACCTCGTGACCGGTCAGGAGAAGCGGCCGTTCTCGACCGAACTGGGGACGGTGTCGCATCCGACGCCGACCTTCCGCAGCGAGGCCTCTCGGATGCTCGAAGTCGAGTCGCCGACTTTGTAACCTTGGCCCGGGGTATGCCCGGCCCGTCGGGCTGGGTGGGAGTTGGGCCGGGTTTGCGGCACACGTTTTGGACCGCTGGGATGTACAACGATTGGATGTCCAGAGACCATGTCTGAGTGGCTTGAACCGCTGATCAAAATTGCGCTGGTGGTCGGAGCCTCGCAGGCGGCCGTCGCGTACCTGGTGCTGGTGGAACGGAAGGCGGCCGCCTACCTGCAGGATCGACTCGGTCCCAACCGGGTCGGTCCCTGGGGTCTGTTGCAGCCGCTGGCCGATGGGCTGAAGTTCATCCTGAAGGAAGAGATTGTTCCCGATGGGGCGGACCGGTGGCTGTTCCTGCTGGCTCCGCTGGCGATTCTGGCGACGGCGACCTTCGTGTTCGCCACCATCCCGTTCGGGTATGTCGTCCCTGGACCGGGGGGGCAGTCGATCGCCTTGACGATCGCTCCGAATTCCGACATTGGCCTGCTGTTTGTGTTCGCGGTCGGCAGCCTGGGGGTGTATGGGGTGATCCTGGGGGGCTGGGCATCGAACAGCAAATACAGCCTGCTGGGTGGGTTGCGGTCGAGCGCCCAGCTGATCAGCTACGAGATCCCGCTGGGGTTGTCAGTGATTGGCGTCCTGCTGTTCGCCGGGTCGCTGAACATGGAAACCATCATGACTGAGCAGGCTCGCTCGGGGTGGTGGTGGGTGGTGGTGCAACCGCTGGGTTTCGTGGTGTTCATGGTCAGCGGGTGTGCCGAGGCCACCCGGCTTCCGTTTGACCTGCCCGAGTGCGAACAGGAGTTGATCGCCGGGTATCACACCGAATACACCGGAATGAAGTTCGGCATGTTCGCCTTCGCCGAATACCTGCACATGATCACCATCGCGTTCCTGGCGGTGATCCTGTTTTTTGGCGGCTGGCACTTCTGGGGTCTGGCACCCTACACCGAAGCCAACGAGGTGGGATTGCTCGGAGCGTTGATTCGGGTGATCGTGCTGAACTTCAAAGTGTTGCTGATGATCTTCTTCTTCATGTGGATCCGCTGGAGCTGGCCGCGGTTTCGCTACGACCAATTGATGGACCTGGCCTGGAAGGCGATGATTCCGCTGGGGTTGATCAACCTCGCGATCTGCGCCTACTGCCAGGAATTCCTGAAACCCGACGACTACACCACCCGAGCGATCCTCGGCTGGCTGGCGGTTGGGGGCTGCCTCGCGTGGGGGGCCTTCTCGGCTTCCGCTCAGCCCGCTCCGGTCCGTCCCAGTCCCGTCCGCGTGGGCTGATTCTCCAAGACTTTTCCGAACACCTCCATGCAGCCCGAAGACAAGTCCATCAAGTGGGTGCGGGAACCCCAACTGGGGCTCACCGGCCGGATGTACCTCACGCCGCTGATCGATGGCCTGGCGACCACCGCCAAGCACTTCCTCTCGACCGTGAAGGGGGATGGCTTCACCAGGCAATTTCCCGAAGAGCGGCCCGAGTTCGGCAATCCGCTGATCTACCGCGGCGTTCACCGGTTGAACAAGGACGATCAGGGGCGGGTCAAGTGCGTGGCCTGCTTTCTGTGCGCCACTGCCTGCCCGGCTCACTGCATCGACATCGTGGGGACCGAGGCCCCCTGGAACGACCGCGAGAAGTATCCACAGAGCTTTGTGATCGATGAGTTGCGGTGCATCTACTGCGGCATGTGTGAAGAGGCCTGTCCGGTCGATGCGATTGAATTGACCTCGCTGTTTGACCTGACTGGGGCGAGTCGCGAAGAGATGATCTTCGATAAAGAGAAGCTGCTGTCGGTCTACGACATGACGGTGGTCGCGGAGCCCTCGAGAAAAGAACGCGAAGCCCGGGAACGGGCTCCCGCGATGGGAAAGGGGCACTGAGCTGATGCTGGCATCTGTCTGGGGAGTCTCCCTCGGGGGACTGACTCCCGTGTTGGCCGCAGCGTTGTGGGAGGGGCCGATGGCCCAATTCTCATTCCGCGTGCTGGGGGCCTTGGTTCCCCTGTTCCTGGGGATCTTCCTGATGCTGCCGCGGGGGGGAGCCGACCGCTCTCCCATCCGCTGGCTGGGGGCCGCCCTGGTGGTGCTGTCGCTGGTGCTGCTGGTGACCTTCCCTTTGACCTCGGCCGAGGGGGCTGTGGCCGAATCTTCGGGAACCGCGCTGTGGAGTCTGCCGCAGACCCTCTCCTGCTACACCTTCCACGCTCTGGCGTTCGTCAGCGTGGCGGCGGCCGCTTTGATGATTACCGCCCGCAACCCGGTCTATTCGGCCCTGTGGTTTTCGATGGTGCTGTTGTCGAACTCGGGGCTGTACCTGCTGCAAGGGGCCGACTTCCTGGCTGCTTCGACCATCATTGTGTACGCCGGGGCAATCGTGGTGACCTTCCTGTTTGTCATCATGCTGGCCCAGCCCAATGGGGCGGCCCGCTACGATCGGTTCGCCCGCGAGGGGTTTCTGTCGGCGCTGACGGGGTTGTTGCTGTCGGGCGTGCTGATTGCCGCCCTGCACCTGGCGATGCGGACCGAGCCACGGGGCCCGGTGGCGGGGCTGGCGAGCCGGCCAGCCGATTCGGTGGTGACGATCCACTCGGCTGCCAATGGCAATTCGTTGCTGGCCACGCACCCGCACGTGGGCGGTTTGGGCAGGATGCTGTTTACAGAACAGGTGGTGAGCGTGGAAATTACCGGCCTGCTGCTGTTGGCGGCGGTCGTGGGGGCCATGTTGATCGCGGGGCACCGTACCGAGGAAACCCATGTCCGGAAATGACGCCTGGCTCAACAACTATCTGGTCTTGGGGGCCCTGTTGTTCTCGCTGGGGGCGGTGGGCTTTCTCACCCGGCGGAACCTCATCGTGATCTTCCTGTGTGCCGAACTGATGCTGCAGGGGGTCTCGACCACCCTCGTGGGTTTCAGTGGATTCCATGGCACGTGGGGAGGGCAAGTGACGGCGATTTTCAGCTTGTCCCTGGCTGCCGCGGAGGCGGGGGTGGCCCTGGCGCTGTTCGTCGTGCTCTTCAAGCGCGGTTTCTCGCTGGATGTGTCGATTTGGAGCGACCTGCGGGAGGAAGACCAACCGCCGGTCGAAGACGAACCCCTGGGAGACGAACCGGTGGAAACACCGCGACAGTGGCCGCACCTGGCGCCGGCCGGGCGGTTGCCCGAGCGGCGGCCCGGTGTGAGTGGGGAGCAGGTACCGCGTCGTGAGGCGGTTGCCGCTGGGGAAGGAGTGGCTCGCAATGGCTGAGTTTCTGGTGCGGGCCATCCCGCTGTGTCCCCTGCTGGCGTGCCTGTTTGTGGCATTGGCGGGAGCCCGCTGGCTGAAGGACAAGAGTCATCTGCCGGTGGCTTTGGGATGTGCCCTGTCGTGCGCCTGCTCGGTGCTGTTGCTGTTCTCGCTCCCTCCCTCGCCGTCCAACCCCAGTGGGCAGAAGACGGTGAAGCTGTATCAGTGGATGGAGGTAGTCGAACCCGAGGTGGCGGGCATTCCGGGTTACCAACCCGGGGGAGCCGGCGGTTCACCGGGGCTCGACGTCTGGATCGCCCTGCGGGCTGACTCGCTGTCGGCCACCATGCTGGCGATGCTGACATTCGTCGCAACCCTCGTCGTGGTGTATGCCTCGGGCTACATGCATGACGACCGCGCCTATTGGCGGTTCTTCGCGATCGTGGCGCTGTTTGTGTTTTCGATGATCATGCTGGTGCTCTCGGCCAGCTTCCTGCAACTGTTTGTGTTTTGGGAAGCGGTGGGGTTGTGCAGCTACCTGCTGATTGGTTTCTGGTACGAAAAGCCGGAGGCGGCCGCCGCCGGGATGAAGGCGTTCGTGGTCAACCGGATCGGCGACTTCGGTTTTGCCGCCGGGGTGTTTCTGATCTGGGTCACCTTCGGCAGCACCGATTTCGCCCGGGTGTTGGATGGACAGGCGATTGCCGATGTGTACCAGCGCAATCCCTATCTTTTGACGACGATCTGCCTCTGCCTGTTCACTGGAGCGATTGGCAAGAGCGCTCAATTTCCGCTGCATGTCTGGTTGCCCGACGCGATGGAGGGACCGACTCCGGTCAGCGCCCTGATCCACGCCGCCACGATGGTGACAGCGGGGGTGTACCTGGTTGCACGCTGCACGCCGCTGTACCAGCTGTCGCCAACTGCCCAGGAGTTTGTGGCGGTGATTGGTGCCATTACCGCGTTGCTGGCGGCGTTGATCGCCCTCACGCAGAACGATCTCAAGCGGGTGCTGGCCTATTCGACCGTCAGTCAACTGGGGTTCATGTTCCTGGGGCTGGGAACCGGGTCGCTGGTAGGAGTAGGCGGGGCGATGTTCCACCTGGTGACCCATGCGTTTTTCAAGGCGTTGCTGTTCCTGGGGGCCGGGAGCGTGATGCACGCGATGGGCGGGGTGATTGACATGCGGGAGTTCCGCGGCCTGAAGAATCTGATGCCGCAAACCCACACCACCTTCCTGGTGGGGGCGTTGGCCCTGGCGGGGCTCCCTCCACTGTCGGGGTTCTGGAGTAAGGACACGATTCTGGGAGCTGTACATGAGCAGGCACATCCGCATGCGGTCGCGGCAGCGGCCGACGGGGAAACGAGAGCCGAACCGGTCGTGGCCACGACTCCGTTTGGGATGTCCCGCCCGAGTCTGTACAACCTGCTGTATTGGATCGGGACCTTCACAGCGTTCCTGACCGCGTTCTACACCTTCCGGGCCTTCTTCCTGACCTTTTACAACGGTCCCGAGAAAGTCCCCCATGCGGCGGGACATCACGCCCACGAATCGCCGGCGGTCATGTGTCGCCCGTTGTGGATTCTGGCGGTCGGGGCCGCCCTGTTGGGGCTGTTGTTTGGCCATTTGACCGGGGTTTTCGATGGCTTCCTGGGCCGGACGATTCCGGGCCTGGCCGAAGCCGCCCATGAGCATGGCATCAATTGGACCGTGGCGCTGGTGAGCACGCTGGTCGCTCTGGCTGGGGTGGCACTGGCATGGTTCATGTATAAGGAGGAGTCACCGGTCCCCGCACGTGTTGCGGCTCTGGCGGGTCCCTTCACCCGGCTCAGTGAGAACCGGTTCTACCTCGACGAAGTTTACAAGACGCTGGTGGTTCGACCCCTGGAGGCACTCTCACAGGTCAGTCGGTTCGCCGACTGGCTGCTGGTGGATGGTGCGTTGGTCACCGGTGTCAGTCGCATTCCCTCCCTGCTCGGACAGCTGCCCCGGCCGATCCAGAACGGGCTGGTGCAGTTCTACGCACTGGCCATGATGCTGGCGACGGCAGTTCTGATGTGGGCCCTGTTGTCCAAGCAAACCTGAGTGGCCGATGTTTTCCAGTGAATTGCTTCCCTGTCTGATGGTGGCGCTTCCCCTGGTGGGGGCTGGGCTGGTGCTGTTGTCACCACCGAAAAGTCCGGACCAGGCGCGGTGGACGGCGTTGACCAACGTGCTGCTGACCTTTGTGTTGGCGCTCTTGTTGGTGGCGCGTTATCAGGTGCCCGAACTGCTCCCTCCCAATGCCGATGAGGTCGACCGGCGCGAACTGGTCAAGCAGACCCTGCAGATGGGCCGGTCGTTCCCCTGGCTCTCCCCCCGGGCCGCGTCCGAACCGGTGGCGGGTGCCCAGCGGCAGGTCGATACCCCGGTCCAACTGGCGTTCGCCGTCGATGGCATCAGCCTGTGGCTGATCGTGCTGGCCGCCCTGTTGATGATTCCGGCGGTGCTGGTGAGCTGGAACGCGATTGACGAGCGTCCCGGCCGGTTTTACGCCCTGATGCTGCTGCTCGAAGCGGGCATGATTGGGGTGTTCGCGGCCCAGGACATCATCCTGTTCTACATCTTCTTCGAGTTCACCCTGATCCCTCTGTTTTTCATGATCGGGATCTGGGGCGGTTCGGACCGCCGGTGGGCGGCGCGGAAGTTCTTCATCTACACCCTCGCGGGGAGCGTGCTGACCTTCCTGGGATTGTTGTTCATCGTGCTGTCGGAGCAGTGGATGAGCAATTCTCCCGCTCTGACGTTCTCGATTCCCGAGCTGACGGCCAGTATTCAGCAGCAGATCGCCGCGAGTCCGCAGAATGCCGCGTACTGGGGGCGGGTCAGTCCCTGGATCTTCGCGGCGTTGTTCGCGGGGTTCGCGATCAAGGTGCCTCTGTTCCCGTTCCACACCTGGCTTCCCCTGGCCCACGTGGAGGCCCCGACGGCGGGTTCGGTGCTGTTGGCCGGGGTGTTGCTCAAGATCGGCTCGTATGGATTCCTGCGGTTTGCTCTACCGCTGGTCCCCGGGGCGAGCGTGGCCCACTTTCATCTGGTGGCGATCCTCGCGGTGATTGGCATCATCTACGGGGCGCTTTTGGCGCTGGCTCAGGAAGACATCAAGAAACTGGTGGCCTATTCGTCGGTCAGTCACATGGGCTTCTGTGTGCTGGGGCTGTTTGCCTTCAACACGGTCGGTTTGACGGGCGGGCTGCTGCAGATGATCAACCATGGGCTGTCGACCGGGGCGCTCTTCGCCCTGGTGGGTATGCTGTATGAGCGGTACCACACCCGGGACATCGCCTCGTATGGGGGGCTCGCCCGCAAGTACCCTCGCATGGCCTTCTGCCTGCTGGTCGTCGCCTTCTCCAGCATAGGTCTGCCGGGGCTGAACGGATTCACGGGCGAAGTCACCTCACTGATGGGAATGTTCGCCACCAACCGTCTGTACGGCACCCTGTCGCTGGCCGGGATCATTCTGGGAGCGTGGTACACGCTGTCGCTCGTGCGGAGAACCTTCTTCGGGCGGTTGCGAGAACCGGTGCAGTCGCACCAGCACTCCCCGGTGGTGTCGCATCATCAGGCGCATGGCCAGCCTGCCGAGACTCCGCTGACCGATTTGAACCTGCGGGAAATGTGTGCCCTCGGGGTCTTGATTGTCCCGATCTTCTGGATTGGGCTCTACCCGAAATTCTTCACCCGCCGGATGCAGCCCTCGCTGCAGCCGATCGTGGCCGTGTTGCAGGAGCAGGGGGCGGTGATGCTCTCCCAGAAGAACGCTCTGCCGGTCGAACGCCCCGTGCAGGCGTCCCAGCCCGCCCCCAGTCCCGCGAATTCCACCATCTCCCGTTGAGTGTCACCGTGTCGGAAACATTTTCGATCTTGTTGCCGCATGTGGTCCTGGCACTCGCCGGGGCCCTGTTCCTGCTCGCGGGGACTTTCGCCATCCCGCGCCGCTGGTTTGGACCGGCGGCCCTGGCGGTGTTGGCTCTGACCGCTGTCATGCTGCGGCTGAGTGTCTCGCACACCCTCGCGGCGGGAATCGACAGTGGCTTCTCGGTCCGCAGTTCGGCACTCGCCGTGGGCTTCCAGTACTGCTGCCTCGCGGTCGGAGCCTTGTTCGTTCTGCAGTCGATTTCGCAACAGTCCCGCGAAGAGGGACCGACCGGCGAATTCTACGGACTGCTGCTGTTGATGATCGACGGGTTGCTGCTGGTGGGGGTCGCGAATGACCTGATCACGCTCTTCCTGTCGCTCGAATTGATCAGCATTCCCACCTATGTGCTGCTCTACCTGGGACGGCGTGATCCCAAGTCGCAGGAAGCGGCCGTCAAGTACTTCCTGCTCAGCATCTTCTCGGCGGCGATGCTGTTGTACGGGATGGCGTTTGTGTTCGGGCTGACCGGGTCGACCCAGTTCGACTCGATCCGCCGCGTGTTGATCGAAACCTATGCTCCCATCAATCCCGAGGCGGTTGTGCCAGCCCCCTCGGCTCTGGGTTTGGTGGCGATTGCCTTCTTGCTGGCAGGTCTCTCCTTCAAGCTGGCTGCGGTTCCGTTCCACTTCTACGCTCCCGATGTTTACGAGGGGACGTCGGCCTTCAATGCTGGTCTCTTGGCCGTGATTCCCAAGGCGGCGGGGCTCTTCGCCCTGGTCCGCCTGATTGGTCAGGTGACGGTCGGGTTTGAAGCCACCGGACAGCAACTGGCGTTGATCCTGGCGGCGGTCACCATGACGGGGGGCAACTGCCTGGCCCTGCTGCAGACCAACGTCCGACGCATGTTGGCCTACTCGAGCGTGGCCCATGCCGGTTACATGCTGGTGGGCATCGCCGTGGGGTTCTGGGAGCAATCGCATCCGTCCCAGGGGCTGACGGCTCATGGCGGCCTGGGACTTCCCGGTGGTCTGCAGTCGAGTCTGCTCTACCTGCTGACGTACTCGATCGCCAGCGTGGGATTGTTCGCGTGTCTCGTGCACCTGGGACGTCCCGGGCGACAGGTGGAACATCTCGAGGATCTGACCGGCTTGGCCAAAACGAACCCGATTCTGGGAACGGTCATGGCCCTGTTTCTGTTCAGCATGGCGGGCATTCCTCCGCTCCCCGGGTTCTGGGGGAAGTTCTCGGTGTTCGCGGGAGCTCTCTCGGTGCGACAGCTGACCCTCGATGGCGGTTTTCAACTGCATCCTGCGTTCGCCATCCTGGCGGTCGTGGGTGTGTTGAACGCGGCGATTGGGGGCGTGTATTACCTCCGTCTGATTGCCCTGATGTTCCTGCATGAACCGCTGGGAGCACCCCGTCCGACCGGGGGACGGTCAGCCTACTATGCCGCCTTGGTCTCCGCCGCAGCGGTGGTGCTGATGGGAATTTTCCCGGGAGCGCTGTTCCACTTTCTGCAGAATTCCCCCCGTGAGAATCTCGGTTTGCGCCCGGCGACCGCCCAAATGACCCCAGCCGCGGTCGATTCTGCCGCCGTCAATCCGGTGGCGGTGAATCCCGTCGAGCAACCCGCCAACTGAGTGGGGCTCTCGCGAACTGGCCGTCACAGCCATTCCCTTGGCCCACATTTGCTGTTGCTTGAGCTTCTGGGATGCCACGCTCTGGCCTTGGGGGGCGGCTTGATCCGTTGGGGGAGTCTTGTCCCGTCAGATCGATCCCCCGCATCCGCCTGATCATTCGATGCCGCATCGAACAGTCAGGGGCGACCCGCAGAGCATCCAGCTATGGTTTGGCGTCGGAACGCCCTGGCGTCTGGGGTAGTTGGACCGACAAAAAAAGGGCTGACACATGGTCAATGCGTCAGCCCTCTGTTGTTCCAGGGGAGTTGTCCCCGCCGGGATTACTTGACAGTTTCGGGCTTGTACTCGTGGTCGCGCTTCGAGACTACGGTCGCCTCTTCAATCACGTCCCCTTTGCGAAGCTTGTCGACCACTTCCATCCCCTTGATCACATGGCCGAATACCGTGTGCTTGCCGTCGAGGTGGGGGGTCTTATCGAAGGTGATGAAAAACTGCGAGCCCCCGGTATCCTTACCGGCGTGGGCCATGCTGATGACGCCCCGGGCGTGCTTGCGGTGGTCTTTGCGAACGCATTCGCACTTGATTCGATAGCCGGGACCCCCCGAGCCCGTTCCCTTGGGATCTCCCCCCTGGGCCATGAACCCCTCGATCACCCGGTGGAACTTGAGCCCGTCGTAGAACTTCTGCTCCACCAGGCTCACAAAATTGGCGACGGTGTTGGGGGCTTCGTCTTCGTAGAGCTCCAGCAGGATCTCCCCTTTGTTGGTCTTCAGCAAGACCTGGGGCAATTTCGCCGGATCTTCGGCACGCACACTCCAGGCGGGAAGAGTCAGGCTGGCGAAGCCGCCGCACAGGGCGGCCAAAAACGAGAGTCGATTCATGGGTGATGCAGTCCAATCCGTGGGGCCAGAGGAAATTCTCAATCATCCAGCCGCGTTGTGCCACGCCGGACGATGCTCTCTTCAAGCTAACGTGCCTGGTGTTGGCTGCCAACTCTGGCCAGCAGCACGGGTTGGTGAAGAAGCCCAGAGTCAGACCTCGACGCCACTCAGGCAGGCCCCGCGGACGACTGTGGCGCAAATGCGGCTTCGTGCCCTAATAGCCAGACCTTCCGGTCCAGCCCCGCACTGAAACCGACCAAAGCTCCCCGCACTCCAATCACCCGATGGCAGGGAATGACAATTGGCAGAGGATTGCGTCCATTGGCTCCACCCACCGCCCGACAGGCGGTGGGCTGTCCAATGGCCCGGGCGATTTCCTGATAGCTTGCCGTGGTTCCAAACGGAATCTGTTGCAGGGCCTGCCAGACCCGCTGTTGAAACGGTGTTCCGGCGGGTTGCAGAGGGAGATCGAATTGCTGTCGGCGACCGGCGAAGTACTCAGCCAACTGGTGACTGGCGCGTTCAAGAATCTCACACCCTGCGGCGACCGTTGACGGTGAACTCTCCGGCCTGTCGAGCAGTCGAATCGCACTCAGATGGTGTCCGTCTTCGGTGACCAGGTTCACAGAGCCGAGGGGCGAATCGAGCCAGACGCATTGGGGGGGCACAGCAAACTTGGCCTCAACGGAGGGGGAGCCAAAACGCAGCCGTGGAACTGCAAGTCGCATCCGCCACGCGCCGCTGGATGCAAACTGTAATGCGGACGTGCTTGACCGCCCACAGGTACGGGTCTGGAGACGGACACATTTGATGGCCCGAGCGTCGAGCCGGATCAGACAGGGTGATGCCAAATGGACCTCGACTCTGGCCGGCCACCTGGGGCGGGCCTTGTCGTCTGGTGCGAAACACTGGCCCGGCGGTGCCGACAGCCAATGCGTCGCGCAGGGAACCAGATGCGGCCGGAATTGCCCCCACTCTCCCGGACGTCTATACAGACAGCTGAGAATCTTCCCTCCTGAACGGGCTGAGCCGACATGTCTGTGAATTCTGTGTCTTCCCCCGGGTCCTTTCCCGTGGAGTGGTGCCGGGCCCAGTTCCCCGCACTCACCCGTGAGGTCGGGGGGCGCCCCGCCAGCTTTTTGGATGGACCGGCCGGCAGCCAGACTCCCGAGTGTGTCATCACAGCCATCGCCAATTACCTGCGTCACACCAATGCCAATCATGGCGGCGTGTTCGCCACCAGTCGCGAGAGCGATGCGTTGCTGGAGCAGGTCCATGCCGCCGTTGCCGATTTTCTGGGGGTGGCCGATGCCAACTGCGTGATCTTCGGCGCCAACATGACGACGCTCAACTTCCAGCTCAGCCGGACGTTGGCGCGGACGTGGAGGCCGCAGGATGAGGTGATCGTGACACGTCTTGATCACGATGCGAATGTCTCTCCCTGGGTGTTGGCGGCGCGCGACGCGGGGGCGACAGTGCACCATCTCGCCATTCATCCGGAAGACTGTACGCTGGACCTCGACCATCTGCGCCGTCTCTTGTCGAATCGCACCCGACTTGTGGCGGTGGGCGGGGCCTCGAATGCGGTCGGAACGATCAATCCGATTGCAGAGATCTCTCGTCTGGCGCACGCCGTGGGGGCTGAAGTGGTGGTGGACGCCGTTCATTTGGCCCCCCATCGCCTGCCGGACATCGCGGCGTGGAACTGCGACTGGCTGCTGGCTTCGGCCTACAAGTTTTTTGGGCCGCACATCGGCGTGTTGTGGGGGCGGCGCGAGAGGCTGGAGCAACTGGAGGTCTACAAGGTACGACCGGCGACCAACTCGCTTCCCGGCAAGTGGATGACGGGGACCCAGAATCACGAATGTCTGGCGGGTGTCGGGGCTGCGATCGAGTATCTGGCAGAGTTGGGCCGACAGATTCATCCGCACGCGAGTCACCGGCGAGAAGCCCTGGCTTCCGCGTATCAAGGCATCCGAGTGTACGAAGAGGCGTTGTCACGACGGTTTTTGGAGGGCCTGGCCGAACTTCCCGCGTTTCACGTCCGGGGGATTACCGATCTGTCGCGACTGGGCGAACGGGTGTCGACCTTCGGGTTGCGTCCGAAGCACCTGGCACCGCTCGACGTCGCCGAAGCGCTGGCGAGGCAGGGGATTTTCGTCTGGCATGGAAACTTCTACGCGCTGCCCCTGACGGAGGCCTTGGGCCTCGAGCCCGAGGGGCTCGTGCGGATTGGCTTTCTGCACTACAACACGGTCGAGGAAGTCGACCACCTGTTGGCCGCGCTGCGCAGCGTGTCTTCGGGACAGCGAGGCTGAGGGACTGTTGTCAGGTGTGGGGCGGCTGCGGGTGACAACCCCCTGCCACGCCCCGCTCTCGGACAACGGAGAGATGGCCGCTCAAGAATGCCCGTTCGTTCAAGCAACGGCTCGGCTCTCAGATTGCCTTGTGAGGAGATCAACCCAGGACAAGGAAAGCGCAGGTGCAGATCGATCAATGGCTCGTTGCGACATCCGTGCTTCCGGAAATTACCGCACGGAACTGGCACCTGCGCCCTGGGAATGTTCTGTTGACTGCCGGGAGGTTTCTCGAAGCAATCATCAAGCAATTCTGGACTCAGGAGCCGGTCATGTCCGCTAAGGTGGAGTGATGTGGCCGACCGTTGGCCCCGACCCCCGATGGTGTCTTCCGTACGTCGCCCGTCTGCGCGACCTCATGGTTTGACTCGATGAGAATTCAGATATTTTCCGATGATTCCGAGGGAATCGACTGAGAGAATACAAAAGATCTGGTGGAATCAGGATCCATTCCTGGAACTGAAGTTCCACAACCAGGCCACGAAGCCCATTCGTGACGATTGTTCGGCGTCGAAACAAGGGCGGGCTGCACCATGTTCCCTCAGCGAGGAGTGACGATGTCTGTGTTGTCCAAGAAGATCTCCGGGCCGCTACAACCTGGGAGTCGGCGTGATCCGATTGAGTCGATCCAGGACAAGATGGAGCAGTTGCTGTCCCGGATGCGGCTCGATTGGAATGGCGATGCGGGGGCTGTGTTGCCGGTGGTTCCGCCCATTGACATTGCCGAGGATGAAACTTCCCTCACCATCCGGGTGGATGTCCCGGGCTGGAAGCCGGAGGAACTGGATGTCGAGGTCTCTGGCGATCAATTGCGGATCAGTGGTCAGCGCACGGAGGAAAAGGAAGAGAAGCAGCAGACCTGGCATTGCATCGAAAGATCCCAGGGGGCGTTCAGTCGGGTGGTGCGGTTACCAGCCACCGTCAAGGAGGGACAGATCACCGCCGATTGCCAGGATGGGGTGTTGACAATGATGTTGCCGAAGGTCGAGGCTTCAAAGTCGCACAAGGTAAAAATTCAGGGGCTGAGTCGCCCGCGTTGAGGCTGGCGGATCGGCAGCAGGGTTCTCTTCCATGCGTTTGCGACGATGGGTTCCCTCGCATCGGCATCCCGTGTGACTGCCGCGTGCGAGGCCGGTTCTCGGTTCCATTCAGTGAGACCTCCCGGTATCAAATTGATGGAAGTGGAGGACACGATCATCACCCTGACTGGGCGCTATCGGGGCAGGTGTGATCGAAACCAGGGGGCTTGAGGACTGTCCGGGGATTGCCTGACCACAAGGCTGGTTGTCGCCTTGACAGCCATTGCCGAGTGGGGCTGGAAGTACGTGATTGCGCCCCTTGCAACTGCTGGGCAACCAGGTTTCCGGAAGCGGGAGGGTCACACCGCAACGAATCAGCCCTCGGAACCCTCCGGACAGCATTCCGCCGCTGGCTATACCCAGCCATGGGCAGCGTCAGACCGCCAGAATTCGATCAGGCTGATGCTGCCGGATTCGCTGTTTCATCGACGGGGCAAGTGGGCGAAGGCGATTGACGGCCGAGAGATGCCCAGAGGTTTGCCGATCGCTTCGCCCGATCGCAGGGCGGCGGTGAGCGGCTTGACTGCGGACTTTCAGGGACACCAGATATCCGGACCGTCAGACCGGTGGCTGTCAACAAACACGGGTCCGCGGCAGGCGACGAAAAATCAAAAAAATTGGCAGGATTCCCTCGTCTTTTGCGAGGAAGAGAATGGGGCGGCCTGGAATGTTGCCGTGTGGGTTCGCTCTTGGCGATCTTCCGCTATTCCCAGAAATCAAACAACTGCCGGCAAACCATCTCTGACCAGTGAAACCTCGCCCCCTCCGGAGGGAAATTCAAACAACTCCGGAGGGATTTTTTTGTCGGCTTGTCCACCAGTCTGGAAACCGTCTACCGCCGGGATGTCCGGAAAACATCCTTGGGAGCAACGCAGGAGTGGGGGCGCAGGACAATTTGTCCGGTGCAATTGGTTCGGCCTGGTTGATCCTGCGGAATCGCCCTGGGGAAGTTGCAGGGGAGACGGTCATCGCGCAGACCATCTCTACTGTCGGTGTCCCCAGGGTCATGAATCGCAATGCAGCGCCGATCCGCGGATTACTTGCGGGCTGTCTTCTTTTCTCCCAGGCCCCGCAGATAGTCGAGGGTGATGGAGAGCAGTTCTTTGTTGTAGGCATTGTCTGCGAAGACCGGTTCATCGCCCGAGTCATCCGCGGACTCAGCCTTTTCGCGGGTCTTTTGTTCCTCGTCGACCCGTTCCTTGCGAAGTTCCTGCTCATTCAGGCTGATCGACTTCCGCTGCTTGCGGGAGAGGTATTTCTGAATGTCACCCTGGATGCGCTGAAATTCTGTATCCCCTTCCACCCGCTTTTGGCTGGCGTCGGACAGGGAGGTGATCAAGTCCCTGCTCGACAGGTTGTACATCGAGTGCCGCGCCGGTTCGATCTTGTCGAAGGGCATGGCATTGTCGAGGAACTCCTCACCGAGATCCATGTGATCCAGCAGCGAGGGGAGCACGATGTCGGAGGGAACCCCGAGTTTTTGCGTGCTTTGGCCGTTCACGCGGTAGAACTGCTGAATTGTGAGCTTCACGGCACCCAGTTGGGGTTTGTTGAAGATCGGCAGGACCTTGGGACCGACGGGCATCACGCTCTGGACGGTTCCCTTCCCGTGGGTCCGGCTATCCCCCACCACGAGGCCGCGGCCGTAGTCCTTGATGACCCCGGCGAAGATTTCCGAAGCCGAGGCGGACAGCCGGTTGGTCACCACGATCAGCGGTGTCTTCACATCACCGTTGTTCTCGTCGTACGAGAGGACCTTGGGCTTGCCGCTCTGGGTTTTCACCTGCACCACCGGACCGGCATTCACAAAGAGTCCGGAGACGTCGATCGCCTCGGTCAAAGCACCGCCGCCGTTAAACCGCAGGTCGATGATGATTGCATCCACGCCCCCCGACGCCTTGAACCGGGCCAGTTCGCGCGACACGTCGCGGGCAGTGCTGGCGAAATTCTCTTCGTTGTTGTCGGCCCCCTGAAAGTCGCGATAGAAGCTGGGGATGCGGATGATGCCGATCTTCGCCCGGGTCTCCGGAAGGCGGGAGGAAGTTTCCAGAATCTCTCCCTTGACCTCCTGCTGCTTGAGTTCGACCTGGGCCCGCTTGATGTCGTAGACCTTCACTTCTCCGGTGTCGGCGGTCTGCACCTTGAGACGGACCGTGGTCCCCGCCTTGCCGCGGATCATGTCGACCACCTTGGTCAGTTTCATCTCGACCGTATCGACAAAGTCGGCGTTGCCATTGGCGACACCCACGATTTTGTCATTGATCTTGAGCCGGCCGTCGTTGGCGGCGGCCCCGCCGGGCACGATCGAATTGACAATCGTGTAACCATCTTCCACTTTCAGGGCGGCTCCAATTCCTTCCAGTTTGAGCCGCATCGAGATGTCGAACTCCTTGAGAGTCCGTGGCGACATGTAACTGGTGTGCGGATCGAAAACCATGCACAGGCTGGTCAGATACCACTCGGCCACTTCCTCCCCTTCGGTTCCCCGGTAGTTGTCGAACAGGGTCTTGTATCGCTTGTGGAGCCGGCTGCGGGCCTCCTGGATGTCGAAGGGGGCGTTCGGGTCGGCCTCGGGCTGGGGGCTGCCGCCGGCTTTTTTCTTGTCCCCCTTCTTTTCCAGCTTCATCGACAACAGATCGTATTTGATCCGTTTCCGCCAACGTTCGTCGAGTTCCGCGGTGGAAGCCGCATAGGGCAGTTCCTTGGCATCGATCACCATTGACTCTTCGGCAGTGAAGTCGAAATCGGAATCGATCCACTGGTGGACCTTGTCCATCCGCTGCTTGAGCCGGGTCTGGAAAATGTCGTACACCTTCAGGGCAAACTCGATGTTGCCCGACTTCAGCAGGTCGTCGAGATCATGGCGGTATTTTTTGAAGTCTTCGACATCCGACTGCAGAAAATAGAGCTTCTGGGGATCGAGCAGCTTGGTGAATTCGTCGAGCAACTGCGATGAGACCGAGTCATCCACCTGCTTTTGGAGGATGTGCTGGGCCTCGATCATCTCAACAACCGCCTGGGGCACCTTTCCCGATCGGGCATCCCCCAGGTTGCCCAGCTGCTGGGCCAGCAGGGTGGTTCCGACCAGCAGGAAGGCAGCCGTTCCGAGTGAGCAGGCGGCTTTCGAGGGGGTATGCAGCTTCATGGGTGTCTCGTAACAGGTGTCCCAGGGGAGGGTGGGGGAACGCGGGGACCGAGATTTCTCCGGGCCTCTTTCCGAGTGCCGAATGGTTCGGAATCAGCTGGCACCCCCGTGCCTCTTGATGCTAGTCCAGCGGCGGCAACACGGCAATACCCGTCTCGGGGAAGGTCGCGTGTCGACAGTCGGGATTTCAGGCGGGGCGGGTGTGCCGTGGGACGCAAGTTTCAGGGCGCCTTCCGATTGCGGGGCTGGCCCACCCCACGGACCTCGGTCGGCCGGACTTCGGAGGGGGTGTTGGTTTGGAAGAACTCCAGGTTCCCGATCAGTTCCAGATCCCGATTGGCGAACCGTTCCGCGTGCTCGGGGGTGAACGTGAAGACGATCGCCAGTTGTCTTCCGCGGGGGTCGGCCACGAGGTAATAGTGCCACAACATGGGCTGGAGCACCTCTTCGTCTTTGTCATTGGTGGTCTTGATCGAGCCCTTGGCAACCACGCGGTAGGTGTACATGTTGGCGGCGGTGATCCGCTCGGCTTGGACAAGTTTTTCGAGGTTTTTGTCGAGCGTTTTCTCGATGTCGCTGCGAAAGACCTGTTCCGATACATGCTCTCCGGGCTCGGCGTCGGGCAATCGCTTGAGAGTGCATTGAGCCAGCAGATCCCCCTTCTCCACGAATCGCAATGTGGCCGAATCGGAGTTCTGGTTCAACAGGTGCCACTGACGCGAGTGGTAGAACCGCAGGTTCCACAGGGGAGCCTCAAACACCACCAGTTTCGTCGCGTCGTTCGACACCAGGGGGACTCCCTTGAGGTTGGCCGCCGAGAGCCGTTGCTCTGACTTGGCAAGGCCGCGCACGGTTTCCACCGTCGCCAACACATCGAGGCCGGGTGAGACAGTCCCGACGGCGCGCTTTTCCGACTGACGCAGTGTCAGCTTGCTCCACTGCCGTAAGGCGACATCGAATTCGACTTCGCCCTCCACTGTGACCTTGGCCGCCGCTCCGAAGACCGCCCCAATCACTTCGCCCTGGAAGCGGATCTGGGCCAAACGCGTGTCGAGCCTGGCGAGGGAGCAGGAGAGGCTCGACTTTTCGACCGCTTCGATTCCCGTCCACGCTGGCAGCACCCAGGCGGCCGGTTTCCAGGAATCTCCGGTTTCGACCGCCTCGCGGGGGAGCAGGGCGGAAACGAACAGACTGTCCCCCGCCGTGCGCAGCAATTCCAGCTCTTCGATCTTCAGGGGGAGGGAAGGAGAGGAGAGTTCGACTCCCGTGTCAGAGCCTTCGGCCAGAATCAGGCGGGCGTCTTCGCGGAGGCTGACGTTGGAAACCTGATTGCCGGCAGTGATCGAGGCCCCGGCCTGCTCATAATGGCGGATGGAGCGCAGAGACTGCGCTTGCCGCCCGGTTCCCTCGGTACGACGTTCCCGCAGCCGGAATCCGGCGGAGACCTTGAGAGGCAGCGCGGATTTGGCCCCGGGTTGCGGAAAGATCTTTCCTGCGACCTCGAGCTTCGTCGAGACCTCGTAGACCCGTGGTTCACCCGGATCATCGTCCAGGGTCACCCGATCCGCGGCGGTCGTGCTGGGGACGGTCCCCCACATTCCGAGGCAAACCGCCAGGCAAATCGAGAACCACGGCCGTTTCGGCTGGAAACCCATCCCCGCACCTGACCTTTCTGTGACGCTCCGTCGGGTATCTGAGAGGGCGGACCGTGGCGGTGACCCGCATCCGGGGCCGGCTCCCTCGGGGTTTTTGTATCCCAAATGGCGAAACTCGCCAACAGGTTTCCGAACCGTTCTTGATCGGCTTGTCGGGTCACTGGTATTCTGGAGTTTCAGGAAGCCCGTGGCGTGGGCCGACTTGCAGCCTGGGTCAGACCGCCGGACAATCGCCGCGCCCGCAGTGCGTGAGGAGTGAATTGCGCCATGGAACAGACTGTTGAGCAGTTTCTGCTCCACGCCCGCCGACTGCAGCGCGAGGGAGATTTGTCCGGAGCCCTGCGGGCTTATCAGCAAGCGCAGCGGGTGAACGACCTCGACCCTGATGTTCACGACGGTCTGGGTACGGCCAATTACCTGCTGGGGAATCTGGATCTGGCGGCCGAACACTTCGAACGGGTGACCCGACTCGATCCCCGGCGCGGCACGGCGTGGATTAACCTCGGGGCCATCTACAACCGGCTGCGGGAACACGGCAAGGCGGTCGAGGTGCTGCGGCGAGCCGTGCAGGTCGAGCGGAACTCCGGGGCAGCATTTTTCAACCTGGGGTCAGCGTACCGCAATCTGCGGCAATGGGCCCTGGCGATCCCCGCGTATCGTGAGGCGATTCGCCTGGAGCCCAAGGAGGCCGACGCCTACGTGCAGCTCGGGATGGTCTATCTCGAGCAGAAGAACATTCCCCAGGCGACGGCTCAATTCAAAAAGGCGCTCGACCTGCGGCCGGAGTCCAAACGGGCGAAGGAGGGGCTGGTCAGATGTGAGGCGGCGAATCGCGAAGTCATCTCCAGGGACAGCCCGTTTGGCAGGTTGGTCAGCTCGGAAATGCTGCGCCACGGACAAGAGGCCCAGGTAGTCTCCCAGCGCCGCCTGACAGACGCTGAACGCCTGCGCGACCGTCAGGCCCTGGTTCGCCTCTGCGGCCAGTTGGCCACCCAGGGAGGAGACCTGCTGCAGCTGGTCGAGGCTCCCCTGGCGACGGCCCTGGTCAACCTGGCGAAGGGACTGACCCTGGCCGATCGGCGTGAGCGGGACGCAGCCCTCTCGAACTCGCTGGATGAATTGGTGGTTGGCCGCCAGGAGTTTGCTCCCCGGGTTCTCGCCCTGCGACGCATCATGCAGCAGCTGCGGGACCACGAAGAGGCCTTCCAGTGAGCACGCTCTCCCCCTACACCGACGACAGCCTGGCAGCCGACGGATTGGAACGCAGTCGCCTGCCGCGGCATATCGCCGTCATTATGGACGGCAACGGGCGCTGGGCCCAGCAGCGCGGACTGCCGCGGGTCGAGGGGCATCGCCGGGGGGTCAAGACCGTTCGTTGGATCGTCGAAGAGTGCGCCCGGTTGGGCCTGGAGCAGCTCACGCTCTATTGCTTCAGCCACGAAAACTGGAAGCGACCCCAGCGAGAACTCGACTACCTGATGAGCCTGCTGGAGCAGTTCCTGGTCGAGGAGCGGGCCGAAATCATGCGGCAGGACATCGTCTTCTCGATGATCGGACGCCGCCAGGGGCTGTCGGATGGGGTCTTGCGGGAGGTCGACAAGTCGACCAGTTGCAGTGCGGCCAACAGCGGCATGCGGCTCTGCCTCGCGGTGAATTATGGCGGTCGCCAGGAATTGGTCGATGCCTGTCGGGAGATCGCCAGGCTGGCGGTTCGGGGCCAGATTGATCCCGCGCAAATCGATGAGACCACGGTGGCCGATCAACTCTATACGGCGGGGATGCCGGATCCGGACCTGCTGATCCGGACGGCGGGGGAGATGCGGATCAGCAACTACCTGCTGTGGCAGATCAGTTATTCCGAGTTGTGGGTGACCTCCACCTGTTGGCCGGAATTCCGCAAGCCCGACCTGCTGGCCGCCCTACGTGACTTTGCATCCCGCGATCGCCGTTTCGGCGGATTGAAAGGCTGAACCCCTCACATGCTGTTTTGGCGACTGGTCTTCGGGCCCATCCTGATCGCGGCGTTTGTGGCGCTGTTGTGGGCCGATCTGCGGCTGGGCCCACGGGCCCCCCTGCTGGCGCTGTTGGTCCTGTCAATTTCCTTGCGCATGTGCTGGGAATACGTCAGCCTGTTGAACGTTCGGACGTTTCGTCTCGACTGGCGTGTGCTGGCCGCTCTGGCGGGAGGGGTGGTGCTCGCGAATTGGATCCCCCTGGCTGGACCACTTGGATCGGCCACCACGGAACCGGGGGCACCAGGACCGGGCCTGGGGCTGGCCCGACTGGGGCCGTCGATGGTGATATTGGGGTTGGCCCAGATGGTGCTGTTCATCCGGGCCATGTTCCGCTTCCGTGAGCCGGGGAACACTCTCGAAAACCTGGGGGCGGAGTTTCTGGGGCTGGGATATGTGGCGGTGTTCGCCTCGTGTACGGCCCAACTGCGCTGGGTGGGGGAGGGACTGCTGGCGTATGTGCCGTTGGCTTCCCTGGTGGTCACGGTGAAATGCGGCGACACGTCGGCCTATTTTGTCGGGCGTGCCGTGGGAGGCCGGAAGATGGCTCCGCTGATCAGTCCGGGAAAGACCGTCGCCGGCGGAATTGCCGCGATTGTGGGGGGCATGCTGGGGGGCTGGCTGTGGTTGCGTTATGCCATTCCCGCCTTGACGGGCCAGACGGCAGGACCAGCCTGGGCGCTGGCGATTTATGGAGCGCTGATCGCGGCCGCCGGTCTGCTGGGGGATCTGGCCGAATCGCTGATCAAGCGGGATGTGGGGCAAAAAGACGCTCCGGCGCTGTTTCCCGGATTCGGCGGGTTGCTGGACATTGTCGACAGCGTGTTGTTCTGCGGGCCCCTGGCCCTGCTGTTGTGGAATTTGCTGCCGCTGCTGAGTTCGGGGCCAGACGGGCCGCCCCTCAAATACTGACTTCCGCTTCCCTTCCCGAGGGTCTTCAGCGCATGGCCGAACTGCAGACGTTCATCCGGATGGCCCGCGAGCGGGGAATCGACGCCGCAACAATCCACACCATGCTGCGTTCGGCCGGTTGGAAAGAGGCCGAGATCTCCCGTGGACTGGCCGAAGAGGTGGTCGCGCTGCCGATTCCCCGGCCTTCCGGTCTCTCCGGGGCGGGAGAGGTGTTTCGCAACATCCTCGAATTCGGCCTGCTGACGTTCACCCTCGCCCACCTGGTCATCCTCTACTTCGGCTGCCTTGACCGTACTTTTCCCGACCCGGCCAATCCCCAGTCCTGGAATCTCGATTCCGAAGAGGGGCTGACCGGTCACCGGTTCTCGCTGGCGGCGGTGATGGTGACCTTTCCCCTGTATTTCGCAATCGCCTGGCTGGCGGTGCGACAGGAGGGGGAACACACGCCGTCCACGCCGACGCCAGTCCGGCGCGGCTTCCAGTGGCTGATCCTGTTGGTCTCGGGAATGACCATCCTGGGGAACCTGATCGCGCTGCTCTTCTGGTACTTCGAAGGGCAGTTGCAGTGGCTGACCTTGCTCAAGATCGGCGTGTTGCTGGTGTTGGCCTCTTCAGTGTTCTCTTACTATGCCCTGTTGGTGCGGCAGGAAGGTCGGGCCGTCCCATGAACCTGCGCAAGATTCATCGGGCCTACGCCGCCTGGGCGATCGTGCTCTTCGCGATTGCCGTGGTCTGGGCCTTCCAGCAGATTGGTTCCCCGGCCCGCGAGCGTCTGAGACGCATTGACGAGCAGCGGCTGCGGGACCTGCAGGGGATCCGCCGGGCTTTGGAGATCTTGTGTGTCGACCGGGCGGGGCCGGTTCCGCGGCTGGTCGACCGCCTCCCGCAGACCCTCCAGGAAATCGATGCCAAAGCCCGGCGCGGAGACGCGGTGGGCTGGGCCCTGGCCCTCTCCGATCCGGAAACGAAAGAGCCGTACGAATACCGGGCAATCAGTGAGACCGAATTCGAACTCTGTGCCCGGTTCGAACTGCCGCGACAGCGGCGCTGGGAACCGTTCTGGAATCACCCGGCCGGCAGGGCCTGTTTCCAGTTGAATCTGCTGGATCCCAACTCGGCCTCCATAAACCGGTTTCCGGGGGAGTTCGCGCCGCCGTCCGCGCCAGCGGGAACTGACTGAGGCCCGAAACGATTCCGGAAGTCGCGTCTTCCCGACTGTCAGACAGGGTCCGCGGGAGTGAGGTCCCGCAGCGTGTCGGGCGGGGTGTACCGGAAGTTGCGGCACTGTCGGAAGAACTCCAGCGGGTTCTCGTAAACGATTTTGCGGATCCGGGAGTCGGCATGACCCCGCCGCCGCATCTCCATCACGAAGTCGGGCACTGCCAGAGGATTCGAGGGGCCCCAGTCTCCAGCCGAGTTCACCATGATCCGGTCATCGCCGTATTGCTCGATGATGTCGGCCGCCCGCGAGGGGGTGCATTTGGTGGTGGGATAAAGGGTCATCGCACACCAGAAACCGTGATCGCGCGCGACGCGGACGGTGTGTTCCTCGACATGATCAATGAGCACCCGTGCGGGGTCGACCCGGCGGTCGTCGAGCAGCATGTCGACAATCATGCGGGTCCCCTTGTATTTGTCCTGCAGGTGGGGGGTGTGAATGAGGATCAGCTCGTTGGTCTTCATGGCGAGGTCAACTTGTTCACGAAAGACCGTCGCCTCATTGAGGGTGTTCTTGTTCAGACCGATTTCGCCAATCCCCAGCACATTCGGTTTGCCGAGGAACTCGGGAATCATGGCGATCACCTCCCGGGCCAGAGAGACATTCTCGGCCTCTTTGGCGTTGATGCAGAGCCAGGTGTAATGCTGGATTCCCACCGCCGCAGCACGGCGGGGCTCGAAGTCGGTGAGCTGACGAAAGTAATCGCGGAATCCGTCGACACTCCCGCGATCGAAACCGGCCCAAAAGGCGGGCTCGCTGATGGCGACACAACCCATGCGGGCCATGCGTTCATAATCGTCGGTCACACGTGAGACCATGTGCACGTGCGGGTCGATGTAGTCCATGGAACACGATTCCGTCGGGGCTGGGCGAAAATGGGGAGCGGCACGCAGTCGGTGCAATCCGCGATGAGGCCACTCCCACTCCGATGATAATGAGGCCGGGATGGGTTGCAATGCCACGCCGGGGGCGCAGCCTCGGCGATGTGGGGGGGGGGCGAAAACAAAACGGCGTGCACCGCAGTGCACGCCGTCAGTTCTCAAACCAGCATTCCGCGATGTGGACTATTCCACGACCCACGTATCGCCGCTGTTGAACAGCTTGTCAAAGTCTCCCTGACCCTTCTTGGCCAGTTCGCTCTGCATCTGCTTGTTGACTTCCACGTCGTAGATGGGGGCGTCGACCTGGCGGAAGATGCCGACCGGCTCGGGGAAGGCGGGATGCTTGAACCGCGAGAGCAGGAAGGCGAGGCTGGGATCAGCCGACTTCTCATCGTGGAACAGCAGGTCATCTTCGGTGATGCCGTTGCCCAGTTCGACCACTTCGGGAGTGGCTCCGTTCAGCCGGATGCCCTTCTTGGTCTTCGCGCCGAAGACCAAGGGCTTGCCGTGCTCGAGGTACAGCAGGTTATCCCCCTTCACTTCCTTGTCGGTGGCGTACAGGAATGCATCGTGGTTGAACACGTTGCAGTCCTGGTAGACCTCGACGAAGGCGGTCCCCTGGTGCTTGGAGGCACGCTCGAGGACCATGGTGAGGTGCTTGATGTCCACATCGACCGAACGGGCCACAAAGGTCGCCTCGGAGCCAATCGCATACGCCAACGGCGACAGCGGGTTGTCGATCGAACCGTACGGCGTGCTCTTGGTCTTCGCTCCCAGCGGACTGGTGGGGGAGTACTGTCCCTTGGTCAGCCCGTAGATCTGGTTGTTGAACAGAATCACCTTCAGATTCACATTGCGACGCAGCATGTGCATCAGGTGATTGCCCCCGATCGACAGGGCATCTCCGTCACCGGTGATGACCCACACATCGAGGTCGGGACGCGCGGTTTTCACACCGGTGGCCACGGCTGGAGCCCGGCCGTGGATGGTGTGGAACCCGTACGTGTCGACGTAGTAGGGGAACCGGCTGGAGCAGCCGATGCCCGAGATGAAGACGAACTTTTCCTTGGGGATGCCCAGGGTGGGCAACACCTTCTTCACCTGCGCCAGGATCGAATAGTCCCCACAGCGCGGGCACCAGCGAATCTCCTGATCGCTGGCGAAGTCTTTCGGAGTCAGTACGGGAAGAGTGGCTGTCATGGCGTGTTGTGCCTTGGGGGGTGATCAGTTCGCGAGAATCTCGTCGATCTTGCGAACGACTTCCGACACGAGAAAGGGCTTGCCTTGAATCTTGTTGAAACCGACGGCATCCACGAGGAAGTTGCCGCGAATCAGCAGCCGCAGTTGTCCGCTGTTCAATTCGGGAATCAGCACCTTGCGGTACTTCTTCACAATGTCCCCCAGGTTCCGGGGGAACGGGTTCATGTACCGCAGGTGGGCGTGGGCAACCGACTTGCCAGCGGCAATCGACTTCAGCACCGCCGTCCGGATCGCTCCATAGGTCCCCCCCCAGCTGATGACCAGCAGGTCTCCCGACTCAGGACCCTCCACCGTCTGCAGGGGGATGTAGTTGGCAATGCCGGCCACCTTGTTCATCCGGTTCATCACCATCTTGTGGTGATTGCCGGGCGAGTAATCAACATTGCCGGTGATGTCGGCCTTTTCCAGGCCGCCAATCCGGTGCTCCAAACCAGGGGTTCCGGGGAGAGCCCAGGGGCGGGCTCCCTTTTCGTCCCGCAGGTACGGCAGAAAGTCATCGGGAGATCCCTCGACGCCGGCGGGACGTCCCGTCGGGTGAGTCACCTCGATTTTCTTCAGGTCGGAGAACTTCGGAATGTTCCAAGGTTCCGACCCATTGGCGATGTAGCCGTCGCTGAGGAAGACGACCGGGGTCATGAATTCCACGGCGATACGCACCGCGTCGAGCATCAGGTAGAAGCAGTCGCCGGGGCTGCTGGCGGCCAGTACCGGGATCGGGCTGTCGCCGTTCCGTCCGAAGAGGGACAGCAACAGGTCCGACTGTTCAGTCTTGGTCGGGAGCCCCGTGCTGGGCCCGCCGCGCTGCACATTGACGATGATCATCGGGAGTTCAGTCATCACTCCCAGGCCCATCGCCTCCCCCTTCAGGCAGATGCCGGGGCCGCTGCTGGCTGTCACGGCAATCTCACCGGCGAAGGCTGCCCCGCAGACCGAGGCCATCGCGGCGATCTCATCCTCAGCCTGGAAGGTCCGCACACCGAAGTGCTTCATTTCCGACAGGCTGTGCAGAATATCGCTGGCCGGGGTGATGGGGTATCCGCCGAAGAACAGCGTCTTTCCCGCCAGCCGGGCGGCCGCAGCCAGTCCCCACGCCACCGCTTCATTGCCGGTGATCTTGCGGTACTTGCCCGGAGCCAGGCGGGCCTTGGGAACCGAGTAGTGCGTGGTGAAAGACTCGGTCGAGAAGCCGTAGTTGAACCCGCCGCGCAACGCCCGCAGGTTCGCTTCGACCACCGTCGGGTTCTTCTTGAACTTGTCCTGGATCCACTGCTCGGTCACGCCCCGATCGCGGTCGTAGAGCCAGTAGACCAGTCCCAGGGCGAACAGGTTGCGGGAGCGGTCCTGCTCTTTCATCGACAGACCCAGGCCCGAGACCGCATCGCGGTTCAGGCGGGTCATCGGCACCTTGTGCACGTGATACTTCTGCACCAGATCGCCGTCATCCAGCGGGTTCGTCTCGTAACCCGCCTTCTGCAGGTTTCCCTTGTCGAACTCGTCGAGGTTGACGATCAGCGTGCCCCCACGCTTCAGATCGGCCAGGTTGGTCTTCAGCGCGGCGGGATTCATTGCCACCAGCGTGTCGACTTCATCCCCCGGGGTAAAAATGTCCTGGCTCGAGAAATTCAGCTGGAACCCGCTCACTCCGGCCAGCGTTCCCTGCGGAGCACGAATCTCGGCGGGAAAGTCGGGCAACGTGCTCACGTCGTTCCCGAAGGAGGCCGAGACATTGGTGAACTGGGTCCCCACCAACTGCATCCCGTCGCCGCTGTCACCGCAGAAACGGATGACGACAGAATCGCGTTCTTCCCTCCGCTTGTCGGAACCGGGGGACGGTTGAGGATTCAAGACTTCCGTCGACGACATGGGGCTTAAAGCTCCTGAGGCTGGACAAATCTCACCGACTCCACGCCCAGTCAGACCGGAAACGGTCTCTTGGACGGAAGTTCCACCGGGGCTTCAGACTGAATCCGGGAATGACAGGCCGGGCGGGAAGTCTGGCAAGGCTGGGCAAGCGGCGGACGAACAAACAGACTCTGTGGAATTTCTAATTGTAGAGGCGATCTCGAAACGCCTCAAGCAGAAATCCCGCGTGCAAACCGGGCCTTGCCCCGGATTCCCAAATTTGCGATATCCCCTTTCCATTTTCGATCGATCCCCAGATTTCCTCGTTTCCCGCCCGAAGTCCCTACGTTCCTGATGCCCCGCGCTCCCTCCCCCGAGCTGGCCCGCTGGCTCATCGACCACCAGCTCTGCACCCCCCGCGACTTCGCCCGGTGCGGGAAGCGCGTGGGTGCATTGGTCGCCGATCTCCCCCCGTTCGACTTCGTCTGGCTCGACGCCCTTGTGCAGCTCGGGCGACTTTCCCCCTACCAGGCTCAGATCCTCGAGTCCCCCGAGCCCAATCAACTGCTGCTCGGACCGTGTCTGCTTGTGCACCCCTGCTCCGCGGGAGCCGCGAATCAGACCTGGCAGGCACGACACACCCAGTCCGGCGCACGGGTCGCCCTCAAGTTGATTCGCAGCCCCCTGGGTGTGCGGGAACATTCCGCAGCCTCCTGGCAACGGCTCGCGCAGTCTCTCCGATCGCTCTCCGCTCCGGGAATCCGTGGTCCGATCGAGGTCCAGCCCACACCACGCGGACTGGTCCTCCTCAGCCCCTGGGTCGAGGGGCCCCATCTGCGCGAACTGGTGGTCCGCAGCGGGCGGTTTCCTCCCGCCGTAGTGGCCACCATCGGCTGGCAGCTGCTCACCAGCCTCGAGCGGCTTGAAGGTCTCGGGCTGCAACATGGCGATCTCCGGCTCGAGAATGTCCGCCTCAGCACGGGTGGTCAGATCATCCTCGTGGATACCGGGGTGCGACCCATTCTGGAGCCCGAACAGACGGTGCACTCCGGCCTGAATCCTGATCATTTCGAGGGCATTGCTCCCGAACGGATCGGCACGGCCCAGCCCGCCACCCCCGCCTCCGAGCTGTATGCGCTGGGTTGCCTGCTGTGGCAGCTGCTGGTGGGACGCCCCCCGTTTCCCGCGGGCGATCCGGTGGTGAAGCTCTCCCGGCACCAGTCACGCGATGTCGACGATGTGCGCGAATATGCTCCGGAAACCCCGGCTTCCCTGGCCGACTTGTTGCTCTGCCTCACCCGTCGCGATCCGTCGCAGCGCCCGGCAGGAGCCGCCGCGGCCTTGCGACAGTGGCCCCGTCCTCTTGCCGATCCGCCGCGGGTGTTGCAGACGTTTCTGCAGACCGTGGAACAGCCCGCCGCGCTCCCCCGCAGCCGCCAGACCCATCGACGGTTGAGTCTGGCGCTCTGGGGCGCCCTCGGTCTGGCGGTTTTCGCAGGGGCGGGAATCTTCGCAAGTCGCGCAGGATTCCAGACGTCGCTGCGCGGCCTGCAAACCGACCAGATTGAAACCGGCACCGCGGAACTGGCGGCGAACGGCGCGCCCGACGCGAAGCGCCCGGAATCGGCGGCAACGCCCCCGCCGGCGGCGGAAGGCGAAGAGTCGGCCGCCGCTTCGGAGTCGGGGACCACGCCCCCCGGCGGCGAAGTCAAGCTGGCCAGCCACCTCGAGAGCGCAGGGCCATCCGTGGCGCGCTCGCCGTCCCTACGGCCGCTTCCCGCTCCCGATGCGGCCGGGGTGTTGTCTCTGGCGGGTGACCAGGTCTACGCGCTGCACGACATTTCGGTGGTGGGGGGGCTGATCATCCAGGGGGAAGACGAGTTCCCGGCCCGGATTCAAATTGCCCAACCGGGGGAAATCACCGCTCAAAGCATTGTCCTGCGGAATGTGATCTTTGAAATCGCCGCCGGGGGGCTGACCGAGCCGGGGGAGACCGGGGCCGCCCTCACCCTGCGCACGCAGCGGGTGGAACTGGTGTCTGTCGGCTGTTTGGGGACAGAACCTGTCCGCGGGAATGCGGCCCGGCCGGCGTTGGTGCGCTGGGAACTGGTCGACGAGCGAGACGTTCGCAATTCAAGCCTGCGCCTGCTGAATTGCGAGTTTCACCAGGGAGGAGCCGCGGTGGTGATTCCCCAGGTGGTGGCCCGGGTGGAGGTCCGCGAATCGTTGTTCGAAGGCTGCGAGGTCGCGCTGGAACTTGCGGGGAGCGCGAAGCGGTCCTTGCCGCTGGCGGTGCGTTGGCAGCATGTCACCACGCGCGGCCTGCAGAATGTCATCCGCTGGTGGGGCGAAGAGGGGCCGCCCGGGGGGATCCGCCTGGAATGGGAACTGCAAGAAAGTGTGCTGCACCTCGCCGACTCCGCGGGGGCCCTCGTGCAGTTGCTGAGCGCGCGGTATACGAACGACTGGATTCCCCGGCTGAAAATCGGCGGGGCGGGGAACCTGCTGACCCCCGAGCAGACGGTCGTCCGCTGGCAATCGGACTCCACCGGCGAATCGCTCGAGATCGACTCTCCCGAACTGGAGGTCGAGGGCTTGATGAGTGTCCCGTTCGAATTCGCCGCCGACCGGGGGGCCGCCCTCCAGCCCCTGGGCCGGATCCCGGGAGTCGCGCTCCGCCGCACCCACCCCCCGGGCTGCGATCCCGCACGGTTGCCACAAAAAGGGGACAGGTCCATTTTCGCAGCAGACGCGACGCGGTGATGTCGTCACCGACGCCTCAACCCCACAGGCCCGTCAGCGGCTGACCCGTTGAGATCGGCCAGGGACGGTCGACCAGATCGTGGTAGTGTCCCGCCGGATCGATTCCCAGCGCCCAGAAGATCGTCGCCGTCAGGTCGGCGGGGGTCGCCCGCCCCGACACCGGCTGGGCGGCGGTCTTGTCGCTTGCCCCATAGATGGCCCCGGGCGTCACCCCCGCCCCGGCCACCACCAGCGAATAGACGCTGGCCCAATGCTTCCGCCCCGGGGCAGTCCCCGCGAAGTTTCGTTCGACCGCCACCAGCGGGGCCCGGCCAAACTCTCCGAGGCAGATCACCAGCGTCTCGGCCAGCCGCCCCCGCTGTTCCAGATCTTCCAGCAAGGCCGAGAAACTCTGGTCGAACCTCGGCAGCAGATGCACCTTCAGCGCTTCGAAGATGTCGTTGTGCGTGTCCCAGCCGTAGGCGTCGGTCTGCCCGGGGGTTTTGTCCTGCCCGCGGATCGAGTGGTTCCACATCACGGTCACCAACGGCACCCCTGCCTCGATCAGCCGTCGGGCCAGCAGACACGCCTGTCCCGAACGGTGCCGTCCATACCGTTCCCGCAGGTCCACCCGTTCCCGTTCCAGGTCGAACGCCTCGCGGACCTGCGCCCGGTCGAGCATGTCGAACGCCTGGCGGTACAAGAGGTCGCTGTCGGCCAGTCGTCGCGGCTGGGCGTCCCCCTTCCGTTCGGCCTCACGCGCCGCCAGATCGAGCGCCTGCTTGAGGTTCTGGCGATGACGCAACCGGGGAAGGGGGAGGTCGCCGCGGGTTTCGAGACACGGGAGGGAAAGTTCGGGATCGGTCACGTCGCCAATCACCAGCGGTTCGAAGTCGCGTCCCAGAAAACCCCCATCCTGTCCCGGAGCCGGGGTCTCGGGAACCAGCACCGGGCCATTCAGGTGAATCGCGTTGTAAGGAAAACCCGACGGGGGCCGCAGCCGGTTGAGGACCGCCCCCTGCACCGGCTGG
>CAIOTJ010000190.1 GCA_903861195.1 uncultured Planctomycetaceae bacterium | reverse complement strand
GCCTGTGGGACCGGCTGCGCGGACAGGGGTGGCGGCGGGTGCGGGTGAATGGCGAGACCACCACGATTGACGAGGTTCCCGATCTCGACCGCCGCAGCCGGCATCAGGTCGAGATCGTGATCGACCGGATCACACTGGGTCCCTCGGCCCGGAAACGGCTGGCGGAATCGGTCGAAAAGGCGCTCGATCTGGGGCGCGGGGTGCTGAAGACCGCACTCATCGACGACCAGCGCCCCGAGACCGACTGGCAGATCGACACCTACAGTCTGCATCGCGCCTGTCACCGCTGCGGGCAGAGCTACGAGGCGCTCTCTCCCAACAATTTCTCGTTCAACAGCATGCTGGGCTGGTGCGGCACCTGCGAGGGGCTGGGAACGCAGCAGGGGACCGATCTCTCGGCGCTCGTGGGCGAGCCGCACCGCACCCTGGCCGAGGGAGTGGTGACCGCCTGGCCCGATCCGCGAAAACACCGGCTGTTTTCCCGGCTGCTGGCCGCGGTGGCCCAGACGATGAACGTACCGGTGGATGTGCCGTTCGAACGGCTCGACGCCCGGCACAAGCGGATCATCCTGTTCGGCACGGGAGACCGCTGGATTGAGGTTCGAGCCGACCCCAAATCGTCCGAGCCCGGGTTTGCCGTGCAGTACAAGGGGCTCTACCCCGTACTCGACGACCTCAGTCGCATTTCGTTCCAGTTCGCCCAGCGCCTTGCGCAGCACGTGGGGGAAGTCCCCTGCCCGGGGTGCCAGGGAAGCCGGCTGCGGGCCGACGCGGCGGCCGTGCGCTTCGCCGACCGGACCTTGCAGGAGGTGGTCGAGCTCCCCCTGGGGGAATGCCTCGACTTCCTCAAGGGAATCAAGTTGAAACCCTCCGAGAAGAAGATCGCCGGGGACCTGCTGCGCGAGGTGCTGGGCCGCCTCGGCTTTTTGGTCGATGTGGGACTGCACTACCTCACCCTGTCGCGCACGATGCCCACGTTGTCGGGGGGGGAAAGCCAGAGAATCCGGCTGGCCGGCCAGGTGGGACGCTCGCTGACCGGGGTGCTGTACGTGCTCGATGAGCCGACGATTGGGCTGCACCCCCGCGACAACGGCCGGCTGCTCAAGGCGTTGCGGCAACTGCGCGACCTGGGGAACACCGTGGTGCTGGTCGAGCATGACCGCGAGGTGCTCGACGCGGCCGACCGGCTGTACGACTTCGGCCCGGGGGCTGGTCGGTTCGGCGGGACGATCGTGGGGCAGGGGACGCCGCGGGAGCTCAAGAAGTCGGCCACCTCGCTGACCGGAAAGTTTCTCTCGGGACGCGAGCAGATCGCCATTCCCACCGAACGCCGGCTGGGCGTGGGGAGCCGTCCGGGGGAATCGGAGACCCCCGGCGGGGGCTGGCTCGAGCTGCTGGGCTGCACCCACCACAACCTGCACGACAGCGACCTGCGCATTCCGTTGGGGACACTCACCTGCATCACCGGGGTCTCGGGCTCGGGGAAAAGCTCGCTGATTGAAGACACCCTCGCCCGGGTCGTGGCCCGCCGGCTGCACGGAGCCCGGGAGACCCCCGGAAAGCACCGCGAACTGAAGGGCCTGCAGAAGATCAACAAGGTGATCACCGTCGATCAGCAGCCCCTGGGAACGACCCCCGCGTCAAACCCGGCCACCTACACCGGGGTGTTCGACCTGATTCGCGAACTGTTCGCCCGCTTGCCCGACGCGAAGCTGCGCGGGTTCCGCCCGGCCCGCTTCAGCTTCAACCGGCCGGGGGGACGCTGCGAGGCCTGTGAGGGGAACGGGCAGAAAAAGATCGAGATGCACTTCCTGCCCGATGTGTGGGTGACGTGCGACGACTGCCGCGGAAAGCGGTTCAACGCCGAGACGCTGGCGGTCACCTACCACGGAAACTCGATCGCCGACGTGCTGGAGATGTCGATCGGCCAGGCGGCCGAATTGTTCGCCAACATTCCGAAGGTGCGGGCGATTTTGTCGACGCTGTGCGCGGTGGGGCTCGACTACCTCACGTTGGGGCAATCGGCGGCGACTCTGTCAGGCGGCGAGGCGCAGCGGGTGAAGCTGGCCTCGGAACTGGCCCGACCCCAGACGGGCCGCACGTTGTACATTCTCGATGAGCCCACGACCGGGCTGCACTTCGACGACATCCGCAAACTGCTGAAGGTGCTCCACAGCCTCGTGCAGTTGGGAAACACCGTGGTGGTCATCGAGCACAACCTCGACGTCATCAAGACCGCCGACTGGATTGTCGACATCGGTCCCGAGGCGGGGGCCGACGGAGGTTGGGTGGTGGCCGAGGGGACGCCCGAAGAGGTCGCCGACGCCCAACGCTGGCCCCGCCACACCTACACGGGGGAACTGCTGGCACCGTTGTTGCAGCGCGACCTGCGGGCCGAGCTGGAACTGTTCGACGCGAAGGCGGTCAGCCGCAAGAAGCAGGGAGACCTCGAGATCGAAGAGGTGGGGAAGAGCACCCGCATGCCGTGGCAGACCGACGGCCGGCGGTGGCACCTCGAAACCCGGCTGACGCACGTCGGCACCCCGTGCCAGTGGGAGGGGTCGGCTCTCGAGGCGGTGATCCGCCAGATCGAATCGCACGGGGCGTTTGCGATCGACTGGTCCGAGCGCAGCATTGTCGACGTGCGGGGTGTCGAGCCGCGCAAGCACTGGTTTTTGCATGCGATGACCGGCGACGAATGGATCCTCAAGCTGAAGTTCCGGGTC
>CAIOTJ010000189.1 GCA_903861195.1 uncultured Planctomycetaceae bacterium | reverse complement strand
TGGCGCTGCTGCGCGGCATGTGCGGTCGGCAAGGAGCTGGACTCCTGCCGCTGCGGGGCCATTCGAACATCCAGGGGCTGGGCACCATCGGCTTCACGCCGACCCTGCGTTCGGCGATCTTCGAGCGCCTCCAGGCCCGTTACCGGATGCAGCTGCCGACGACCCCCGGCCTCGACACCATGGGGTCGCTCGAACGCGCCGCCGCTGGCGGCATCGATGTCGCGTGGTGTCTCGGCGGCAATCTCTACGGTTCCAGTCCCGACGCCCTGTTTGCCCAGACGGCTCTCGCATCGATCGGGCAGCTGGTGCACCTGACCACCACGCTCAATACCGGCCATGTGGTCGCCCGCGGACGTGAGACTTGGGTGCTGCCGGTCCTGGCGCGCGACGAGGAGCCGCAGCCGACGACCCAGGAGTCGATGTTCAGCTACGTGCGTCTGAGCGACGGCGGTCCGACACGCTACACCGGCCCGCGCAGCGAGGTCTCGGTCCTGACCGCGATGGGCAAGGCCGTCCTCGGCGAATCCGGCCCGGTCGATTGGAAGAAGCTCGAAAGCCACGACGCCATCCGGCTGTTGATCTCGGAGTTGATCCCCGGCTTCGAGCCGATTCGTGACATTGCCAAGACCAAGAAGGAGTTCCACATCGCCGGCCGAGTTCTCGACGGCAGCGATCGTTCTTCCTCCGCTCTCCCCCCGGGAGAGGGGCCGGGGGTGAGGGTACGCGACCCCGGAGAGACCTCACGCCCATCGCCCCCACGCTTCCCCACCCCCAGTGGCAAGGCGAAGTTCCACGCCGTCGCGATTCCAACCGCGCACGATGAGACCGGCCCCCAGCTGCGACTGATGTCGATCCGCTCCGAGGGCCAGTTTAACACGGTCGTTTACGAGGACGAGGACCTGTACCGCGGCCAGGACCGCCGCGACATCATTCTGATGAGCAAGCAGGATATCGCCCGTCTGGGACTCAAGGTCGACCAGCTGGTGAGTGTCAAAAGCCGTACCGGCGAGATGCGGTACCAGCGCGTCCGCGAGTTCGACATCCGCCCCGGCAACGCGATGATGTACTGCCCCGAGTGCAACGTCCTCTTCGGTCGCGAGGTCGACCCGCAGTCGAAGACGCCGGCGTTTAAGAACGAACTGGTGACGGTGACTGCGGAGTAACGTCGCGCTGGTAACAATCGCCATGGGGAGACAACCGATGAGGTCTGTACCTGCCTCGCCGACAGTCGTGATTCAGGTGTTAAAAACGGCGTGGGATAAGTCGGCTCGGGGAGCACCATCGGCGATTGTTCGCTCACACATCCCGCTCGGAGTTCCCATGCCGAGCTGGGAACTGAAGCCCATTGAGAACGCGGTCCTGCAAACGATCACTTGGAGTTCGTGGAATGCCAACTTTTCCAAATCGATTGAGCATTGCCGGGGTGATTGGGTGGGGGAGAACAACTTCGACGTGGAGGCGGTCAGGCTCAAACGCGATTCGAATCAGCTGGAGGTTCTCTGGACCGATTTCCAAATCGGGGCACCGGGGCGAAGCTACCCCAATGATTGCAATACCCTCGTGTTGCACGATAACGAATGGG
>CAIOTJ010000188.1 GCA_903861195.1 uncultured Planctomycetaceae bacterium | reverse complement strand
GGCCGGTCACCGGCTCGCTTCCGAGCGGCCGCATCGCCGGCGAATGTCCTGCCTGCGCGGGACCGGCGGCAACACGGGCAGCTGTGGGCGGGGCAACCGACAATGGGGCAACTGGACTGGCCCCCGGCTTGCCCAACCAGCACGCCAGAGCCGCCACCGCCAGCACTACGGCCATGCCCCGGCGAAGTCCCGCTCCGAATCCGGTCTGCCGCACATCGCGACCGGCATCCCGCATCGCGGAATCCTTCTGCCAAGCAGTTACTGCCAACGATGCACTCACCCGCGACGACTCCGGGAGGTTCCAGATCCGGTTCCACCCCCGCGAAATGGCGCTTCGGGTTGGAACCGCTGATTCGCAGAGTACCGCCGTACCCGGCAAGGCGGCAACGGTGGCCAGGGCGGTCTCCCTCCGTCGGGCTGCCGAGACATTCCGACGGAGGGGCCGATTCCGCCGCTCGGGAGATCGCGAGCTGACATGGTCATCCTCCGGCTCCAGGAACCCCTCGCGTCCTTGGGGCCGCTGGCGGAGTGACTTTCGGTTGCGAACAAAACGCCGTGGCCGGCGTCGAGCTGGGCGGTCGGCCAGCCAGAGCCCCATCGCTCCCGCCGCCAACAGCGGGGCGAGGACCACTGTGTCGGCGGTCGAGGTGCATTCCCCACCAGATGTTGTGGCTCCCACCGTATCGGCCAACCATCGCACCTCCGCCGGAGCGTGCACGACCAGCACCCAGGTCCCCGCCACAAAACAGTTCCCCGGGCCCCCACAGCGGGCGGCCATGCTCGTCGCGGTCTCTTCTACAACGGGAGGGCTATCGATTGGCTGCGCCAACCTGCAAACCGAACACTGGACGTCGCGGGAGCGACACCCAAGCCTCCTGTTTCGAAAAAACCAGCGATTTTCAAGCGTTTCAGCGTGGGACCGAATCCGGCCGCATGAGCGAAACAAGACTTATCGACGCTTCGTTATCCGCATATTGAATGTGCAGACAATAGCCTTCATGGTCATAACGATCCCATTTTGGGGCTTTCCCGTAAAATCGAATCGCTTGGCCACCACCGTTGGCACTTGGCTGTCCCAATCGATCGTGAACAGAGCTTTGGGAATCTGCAAAGCCAATACCTTCCGGCAACGCTCCGCCGAACTGGCTGTACTCGTTGGCCCCACCGGAATAGAGAAAAATTGTTGACACTCTTCCATCAAAGTCCGCCACAATTTCGATGCCGTGTAATGGCATCTGCAAGTGGAAGCGGTTGTCAATTAAAACTGTCTGAGATCCTGCCATGAGCGACAGTATGGCTTTCGCCTTGGCAACGTCATCCAGTCGCATTCCCAGCAACATGGTCAAATCACTCGTCATCGATAAGACCTGCCCGCTTGTCGATTAAGGTCGTGCAAGAGTCGGAAGGCATGGTCAATTGCTTCGGGCAGATGACCTTGATCAAGTAAGTGTTGTCGCCACGATTGAAGATCAAGCTGAAAAGCCCTTTGCTGATCCAGCGAATCCTCAAGAATCTTCTGTGGCGTGTTTCGCCCACCGTAGGTTCGTGAAAAATCCATATGGCTTCGTGTCGGAACAACGATGGCATTTGTTTGATTACGCAGTGCAGCTTCTTCGACGGCGGTAAGTTGGCGTCCCAACTGTCGCCCAACGTTCGCCTTCACAGAGGCGAACGACGGAATGTGTTCGGGAGTCAAGCCGACCCGCGCACTTCTACGGGCCAAGTCTCCAAAGGTCCCAACTTCGAGTTCAACAACATTTCCGGGACATTCATTATGCACCAACACCCCATCTACCGACACGAAATACACGTGCTCGGCGTCAACCCCGAGGTTGAACACCGGGACCGGCGGTCCCCGGCGGGGGGTGATGCGGGTGATCTGGCTGTGGGTGCCGGATTCGGTTCGGAGGGTTTCTCCCAGCCGCAGCTCGCGGGCCGGGATGAAGGCTTGCCGGTCTTCGCTCCAGAACGGGTGCGTTCCGGTGCAGCCGATGGGCTTGGTGAGGCCGTCGACCGCGATGTCCAAGACCTCGCCCGACGCGTGCGAGAACGTCCCCGTCACCAACCGGCCCTCCCCAGACGCCAGCTGCGGACACGGGCCCACCTCGACGATCTCCGCCGGCTCCACTGCTTCCAGCTCATTCAGCGTCAGGAAGACCCAGGGAACTCTCGGTGGGCTGGGGGCCGTGACGGGGTCGATGCCCCCCGGAGAAGTTTCGCCCGGGTCGTCTGCCGGAATCACCGAGGTCAGAGTGGTAATTCCCGATGCGGAGTCGGTTCCTCGAGCCTCGGCCAGCGTCTGCGGATACTCCTCATCGAGAGCCGTCGTTTGAGCCAAATGTCCAGCCAACCACTCCACCGGCCTTAGCAGTGTGATCTCCAGGTAGTCCCCCGTTGGCTTCGGCATTCTTAGCCGGATGTTGACCCACGTGGCGGGATCCACCAGAGCATCCGGCAGTTCCACCCTGTCCAACTCCGGATTGCGAGCCAAGACCCGCTGGCCGGTCCGAATCGTCTCAATCGCCCGGGCTTGATAGGCCTCACCCGAGGGGCCGGTCACCGGCTCGCTTCCGAGCGGCCGGACGGCCGGCGAATGCTCGGTCAGCGCAACACCAGCGGCAACACGGGCAGCTGTGGGCGGGGCAGCCGTCGACGGGGCAATCGGACCACTGGTCCCCGGCTTGCCCAACCAGCACGCCAGAGCCGCCACCGCCAGCACCACCGCCAGCACCACCGCCAGCACCACCGCCACGCTCCGGCGAAGTCCCGCGCCGAAGCCGGTCCGCCGCGCACCCCGACCAATGTCCTGCACTGCAGAACTCTTCGGCCAAGGGTTCACCGCCACCGACACACTCACTCGCGACGCCTCCGGAAGGTTCCAGACCAGATCCCACCCCCGCGACAACGCGCTTTGTGTTGGGACGACTCGTTCGCAGAGTACCGCCGCGCTCGGCAAAGCGGCAACGGTGGCCAGGACCGTCTCCGTCCGTCGGGCTGCCGACACCCCGCAACGCGGGACACGCGTCAGGCGATCGGGAGATCGCGGGCCGACATGGTCATCCTGTGGCTCCAGGAACGCCTCACGACTCCGACGGCTTTGGCGACTGACATTTCGTCTGGAACGAGCTGGAGATTACGATGTTGACACCTCGTCTCTGAGGTTGCGAGATACGGTTCCCGATTGGTTGCTCCGGGGAGATCAGACCTCATGAAGTCTACTTGTGTTTTCTCAGCCGCTTTCGCATGAAGACCTCTTGTTGATCCTCGGGTGGCCAGACTTGAGTAAATCGAAAACCGGTGAGATTGTGCGCCTTCACGACCTGCATGAAGGCCTCCGTCACAAACACCTTGATACCCGTTGACAATTGCGGGATTCGAAAAATGATCTCATTGACCAGCAACTTCTCGTCGAACACAAACCGCTTGACTTCTCGCACGATTCGAGGAGTCACGTTATCCTGCTTTCGTTGCGGAACCCAGTCGATCTTCGACTTTTGCAAGTCAAGTGCGTCGACAAAACGAAGGACTTTGAACGCGGTAAAATCCCCGTCGTGGCTGACCAATGGCAAGAACTCAACATAAGGAGCGATCAACTCTTTCAGGACATGGAAGGCTCGCTGTCCCAAGACGCCAAAATTGAGCCCCCAGCAATGCGGAAAGTCGCCCGCCGGCAATTGTGACTCCTGAATAGTGCCATGCTCGTCAAGAACGCCACACGGCTCACAACAGTGAGCCGAAGAATTCGAGGGCGGTTGCAGATGGCACACCTCAGGAGGTGTCCACTTCCCTCCAATCGCAGCGGGTCCGGAAAAGAATTGGTGGTTGATTCTCGCCGTCTCATCCCCCGCCAGCACCCTAGGAAGATGTAACGGGCGAAAATCATGGTTCGATGTAAGTTGACAAATCCGCATGCTGGCGTCCTTCAGAAATTGATGTGTCGAGGGGAAAGAGTTGGGAATGTTCCGTCGATCAATCCACCGCGGATTCTCTGCAACTCTCGCAACACATGGGCCCGCCCTCGTGTCTCGGCATCAAGAAGGCGATTCACGACCGCCTCAGAATAGGAATTCGTGTGCACGTGGCTGTGAATCGCACCTCTCGCTTGCGCCCCCTTCCCGGGCAAATAGACGCCATTCCAGTGGCTGTCCAAATCGACACCATGTCGCTTAAGAATCGATCTAGCTTCATCAGCTCCCTTGGCGTATCTCGAAATCAAATGATGAGCTTCTGTGCCCGGATCGCCGAACACACCGGCACCGCTGAGAGATCTCCTTAAATCCGCAGCACACGCATTATGCACCAACACCCCATCCACCGACACGTAATACACGTGCTCGGCGTCAACCTCGAGGTTGAAGACCGGAACCGGCGGGCCGCGGCGGGGGGTGATGCGGGTGATCTGCCGGAGGGTGCCTGACTCGGTCCCGAGGGTTTCTCCCAGGCGCAGGTCGCGGGCCGGGATGAACTCGTGGCGGTCTTCGCTCCAGAACGGGTG
>CAIOTJ010000187.1 GCA_903861195.1 uncultured Planctomycetaceae bacterium | reverse complement strand
GTGGGCAACCGCCAATCGACCTGCAGCGTCTATGACAGCCGGTGCTCGATGAACTCGACGATCACCCGCAGACGCTCGATGTCGGCCGATGGTCCCTACTCGGCAGGCAGCCACTCCGTGCGGGTTTCCTCCGAACGGGCGGGCCAGTAACCCACCGGCTCTCCCGGGCGACGCGGGCCGCTGGGGCAGGCGATCACCGCCCGGCTGATTTTCGCCGGGGTCAACCCGCAGTATCTGTCGGATCGGATCTGGTAGCGCTCTTCCAACTCGGCAATCTGCCGGTCCAACTGCTGCTGCAGGGATGTTTGGCCCGCCGACCCCGCGTGGGATTTCTCGGTCATGTCAGCCCCCTTCTGTTCCGTAATTCCTTCACCCCAAACGCGAAACCCCTCCAGACAGCGTAATGTCCGAAACATGGCGAAAATGTGTTTTAAACGAGAATAACACAGCGAAGCCTGAGGAGCGAATTCACACTGAACTGATCATTGAGCTGCGTTGCAAATCCAATGCACCACCTGCCGAATCACCTCAACGACAAGAGACGTCTCATTCAAGCGGAAATCTCTAACACTGAATGCCCCGGGCAATGGGCAGATAGGCTTCCTACCGGGATTGGAAAGGTCAGCTGATTTCCCCACACGCATCAATCGGCGAGAATAAAGAACCCTCTAAATCGGCTAGCAGCCGTCTCCGGAGATTACGCACCCACTGGCCACATGACCATTTCGGGCTACGACTGTGACCAGCTTGAAGTGACAACAACAACCCACAGTCTTGATCACACAGCAAATGAAGATCGCGATCTGGAACTGCCATGGATCGTTACGCACGAAGACCGCGGCGATCGACCGGCTTGAAGCAGATATCTTGGTGATCGCCGAGTGTGAAGACCCCGCTCGATCGTCGATGGCGTATCGGGAATGGGCCGGTCAATACTTATGGCATGGCCAGAACAAGAATCGTGGTCTGGGCGTGTTTTCCCCCAGCGGGCAAACCTTGACGAGACTGGATTGGGACGACAAAGGTCTGCAGATGTTTCTTCCCTGTCGGGTTGGACTGGATCTGCTGCTGCTGGCAGTCTGGACCAAACAGGCTCAATCACCAACTTTTGAGTACATCGGCCAACTTTGGAAATACCTGCAATTGCACAAGGAGCGTTTGGCTGCAGACACTTTTGTCATTGGCGGCGACTGGAACAGCAATGCCCGCTGGGATCTCTGGGATCGCTGGTGGAACCACGGCGACGTTGTTCGGGAACTGGACGAACTCGGTGCCAGGAGCGTTTATCACACTCATTTCGGCGAACTTCAGGGGCAGGAATCCCGGCCGACGCTGTATCACCGACATGATATCACGCGTGCCTATCATGTTGACCACGCTTTTGCCTCATCATGCTTGAAAACCGTTGGTCTTGTGGAGGTCGGAAAGCACGAAGACTGGCTCGAATGGAGTGACCATATGCCACTGACATTTTCCATCGAAATGTAAGCGCATGCTGTGAATTTACTTGCCATTCATAGCGGGGTTTTCCAAGACCGCGTTTCATTCTTGTCGTCGCCCCACGAAGAGTTGATTTGCCACTGTTTCTTGCGAAACCCGTCGTATCACGACAAGGTGGAGAATGAGGTGCACTCGGGGGATTGTTGCCAGAGCGGGACCAAGTTGGAGTGTAACGATGATACCAGTTGGCGGAGTTGAATCCGAATGGCCACTCCGAGACTTCCATTTGAAGCGGGCAGAACTGATGGCTCAAGCGTATCGGCTCAGCAACGCGACCTTCCGATCGGAGGCATTGGATTTCGCGAGACACATGATGCGCAGAGCCGGGGATCAACTGAAACGGATTGCCGAAGATCTGAGCCGTCAGGAATATCGGTTTGTGAATCCCCGGGGCCCGGTCCACGCTCCGGAAGTTGGCCTTGAGGACTGCTGCACCGAACTCAGCTACCTTTGTGTCAATTTGCCGATTGCGCTGGAAGCATGGCTGACAGAGGTGGGCGGGGTTGACCTGACGGGCTCGCATCCGGCTCGGAGCAAGCCTGAAGGTCTTGCAGATCCTAGCCCGGGGTTGCCACGGCACGTGGCTACCCCGGGTGACGAGCCCCAGACAGAACTCAATCCTGTAGGGATTGCATAGGCCTGAGATGGGGTGACCGCGCGGGGCAGCGGATTGCGTGGGGCCTGGAGCGTATGGACCGCGAGGCATGGCGCGGTCTCTTTGGAGGATCGTTTTCACGAGCCGCGTCGAAGCCAGGTCCCCATATGCATTCCCTTCAGGAATGAAGCGCTCTTGGGTGCGCGGACCCGGGGTAGCCGGCGCTCCGCTTGGCAACCCCGGGCTAGGGTATGCATTCCCTTCAGGAATGTTTCGGTCGGGCGGTTGGAGTGTGCAGGAGGGTCGTGGAACGTAAGCCCGATTGGGGAATTCGCGATCGAGCCCACATCGGAAGCGATTTCCGTGCCGGCATCACACACCCCCGGATGCGTCGCCAACGACTTCATCTCCATCCATCGATCACAATCCCTGTTTGTTTCGATGGCAAACCGCTAGGCAGCAAACAACAAAGCCCGACTGAACCAACAAACACTGGTTCAGTCGGGCTTTCGTCTGAAGCGCACCCCGCAGGGGTCGAACCTGCAACCTTCGGTTCCGTAGACCGATGCTCTATCCATTGAGCTAGGGGTGCGTCTGTCCAAGATTCTAACAGGTGACCGCCGAAAGGCAAGCGAGGGAGATCGCTCGTTGTGGAAAGACTGGTTTTTACTACAAAAACCCCTCCCCCAGGCAGGGTTGCCTCCGGGAGCGGCCCCACGGTCGGCACCCCCCGGGAATTCTCCACGGGGGGCCAACTGCGCCTGCCCATTCCGGTCTCAGGCCGCCTTGCGGGGGGCCGCGGGGGAACCACTGCAGGCGTCCGCCTGCCGGGTGTTGCTTTCAACGATCGGCAGCAGATTCGCCGAGGCTCCCGAGGGTGAACTGGCCGCCGGTTCTGACGCCGCCGGAGGGTTGGCCGCCGGGTTGGCGTCGGCCCCGGGCTGGAACCACGAGGCCAGCCCGGCGACGGCGGCGTTCAGGCGGGGTAACAGGAATTGCCAGTTCCCCCGCAGCCACGCCCACCGCCAGTAATATTGCCGGAAACAGTCCCGATGCAGCTCGACCACCTCTTCGGTCGTGAGGTGCTCGTACTTCAGATTGGGAGTGTAGACGTCGTACCGGCTCCAGTCGCGCGAGGCGATCTTGTCCTGGATCTCGCTGATGAACCCCGTCCCGGGATACGGGGTGCAGACATTGAAATTCGCGGCATAGGGATTGACCTGCTTGGCATACCGCAGCACCTCGCGGATGCTCTGCCGGGTGTCTTCCGGAAAGCCGATCATGAAGCCCGAGACGACGCGAATTCCCAACCCCCGGCACAGGTCGACAAACTGCCCCTGCTTGTCTCCCTTCACCGGCGCCCGCTTGTATTTCACCAGGGTGTCGCGGCTGGGGGTTTCGATTCCCACGGTGACACTGGTCAGCCCGACATCACGCAGCATTTCGAGCGTTTCACGGGTGAGGTGCTCGATGCGCGACTCGACTGAAAACTGGATCTTGCGGGGGAGTCGGCCGATCTCCGCGGCCACTTCCTGCAGGTGCTTCTTCTTCGCCCCGAACAGCGGGTCGCGGAACTTGAACGATTGGAACCCATACAGGTCCATCCCACGCCGCAGTTCTTCGCCCACCAGTCCGGCCGAGCGGGTGCGCACCTTGTTCTCGAGGATGATGTAGGGGCAGTATGAGCAACTGAGCGTGCAGCCCCGGCTCGACTGGATATAGGCGGTGGGGAACTTCCAGAAGTCATACCCCACCCGGAACTTCTGATAGGGGAAGACCGACCAGTCGGGAAAGGGAAGACTGTCGAGATTCGCCACGGTGCCGATCGACTGCACCTGCTGGTTGGTCTGCAGCACCTCGTCGAGTTTCCACAGCAACTGCTCGGGTTCTCCCTGCAGCACCCGGCAATTGAGCCCGGCGAAACTCTCGGCCATCGTGCTGGCGACCTGGCCCACGACCACCACCTGCGTCTGCGGATGACGCCGGTTGATCTCGGCAATCGTCTCCAGCTCGTGGGGCAGCGTCATCAGGGCCGGGTTGAGCAGGTAGAGATCGGCCGCTGGCAACTGGGCCTGTTCGAGAGCGTACTCAACGGTATGGCCCCGTTCGCGAAAGCCAGCCGCGAGGTAGCCAAACGCGAGGGGAGGGGCCCGGAAGTCGTTGGTGTATTGCCGCTCGATGAGCTTCTCGCGGAATCCGTGGCCACGGAATTGGCCCACGCCGAAACCGCCGGCGAAATCCTTGAAGGCGCCGCCGTGTCGGGTGTCCCAGAGAATGATGTGCATGGTTGGAATCCGGGTGAGACGAGTGGAGTCGCGTCGCAGGTGGGGAGTGACAGCAGAAGCAACAGGAAGAACGGCTGACCGTTTCAGGCCGCCCGCCGCGCGGAAGAAGAAGCAACGAGATTGCTGTACGGGACCGGTCCAATTGCGGGCGGTGCACTGGCTGGCGGGGTCTGGCCAGCGTGGTGCAGCACCCGGGTCGAGTTGGCGGAATCCATCGAGTAGTGAATGCCCCGCCAGACAATGGTCTTGCCCCAGGCGGCCGAAGCGACGGCGCACCAGGTGGCCAGGCCCACGAGGGGCCACAACCAGACATTGAGGCGGGCGACCACGTCGTACTCGGCATGGTTCGAGCGGATGAAGGGGCGAGTCCCGGCCAGAGTCCAGTTCCAGCGGATCACTCCCAGCAGGTAGACTGCCAGCAGGGCGAGACCCGGCCAGCCGACCGGTCCCCCGCGGAGACCGGCACCCGCCACTGCGGCGGTCAGCCCCCAGAACGAAAGTTGCGCGAGGGCACCTCCCCAGAAGGCGAGATGCCACCAGCGCGGGGTGTAGTTCCGCACGACGAGAAACTGCCGCCGCAGGAATTCGGCGACCCCACCCCATGAAAAAACGGCGGGGGAGACGACGAGAGCGTGCGGTTCGAAGGCCAGTTTCAACTGGTGAGCCTGGAGCTGCCGGCTGACGATGAGATCGTCGCTGAGGCTGCCGCTCCACGCCTGGGGAAGCCCGATCTGGCGGAAGGTATCGTAGCGAATCGCCCAGGCCCCTCCCCAGGCCAGGTTAAAGCCGTGCGGCCCCAGGACTCCCAGGACGGTGTTGTTGAGGGCCGAAATCACCCGGCCGGGCCAATTTCCCGCCGGGGGGGAATACCAACGGTAGCCGGTGACCGCGGCCACCTTGCGGCTCTCCAGCCGGTGCACCATCCGCTTGAGCCATTCCCGATGGGGACGTGCATCGGAATCGACGAAGGCGTAGATCTCGCGGTCGTCCCGGGGCTCCCGGCACGCCGCCATGAGATTATGGACTTTCTGGCCCCGATTCTGGGCCAGACCGGCCTCGACCATCCGCACGGCACACGAGAACTTCGTCTTGAGGCGGGTGATGACCTCAGCCGCGGGATCGCCCAGCGATTCGAAGGTGAAGCAGAGTTCCAGATCGGGGTAATCGAGTTCGAAAAGGGCCTGCAGGTTCGACTCCATTTGCGGGTCGACACCCCGGCAGGGAACAATCAGCCGCACGGGGGGAAACAGCCCCTCGGGCAGGGGGGCCGCAGCCCGCGAACGCAGGAACCGACGCTGCTCCCAGGCGAAGAGCAGCATCAACGATCCCTGGAACAGGGCGAAGGTGGCGGCGACAATAACCCAGGGCAACGGAACCTCCTTGTTCCGTGAGTCCAACGGTGGTCAAACCTGGGGGTTGCAGGCCAGCCTTCGCGGAATCCGTTCCAGCGGGCCTCCCCCGGCGTCCCTCCCAATATCCGGGATTGCCAATCGAGTCAATCGGAACTCGCCGGGGCGCGGCAGTCTGGGTGGTTCGGGCAGACAGGGCGGTCAGTTGGACGATCGCGCAGAGATTTCAGAGTCGTCGGTCTGCCGCCATTGAGGGTTGAGCACGTCGAGACGATCGGGATGGGCCAGCAGGAAGGCGAAGAGCGAACTGGCGACCAGGTCGGCGGTGGTCCCGGGATTGCGGCGATGTCCATCCGCTCGCAACCAGGCATCGAACCGCTGGCACTCCGCCCGTCCCGCGGGGGTGGCGGGCCCGCCTTGCGCGAGCACCGCGCGAGCGCGGTCGGCGGCTTCCCGCGCGACCGCCGCACCGCACTTGCGGGCGATCAGGGTGTCGGGAACGCGGGCCAGCAGTTCGAGGTGCAGTCCGACGATGGCCTCTCGGGGATCGGCCAGACCGTCTGGCCAGAGGTCCACCAACTGGGGCACCCCCAGGTCGAGCGTGATGGGGAAGCCCTGGGTGTATTCTGCGGCGATGGAGTCGCGGTGGGCCGCCAGCTGCATCATCTCGCGCAGCGTTCCCGGCGGGGCTGCCGCGATGTCTCCCTCGGGGGCTGTCCCGAGACCGCCGGGCTGCGCGAGACGAATCGCCTCGTAGACGAAGCTGGCATCTTGCTGCGACAGACCGGCAAGGACCGGTGCGAGGTGCGTGCGGAGGGGCCCCCGGGCCGCGGCCGCCGCCAATGGAGCGAGCAGCAGCACGATGCCCAGGTTGGTATTGCTGGGGGCGACGTGCCGCGTGGCGGCCACGGCATCGCGAACGGCAGCGCCGACGCCACGGTCGGCCGCCGTGACCAGGACCGGAGCGATGGCGTGGGCCGAACGGACGAAATCGCGCCAGTCGAGATCGTCGAAGCGGGCACCCGGATGGACATTGCCCGGCTTGGGAGCCTGTACCTCAAGCACGCAGGCCCATTCGATCAGGGTTGTCAACTGGCTGGCGGGGGTCATGATGGCAGCGGTGCAGCCGGTGCCGAGGGGGGCGAAACTACGGGCCGGCGGACGAAGTACTGGTGGAATTGCCAGTTCAGCAATGCGGCGGCGAACCCGATGGCCACGCTGAAGGCCAGCCAGAACCCGGGGGCCCCCCACTTCAAGTGCAGTCCCAGCCAGGCCCCGAGGGGCAGCCCCAGGCCCCAATAGGCGATGGTGTTCACAACCATTGTGCCACGGGTCTGCTTGAGTCCCCGTAGAGCACCGGTGGCCGCCACCTGCAGGCCGTCGAAGAACTGAAAGAGGGCCGCCAGCACCAGCAGTTGACTTCCAAGCCGCAGTACCTCTTCGTCGGAGGTATAACAGCCGACAAACAGGTGCGGAACGAGCCAGAAGGCGAGTGCGGCCAGCAGCATGATGCCGCCGCAGAGCATGGCCCCGGTCTGACCTGTCCGTCGCGCGCGGTCGAATTCGTGTCCGCCAACGAACTGGGCGACCCGGACGCTGATCGCAATCGACAGGCCGAGTGGAACCATGAAGGTGAGCGAGGCGAGATTCATGGCAATCTGGTGACCGGCGACCACGGTCGGTCCGAGACGACCCAACAACAATCCGGCCGCACCAAAGCAGCTCACCTCCATCAACAGGCTGACGGAGATGGGCAACCCGACGGCCAGGAAGTGGACGATGGGTTTCCACTGGGGCCATTCCCACCGGCTCCAGGGGGTGTAACGGGCGAGGTCGGGATGCCAGGAGATCCAGAGCCCCAGCAGCAGGGCCATCAGCACATCGACGATCGCGGTGGCGTAACCGCAGCCGACGGCACCGAGGGCCGGGAAGCCCCAGTGCCCATACATCAGCAGTTCATTCAGGCCAATGTTGGCGAGAGTGCCGACGATGCTGATCCACAAAATCGGGCGGGTGTGTCCCGTGCCTTCGGTGAATCCGCGCAGGACGACAAACGCCATGCGGGCGGGAAGTCCCCAGCTCAGCGACATGAGGAACTGCGACGAAAGGGGGATCAAGGCCGGATCGACCCCGAACAGTGCGAGGATCTGGGGCGAGGCGGCGAACGCGAGGGCCAGAACGAGGGCGACGACCTGGCTGAGCCAGAGTCCCTGCCGCAGGTAATGTCCACAGTCGGCGATGCGTTCGGCCCCCACCGCCTGGGCGACGCTGGGGGAGACGGGGAGCAGCACACCCATCCCCATGACCGCGAGGGGCATCCAGAGACTGCTGCCGAGGGCGATGGCGGCCAGGGGTTCGGGCCCGAGTTGCCCCGCCATAACGGTGTCGACAACCCGCATCGAGAAGTAGGCGAGTTGGGCGAAGATCGCCGGCGTACCGAGGCGGAGGATCTGACGGGCTTCCGCGAGCGTGTCGGCGAATGGTCCCCCGGCGTGGTTCATCGAGTCACCCAGAATGCCGGTGCGACCGAAGGGACGCGGAAGAAGGGGCCACCCCGAAGAAAGGGCCATCAAGGGGGGCTGGGGAATCACCGCGGTGACGAACCCGACTAGCGGGCCTGGGCACCAACTGGGGTGCCCGCAGCCGTGCGGATGGCGGAGCCGGAGGTGGGACCACGCTGAGCCGCCTCGAGAACCGCAGCCCGAATTCCCTCGTAGTCGAGGCCGAGGTCGCGAAGCTGTTCCCCACGTTCGGCGTGTTCGATGTAGCGGTCGGGGAGGCCGAGGCGGCGGACGTGATCGGTCCGCAATCCCGCGGCGTTGACTGCTTCGAGAACCGCCGAGCCAAAGCCTCCCTCGAGCGTCCCTTCTTCGATGGTGATGACAAATGGGGATTGGCCAACCGCCTTGAGAATGGTGCGGGTATCGAGCGGCTTGAGAAAGCGGGCGTTGATCAGGCCGACGTCGAGCCCTTCGTTCCGCAGCGACTCGACCACCTTGGCGCAGGTCGCCAGCAGGGTGCCATAGGCGACGATGACCCCGTCACGCCCCCAGTCGAGCACCTCGGCCTTGCCCAGTTCGACCGGGGCGAGGTCGCGGGGGACGCGTTCGGCATTGGTCTTGGGATAGCGGATGGAGACCGGTCCGGAATGGGACAGGGCGAAATCGAGCAGCGGGGCCACATCGAGTTCGTCACCCGGGGCGGTCACCACCATGTTGGGGAAGACCCGCATGTAGGTGTTGTCGTAGGCTCCATGGTGGGTCGGACCGTCGGCCCCCACAACGCCGCCGCGATCCAGACAGAAGACCACCGGCAGGTTCTGCAGGGCGACTTCCTGGAAGATGTGGTCGAAACTGCGCTGCAGGAAGGTGCTGTAGATGTCGACAATGGGGCGGGCCCCGGCCTTGGCCATCCCGCCGGCGAAGGCGACGGCGTGGCCCTCGCAGATGCCGACGTCGAAGAACCGGTCGGGAAAGGTGTCACGCACCTTCTGCAGCTTGTTCCCCTCGCACATGGCGGCGGTCAGCACCGCCACCTTGGGATTCGACTCCATTTGCCGCAGGATCGCCGCACTCATGATGTCGGTATAGGCGGGCTTGCCGCCCCCCTTGCGGGGAGTCACGCTGCCATCTTCGCAACGGTCGAAGGGAGCAGGCGCATGATACGTGACCGGATCGTTCTCAGCGGGCTGGAAACCATGGCCCTTTTCGGTGAAGACATGGAGCAGCACAGGGCCCTTGAGGGTCTTGCAGAGCTCGAGGTGTTCCCGCAGCGACTTGAGATCGTGCCCGTCGATGGGGCCGACATAGCGGAAGCCGAGTTCTTCAAACAGCATGCCGCCGTGGAGGGAGGCTTTCACCCCTTCCTTGGCGTTGAACAGGGCCCGCTCCATCGCGTCGCCAACCAGGGGGACGCGGTTCAGCACCCAACTGACGTCTTTCTTGAGTCCGCCGTAGAAATCGGAGGTGCGGAACTTGTCGAGGTACTGGGCCAGCCCGCCCACGCGGGGGCAGATGCCCATTTTGTTGTCGTTGAGGATGACCAGCAGGTCTTTGTCGAGCCCTGCCGCGTTGTTGAACGCCTCGAAGACGACCCCCGAGGGGAGCGCTCCGTCACCGATGACGGCGATGCTGTGGCGGTCTTCGCCCAGCAGGTCATCTCCCGCCTTCAGCCCCAGCGAGGTCGAGACACTGGCACCGGCATGACCGGTCATGAACAGGTCATAGTCGCTCTCGGCGGGATTGGGGTAGCCCATGAGGCCCCCCTTTTCGCGGATTGAGATGAATTCGTTGAACCGGCCGGTGAGCAGTTTGTGGGGGTAGATCTGGTGCCCGGTGTCCCAGATGAGCCGGTCACGCGAGAAGTCGAAGGCTACGTGCAGGGCAATCGCCAGTTCGACCACTCCCAGATTGCTGGCGAAGTGGGCGGGACGGCGCGAGACGACCTCGCACAGGGCTTCGCGCAATTCGCCGGCGAGCTGCACCAGTTGCTCGTGGGTCATCCCGCGCAGTTGCCTGGGGGATGACAGTTTCGACAGGAGCTCGCTCTGCATGTCGTGTCCTTGCTGCATGTCTCTCAGTGATCGCGATCGAGTACGAATCGCGCCAAGGTTTCCAGGGGTCGGGCCCGCTCGCCGAACATCGACAGAGATTCGACCGCCTCGGCCACCAGCAACTCCGCCCGCATCTGGCTGGCTTCGACCCCCATCAGACTGGGATACGTCTGCTTGCCGCGGGCGGCATCTTTCCCCACTCCCTTGCCGGTCGCGACCTGCGTTCCGCGCACGTCGAGCAGATCGTCGGTGATCTGAAAGGCCAATCCCAGACACCGGCCATAGTGTGTCAGAGCCAGCCGCTGCTCTTCGGTTCCTTCCGCAATCCGGGCCCCCAACGAGAGGCTGCATTCCAGCAAAGCCCCGGTCTTGCGACGGTGAATGGCCTCGAGCGCATCCATCGATCCCAGGACCTTTCCCTCGGCCTCGAGGTCGGCCACCTGCCCCCCCACCATCCCGGCGGCACCTGCCGCTCTCGCCAGATCCAGACAGCACAGCGCGGCGACTTCCGGCGGACGGACATCGCGGGCGACCACCTCAAAAGCCTGAGTCAACAACGCGTCACCCGCGAGAATCGCCAAGGCTTCACCGTAGACCACATGGTTGGTCTTGCGGCCCCGACGGTAGTCATCGTTATCCATCGACGGGAGATCGTCGTGGATGAGCGAGTAGGTGTGGATCATCTCGAGCGCACAGGCCGCGGGGAGGGCGCTGGCCCGATCTCCACCGCACGTCTCACAGGCCAGCAACACCAACAGGGGCCGCAGTCGCTTCCCCCCCGCCAGCAGGCTGTAACTCATGCTCTCCAAAAGACGGTCAGGAATTCCCGTCTGAGGCTCCATCAGGCGACTGAGTTCAGCATTCACCTCCTGCCGAAAGCACTGCAGGGCTTCGTCAATGAGGGAGGTGTGGGGCGTCATGCGGAATGGGAGGTCGGGACGTCGAGACTGTTCGCGGAGCAGTCCGCCGGTCAACAGGTTGTCTGCTGTTCCTAAGAGAAAACCGTCGGAATTCTAGCGTCCCGGCAATGGGCGGAAAATGGAGCGGGATAAGGAATTCGGGAAAACGTTGGTGGACAGCTGGGAGGGAGCCACCCGCGTTCCGACCCCCAACCAGCGCGGACCCTTTCCGGGATTCCTTACACCCAAATCCCTCACACTTCCCCTGTCGCCAACAACAGGGCAATTGCACACCCGTTTAGGTAGTCGTCGAGCTGCAGGGTCTCGTTGACCGTGTGCACATGCTGTTGACCACTCCCCAAAGTCACCGTGGGGAGTCCACGACTCGACAGCCAATTGGCGTCGAGCCCGCCGTTGCTGATCTTGGTCTCCCCCTTCAGGCCGAGACGGGCGATCGCCCCCAGGGCGGAACGCACGCAGGGTTCAGTCACCGCCAGCTTGAACGACTCGTACTTGAGGGTGGCGGTGAACCGGATCTTCCCCCCCTGTCCGGAGGCGCTCCGCACTTCGTCCGCCGCCCGTTCGAACGCCGCACGAAACTCGGCCACCAGTTTTTTCCGAAACTTGGCATCGTGGCTTCGGACTTCGCCCCGCAACACCACCTTGGGTGTCACCACATTGGTGGCATCGCCTCCATGGACGATTCCCAGATTGGACGTGCCGGTCGATGTTCCCTTGATAATCAGACCATGCCAGCCATTTTTCTGCAGGTCGGCGATGGCCAGGCCGGCAATCGCAATCGCGCTGACTCCTTCTTCCGGATGCACCCCCGCATGGCTGGCCAGCCCCTCGACCTCAATCAGCAGGTCGTAGGCCCCGGTCGCCCCGATGGTCGCCAGCGACGCCGAGCCCCCATCCCAATTGAACCCCAGCTTGGGGTTCCCCAGTTGCTTGAGATTGACGAACCGGGCCCCCAACAGGCCAATCTCTTCCTGCACGGGCCAGAAAAATGTGATCGGCGGATGGGGCAACTTCTGGCGGGCCAGCTCGATGGCCGCGGTCAGCAGAACCGCAGCCCCGCTTCGGTCGTCGGCCCCCAGGGCCGTGGTCTTATCCTTCGACTTGACCACGTTTCCCTTCAGCGCGGGCTTGCAGCCGACGCACAGGGGAACGGTATCGACATGCGCCATCAACAGCCGGCGGGGAGCCTTGAGTGTTCCCGGGAGACAGAGAATGAGATTCCCCACCTCTCCCCCCGCCGGGCTCTCGCGATGCACTTCGTCGATGATGATCTGGTCCGCGGCGTATCCCGCCTCCAGCAACTGGCTGCGAATGTGCTGTACAACCCGTCCCTCTTCGCAGCTCTTCCCGGGAATCTCCATCAACCGGAGAACCCGATCCACAGCGGCCTTGCGATCGTAGGGAAGCACCTGGGCGGAACGGGGCATTGCAACTCCGGACTGGGGATCCTGGGGAAAAATGGGGGGAAGGGAGTGGGGATTTATCAGACTCTGGCGAAATCGGCCAGTGTCTCGCCCGTGGCAGCAGCAGTGGTCAAGCAGTCGGCAATTGCTGACAACTTGTGCCAACCGAACCGCATCTTCACCCGGGATCAGGTGCCATAGCGGCCAACCTTGGGAAGAGCTCCAGCGGAATAGTCCAGCGGCGCACGATCTCCGCGAGGGACCGCCCGGGTTCCAATCCCAATCTCCGTGGCAACCATAGGGCCTAGAAAATACCCAATTGGTCGCGGGCCTCGTCGGTCATCCGGTCGGGCGTCCAGGGGGGACTGAGCACCAGTTTGATTTCGGCGGTGCTGATTCCCGGAACACGTTCCAGCGACTGCTTCGACTGCTGCACGATCTGGGGACCTGCGGGACACGCCGGGCTGGTCAGCGTCATCTCGACTTTGGCGGTCGAACCATCGAGCACAATGGCGTACACCAGCCCAAGATCGACCACATTGATCATCAACTCGGGGTCAATCACCTTCCGCAGGGCGTCGAGCAGATCTCCCTCGCCCGGTGCGGCGGCAGTTGGCGTATCACCGGCAGCGGGAGTGGAACAGCAACCGCCCGCCGGCACCTCGGCTCCCGCGGCGGCCGGAGGGGCTGAACCGCTGCAACACGACGACGCGGACGGGTCGGGGGTGGTGACAGGGAGAGGCAGAGTGGGGTCGGACATTACGGCACCTTCAACAGAATCTGGTCCCCCGAGACCTGGACCTCGTAGACCTTAATCGGCTCAATGGCGGGCATGCAGAGGGGACGCCCCGTTTTCAGATCAAAACGGGCACCGTGACGGGGGCATTCCACCGCCCCTTCGAACACCGGCCCATCGGTCAGGGGCTGCCCGTCGTGGGAACAGACATCTTCAACGGCATAGATGTCATTGCCGATGCGAAACACCACCACGGCCCGATCGTCAAACACCAGCGACAGACGGTCGCCGGCACCAAAGTCATGCAGCCAGGCGACGGGCACAAAATCGTTCATCACTCGGAACTTTCAGGCAGACCTGTCCACTCGTTCGAGAAGACATCCAGGGGAAGAAAAGGTTGAGAAGGCCGGGGAAGATCTCGCCCCGATCCCGTCGGCACCTGTGCCAAGTGTTCGCCTTGGGAAGTGATCTGGAAAGGAGGGATTTACAGGCCAATCCCCAACTTTCGCTCCACCGAGCGGCTTAGGGTTTCGCGGACCACATCGACGGCGATGCGATCATAGATCGAGTGGAAAAAGCCTTCCACGATCATGTGCATCGCCTCATATCGCGAGATTCCCCGGCACATCAAATAGAAGATCTGGTCTTCATCAACCCGGCCGGCGGTTGACCCATGGGTGCAACGGACGTCATCGGCTTCGATTTCCAGTCCGGGAATCGAATCCGCCCGGGCCTCGGGGCTGAGCAGCAGGCTGTCGTTCCGCTGGTAGCCGTCGGTCTGCTGAGCTCCAGGATCCACCCGGATCATTCCCCGCCAGACCACGCGGGCCTCATCGCGCAGCACATCTTTATACAGGAGGTCACTGTGGGTGTTGACCGCGCGGTGGGTCTGCTGGGTGTAGTACGAGAGCAGTTGCCGGTGGGTGGCAAAGGTGCAGCCGTTGACCTCGCCCGAGGCTCCGGGGCCATCCAGAACCACGTCCTGGTGGACGTGCGACAGTCGCGAACCGATTCCCCCCACAGTCCACTGCAGCGAGGCGTCGCGGGCGACAATTCCCTTCTGGTGAGCGAAGTGAAAGGTCTGCTGATTCCAGTTCTGGAGCTGCACGTAACGCAGCCGGGCTCCTTGGCCAACCAGCAATTCGACACAACCGACATGCAGCCCGGGACGGTCGGAGGTTGTGGAGGCGGTCTCTTCCAGCAGAGTCGCCTGTGCCCCTTCTTCGAGAATGACCAGGGTGTGACTGAAATCCGCCGCCCCCGCCTGATCGAGCCCGATCAGGCTGTACAGCGGCGCCTTCAGCTCGACATTGCGGGGGACGTAGAGCACAGTTCCCCCTGTCAGGAAGGCCGAGTGCCACGCCGCCATGCGGTCGACATCGGGACGAACTGCCGAGAAGAGCTTCTCCTTCAGCAGATCGCCATGCGATCGCGCCAACTCATGCAGGCTGCCAAACAGCACTCCGCGGGCGGCGAGCGCGGGGTCGAGTCGCGATTCGACCCGGTGTCCATCGACATGCGAAACAATCCCAGCGAACTCGGCGCGGGTGTCCATCAGCGATTGGAACTGGGCGGACAGGGATGACGCGTCGGCCAGCCGGAACTTCCCGGGCTGGAACGAACGCAGATCCACCCGCTTCCATTCCTCGGGGTCGAGGGGGCGACTCAGCAGATCCTGATAGCTGGCGAACGCCGCATCACGCTGCTCGCCCAGCCAGGCGGGTTCACCAGTCCGCCCGGGGTGAGCCCGAAGTGCCTCTTCACCAAACGAGGGCGGAGTCCTCGACACACTGGTAGCCGTGCTCATGATCAGCCAATCGACCCTTCCATCTGCAGCTCGATGAGGCGGTTCATTTCGACCGCGTACTCCATCGGCAATTCCTTCACCAGCGGCTCGATGAAGCCGGTGACGATCATCGACGACGCTTCGGCTTCGGTCAGTCCGCGGCTCATGAGGTAGAAGAGCTGTTCATCGCTGATCTTCGAAACACTCGCTTCGTGCTCGATGACGACGTTGTCCTCATCGATCTCCATGTACGGGTAGGTATCGCTGCGGCTGTCGGAGTCGAGCAAGAGGGCGTCGCAGACCACATTCGACTTGCAGCCGGTGGCGCCATTGGCCACCTTCACCAGACCGCGGTAACTGGCCCGGCCCCCCGTCTTCGAAATGCTCTTCGAGATGATCCGGCTGTAGGTGTTGGGGGCACAGTGCACCATCTTGGCCCCGGCGTCCTGATGCTGTCCCTTGCCGGCGAAGGCAATCGACAGCGTTTCGCCGCGGGCCCCCGGTTCCATCAGATAGATGGCGGGATACTTCATGGTCAGCCGCGATCCCAGGTTGCCGTCCACCCACTCCATCAGCGAGTCGCCGTAGGCCATGGCCCGCTTGGTTACCAGGTTGTAGACGTTGGAAGACCAATTCTGGATCGTGGTGTACCGGCAGCGGGCACCCCGCTTCACGATGATCTCAACCACCGCCGAGTGCAGGCTCTCGCTACTGTAGGTCGGGGCGGTGCACCCTTCGACGTAGTGCACCGAGGCCCCTTCGTCGACGATGATCAGCGTCCGCTCGAACTGACCCATGTTCTCGGAATTGATCCGGAAGTAGGCCTGCAGCGGGAACTCAATCTTCACCCCCTTCGGAACGTAGATGAACGAGCCGCCCGACCAGACCGCCGAATTCAAAGCGGCGAACTTGTTGTCGGCGGGGGGAATGACCGTGCCGAAGTACTGCCGGAAAAGTTCGGGATGGTCACGCAGGGCCGAATCAGTATCGGTGAAGATCACCCCCTGCTTGGCCAGATCCTCCTGCAGGCTGCCATACACCACTTCCGACTCGTACTGGGCCTTGACCCCGGCCAGATACTTCCGCTCGGCTTCGGGAATTCCCAACCGGTCGTAGGTCTTGCGGATCTCGTCGGGCACGTCCTCCCAACTGCGTTCCTGACCCTGAGCGGCCTTCACATAATAGTGGATGTCCTGGAAATCGAGTTGCCGCAACTCACCCCCCCAGGTGGGCAGAGGCTTGCGGAAGAACATCTCCAGCGAGCTGAGACGGAACTCCCGCATCCACGCGGGCTCGTTCTTCATCTCGGAGATCTGCGTCACGATGTCTCGGTCGATACCCTTGCGGGCCGTGAAGACGTAGTTCGCGGTGGAATCGTGGAATCCGTACTGGTATTCCCCGATGCCAATCTCTTCGTCCGTGGTCTTCAAGTCGGTCGCCATCGCCAAATTCCCGGGAGCTGGGCTCCGCATGAGTTGGTGGAAGCTGTGTGAAAACGAAACCGGGAGCTCCCTGCTCCCGGAAGCGGGAGAGGGGAACCGGGGAAACTATCGCGCCGCAGCCGGCTGGCGGTTGCCGGCATCCGCCGCCGCCTGCTCTTCGGCCGCCGCCTCGGGGTGCCGCTGACGCACCCCCGTGTAACCCTGGTCATGCAACTCGTGGGCCAGTCGGGCATCGCCCCGTTCCACCACCCGCCCCGCCAGCAGCACATGGGTGTGCTGCGGTCGGTTGAACTCCAGCAGGCGTTCGTGGTGGGTGATGATGATGATCGCCATGTCGGGGCCAGCCAGCCTGGAGATCGCCTCGCTGACGAACCGCACTGCGTCGCTGTCGAGCCCGCTGTCCGTTTCATCCAGAATCGCGAACTTCGGGCGCAGCATCGCCAGTTGCAGAATCTCCATCCGCTTTTTCTCGCCGCCGGAGAAGCCGTCGTTGAGATACCGGCGGGCGAATTCGGGTTCGATCCCGAGTTCTTCCATCCGTGACTTCAACTCAGCCCGAAACTCCCGCATGGGGATCAGTCCCTCCCCCTCTTTGCGGTTCGGATTGCGGACGTTGGTGACGGCATGCCGCAGAAAATCGGCGACTTTCACCCCCGGCACCGTCACCGGATACTGGAACGCCAGGAAGATTCCCTTGCGAGCCCGGGCATCTGGTTCCAATTCGTTGAGAGACTCGCCATCGATCGAAATCCGGCCATCGACCAGTTCGTACTTGGGATGCCCCATGAGTGCGTAGGCGAGGGTGCTCTTGCCAGAGCCGTTGGGGCCCATCAAGGCATGGATCTCTCCCTGCCGGACCTCCAAATCAACACCCTTGAGAATCAGTTTCTCGTCGATGCTGACGCACAGATTCTCGACTTTCAACACGCTGGACATGGCTCTGGCCGAATGCTGGAAACTGAAAAAAATGAGGACAACTCAAAACAGACCGTGACCGCCAATCGGAACCGGACTGTCAATCGACCTTCCACCAATCGCTCCGCTGGCAATGCCCCGCATGGTCATTGTCCAGTCCGGCGACTTGTGCACCTTGGGCCGGGAGAAGCCAAACTCCGCTCACCACTCCCCACAGCCAATCAGGCGGCAGCGCCGCCGCGACGCTCACACACCCACAAAGGCCGGAGGGGTGGCATAACCCGAGTGATGCGGGACTGGCAGTTCCGTGCTCGCGCCGCGGGCCAGACGCTTCGCCTTGATCTTGTCCTGAACCCGCATCAGCCCCTCCAACAGGGCCTCGGGACGGGGCGGACAACCCGGAACGTACACATCGACGGGGACCACCAGATCGACCCCCTTCACCACGTGATAACCCCACTTGAAGTAGGGACCACCCCCCACCGTGCAGGCTCCCATGGCGATCACGTATTTCGGATCCGGCATCTGTTCGTACAGACGCCGCACGCGGCTGGCCATCTTGAAGGTCACCGTCCCGGCCACGATCATCAAGTCGGCCTGGCGAGGAGTGGCCCGGAAAGCACCAGCGCCAAACCGGTCGAGATCATAACGGCTGGCCCCCGCCGCCATCATCTCGATGGCACAGCAGGCCAAGCCAAATGTCATCGGCCAAATGCTCGCCTGCCGGGCCCAGTTGGTCGCCTGCTCCAGCGTGGTGATGATCAGGTTCTCTTCGAAACGTCCGTCAATCCAGCTCATGGTGTGGTCCTGTTTCAATCCGCTGCGGTCGGGCCAGTGAACTCCCGCACGGTCTGGCCTGACCGGGGGGAGAACCCAAAGCCCAAGATCGTATCTCGCAACAAGTCGTTTTTCGAACGGGGTTTGCGGGTTTTCCAAGGTCTGGGAAGGGGTCAGGCGGAATGGCCAGACACCTCAAACTCGCAGTAGCGATGCCCGTCCAGGCAACACTGCGACAATTTCACACCAGTCCCCAGGGCCTGTTCAAACACTTGCCTCTCCATCTCACAAACTCCGCGATCCTCTTCGGCCAGCTCCAGGTAGGGGCAATTGTGCTCGCGAAGCACCGGCAACTCGGCACAATCGTTTAACTCAACGTCAAACCCCCGACTCGCCAGTGAAGCCGCCAAAGTCTTGAGACGCTCCCGGAGCCGTCCTTCACCGTAGACCCCCAGCCGGCGCACCATCGCGTCCTGAACACGACGCTGCACGTCGGCACGAATCACCGGATCCGCGATGGCGTTCAGTTCACGCCACAAAATCAGAGCCAGATCGCCGTAGTTGTCACCAAGTTGCCGACTGCCCTGATCGGTCACTTTGTACACGTAATGCGGGCGTCCACGACCGTGCCGGATACGCTCGCGTGCGACCAAACCGCTCCCCTGCAAACGGGTCAGACGTTGCCGCACTGCAGTCGCCGTCACTCCCGCTGTCTCGCAAATCTCCTGCACAGTGCGCGGACCAATCCGCTGCAAATGGCTGAGAAACTCGGAGTCGGCGGGTTCCAGGTTGACGCGCATGAGCACAGACTCAAAAGCTCGAAAATTCCACTCGTCTGATCACTTCGCAGGCTGAGTATAGACACTATGGTCTTTTTTGACAACAAAAAATGCATAAAATCCCCCGACTGGACTGGCGGGTCCAATTCGGGTTGAATCGATTCAGTTCGCCCGCGTCGATCGTCTCGTCGGCACCACGGCTGGTGGACCCGGGTGGACGCGGCACCAGAGCTCGCCTTCGCCGCCGCCACCCGAACCGCATCCTCGTCCCCACCCCGGAGTTCCTCATGGCCTGGTTTCCGCGCAACAAGGTCGTCGTTCCGATCGACTTCTCGGACGCCTCCACGGCGGCTGTTCAAGCAGGCGCCGAGATGGTTGCCTCCCCGGCCGACCTGCATGTGATCCACGTGTTGGTGCCGCTCGACTACGTGCACCCGGGAGCGCTGACCCCGGCGTTCGATGAGAGTGAACGGCAGCAGGTGGCCCGCCGCCACCTGGATGAATTTTTGGCCCGGCTCGGCTTGTCGAAGGTGCAGGCGGTGGTCCGCCTGGGGGACCCGGGACTCGACATCACCGAATATGCCAACGAGATCGAGGCCGACCTCATAGTCATCTCCTCGCATGGCTATCATGGAGTCAAACGGTTTCTGCTCGGATCTGTGGCCGAGCGGGTGATCCGCCACGCCCATTGTCCCGTGCTGGTTTTGCGGCGTCCGGATGCCGACTGAGCCACCTCCCCATCGCACCACGACTCGCAAATGATTCCTGAGCGTCTGATTGGATCCGCGGAAGGCCTGTCGATTGAATGGCAGGATGGCCCAAGGGGGTTTGTCTCGTGGAGGTTTCTTCGCGAGAAATGTCCCTGTGCTGTCTGCCGGGTGGCGCGGGCTGAAACAACGGCAGCGGTCTCCCCGGCGGAACTTCCCATTCTCAGCGTCGCCGAAACGCAACCCCTGCGAGCCACAGCGATGAACCCGGTGGGCAATTACGCCTACCAGATCGACTTCAACGATGGGCATCGCTCGGGGATTTTTTCGTTCGATCTGCTGCGCCAGTTGTCTCTCCCCACCTCGGGGTGAGCGGCGGTGCTTTCTTGACGGCGTCGCTTTCTCGAATTGGGGGCGTGATGGTGGAACAACAATCGGGCCGTTGGCAGACCCCTGCCGAGGTGCGAGCCGCGGCCCGGTCGGGCCGGCTGACGGGCCAGACTTCTGGATTGGCTCCGGGTTTCGCCCAGGCGAATCTGGTGTTTTTGCCCCAGGCACTGGCCGCCGACTTTCTGCTGTTTTGTCAAAGGAATCCCAAGCCGTGCCCTCTGCTCGATGTCACCTCGCCGGGCGACCCCATTCCCCGGCGGGTGGCCCCCACCGCCGATCTTCGGACCGATGCCCCCCGCTACCGTGTCTGGCGTGAGGGGGAGTTGGTTGCGGAACCGACCGACCTGCTGGATCTCTGGCGGGACGATCTGGTCGGGTTTGTGATTGGCTGTTCGTTCACTTTTGAGTCGGCATTGCTGCGGGCGGGTGTGCCAGTACGGCACATCGAACTGGGGTGCAATGTCCCCATGTTCCGCACGAATGTTCCGTGTGAGCCAGCGGGGATCTTCCAGGGGCCCCTGGTGGTGTCGATGCGCCCGATGACACCCGCCGACGCGATCCGCGCCGTGCAGGTCACCAGCCGGTACCCGGCCGTGCATGGGGCTCCCGTACACCTCGGGTTTCCCGAGCAGATTGGCATCGCCGACCTGCAGCGTCCCGATTACGGGGAGCCGGTCCCCCTGCGACCGGGAGAGCTGCCGGTCTTCTGGGCGTGTGGCGTCACTCCGCAATCAGTGCTGATGGCAGCCAAGCCCCCCCTGGCCATCACCCACAGCCCCGGCTGCATGTTCGTCACCGATCTGAAGGACGAACAACTGGCCGTCGGCTGAAGTCCAACGGTGTCGGATCCTCAGGCGACCGCACGCAGCCTTGGCGAGTGGGCAGACCTCCCGCGGGACTGGAGGATTTCACTGGCCTCCCACCGGCTCATTCTCATCCACCTCGTCCGCGGGGACTTCGCCGTCGATTGACTCGGGCTCACCTTGGAGCGGGATTTCAACGCTGGACCCGGGTCGGGATGAACCTCCGGTCGCGGGCGCGGCAGGTGACGCGGTGGATGCATCGCCCCGTGCCGAGGCGATGGCCGTATTGACCTCCCGCAGCACCGATTGCGTCAGAAACTGCCCATGCTGGCGGATGTGCTCGTTGAGCAACTGCGTCACCAGGGGGGCGACCGGTTCGCCGGGGGCATTGATCAGAGATTCCGCCAGCAGCGACTGGGCCCGGCGGGTTCCCAACGAGGCCAAGGCCCGGAACGCACTCTCGGCCAGTTGGGGATCGGTCGCCGCGCGAGCCAGCGTGTCTTCCATTCCGGCGAGATCGTAGACCCGGGTTCCCTTCATTTCGGCAATCTGCCTCAGCAACCCGATGGCCCGGGCGCGCAACTCCTCGCGTTGCCCTTCCGGCAGTTGGCGTCCGAGCGCCAGATCGAGTACCGGACCAATCTGGGTCCGCAGTTCGTCGGGAGTTTCCACATAGGTCGCATAGTGGACACGGGGTTGACCGGGAGCCGGGCGCAGAAAGCGGGGGGCCAGACGGGCCGGGCCATAGACCACCACCGGCAGGTGGGCCGTCCGGGCATCGGTCCGCAGATTGGCCAGTGTCTCGCTGAGGGTCCAACGAATGACGTTCGGATGCAGCACCACCAAAGTGACGTCATTGCGTTCTGCGGCGGCACGGAACGCCTCGCGCCCCGAGACAGCCGTCAATGTGTCAAACCCCAGCTCCCGCAGCATGCCCGAGATGTCGGCGGCCCGATCGGCGGCCACCTCCCCGACCACCGCCATGGGGCGCGACGCCTCGCTGTCGAGCAGCCGCCGCAAGTTCTCGACCACCTGCGGCGCTCCGCGATACGGATGCTTGGGTCCACGCTGGCAGAGACTCTCGGCCGCGGCCAACTGCACCCGGGGATCGCCACTCGCCAGTGCCCGATAGAGTGGGTTCCGCGCATCACTCCAGTTGAGTTCCGCATAGGTTTCCGGCTGCCGGGCCAGAGCCTGTGCCGCGCGGGTGGCGATCTCCGGCCGCTGGGTGGCCAGCCCCAGGTCGAGAACCTGAGACCAGACGTCGGTGCTGATGTACAACCCTTGCGAGGTGGTTGGCGGCTCTTCGGCAGCCTGCCGATCCGTGGGGGGAAACAGCGATTCCGGAGGCCCTTGGAGAGCCAATTCACACGCCTTTTGGACCACTTTCGGCTGGGTGTCGTCGGGGACGAGTTCGACGGCCCTGGTGGCATGTCGGAGGGCCGCCCGGTCGGCCGCACGCCGGGGGGAAACGGCCTGTTCCACCACCCGTTTCTGGCGGGGGTCCCAGGTCCAGTCCCGGATGGTCTGGGCGGTCGGATCCACGACGGGGACGGGCGCGGCCAGTTTTGCCCGGGCCGCATCACACAGACGCCGCGACAGGCTCAACGGATCGAGCTGGCTCCCGGGAGCCACTCTCCCCGCGACTCGGGAGGGGGGTGTCAGCAGCTTCAGCGCCCGCTGCGCGGCCTGGCGCACGGCGGGATCGGACTGGGGTGCGCTGGCCAGGTATTCGAGGTCGGGGTTGGCGGTCGATTGGCCAATTCGGCCCAAGGCCTCGGCGGCGATGCGCTGTACCACTGGCTCGGACGCCTGCAGGGCGGCTTCGAACATGGGAATCGCGGGGGCATCGGCGGCCACACAGAGGCTGGTGATTTCGGCCAGCCGGGCGGTGTCTTTCTCGGTAATGGCTTCCGACAGCAAAGTGGGGACCGCATAAGGCCCCAGGTTTTTCAGTTCTGCGAGGGCGGCGGCCCGGGCTTCGGGAGATTTTCCCAGATCCGACAACAGCGACCGCACACGTCGCGGTTCGGCGGCCCGCTGGGCCAGGGCCTCATTCGACCGGTCAACCACCGGTCGCACCAACGCTTCCAATTCGGGCAGCGATTCCAGACGGAGCAGATTGGGACTGCCAATCACCTGCCGGATTTCCACCAACTCGTCTTCCGAAAGTGCGGCCGAATTGACCTGCATCAGGTATTTTTGGGCCAGATCAGTGCGGCCAATGTCCACCATGGCGACCGCGGCCTCAAACAACTGGCGGGGAGTCTCGGGGACTTTCGCCAGTGGCGATTGCGAGTTGAGTTCCTGCCGTTCCGCGGGAGAGAGGGTGGGGGCCGTTTCGGCGGGAGCGTCGAATGGACTGTCACTCTGCGCCCCCACTGGCAGGGTCATGGCACAGCCCAGCAGCACCGCACCCAGGCTGTGTTTCCAAGCGAAATCCCACGACATTCGGCACACTCCGCACAGTTTGACACTCCACAGGTCCAGATCGTCCCTGCGCTCCAGTCTGTCTTTCATCGACAGGAGACCTCGATCCTAAAAGTGTCGTGGGGGGGAAAACAATCAAATTCTCGCAGCACTGGCGCGTGACCGTTGCAGCCGGTCTCTCCTGCACAGGTGTGCCAATTGGTGGGGCGGGGGAGCGTGGCGCCTGTCCCAGGTCAGGGCGATTCGCTCGCTGGAGGCCGCCGGTGAGGAGCCGAGCGGGGCCCCCGCCACCGCGCGACCCGGGGCCCTGGCATGGACGGACTCTCTCAAAACTTTCCCAATCGTTTCCGGCTTCCCAGCCGTTTCCGCTTTGCATAGAGTGGGCGGTCGAGCCGACCCAGCCAGGCTGGGCGAGTTCCACACTTCCCTGTCCCAGACGACTGGTGGGGGTGGGCGATTCAGACGGCGTCCGTCGCCAATGATCACCCGCATCCTCCCGGCGTCCTGTTTTTTGCGGTTTGAAGAGAGTCATGGCCGAACAGAAGGCAACCAACGTCACCTGGCATGATCACGCAGTTTCCAAGGCCGAACGCTGGGCCCTCAGCGGTCACAAGGGAGCCATCCTGTGGTTCACCGGCCTGAGCGCCTCGGGTAAGAGCACTGTGGCGAACGTGGTCGACCACAAGCTGCACTCGCTGGGCAAGCGAACCTACGTGCTGGATGGAGACAACATCCGCATGGGGCTCAACAAGAACCTTGGTTTCTCGGCGGAAGACCGGGCCGAGAACATCCGCCGCATCGGTGAAGTCGGCAAGCTGTTTGCCGGGGCCGGCGTGCTGGCCATCACCGCCTTCATCTCCCCCTACCGCCGCGATCGTGACGCGGTGCGGGCGTTGCTCGAGCCGGGCGAGTTCATCGAAGTCTTCATGAACACCCCCCTCGAGGTGTGTGAAGCCCGCGACCCCAAGGGTCTGTACAAGAAGGCCCGTGCCGGCCAGATCAAGGGTTTCACCGGAATCGACGATCCGTACGAAGCGCCCGAGAAGCCCGAGCTGGTTCTCGATGGCACCAAGCCGATCGACGAGCTGGCCGACGAAGTGATTGCCTACCTCAAGGCGAAGGGTTTGGTTTAGTCCTTTCCCCACGCCTGTGTTTGGTTCCAGAAACCCCGTCCGGGAACAATCGTTTCCAGGACGGGGTTCTTTTTGGATGAGACCGGTGGCCCGTATCCGATCGATCCCCGGTGGAGACGACGGGTCACGCGTGGAGAATTCCCCTTCCACGAACCGAGGTCCTCCCTGCCCGGCCCGGTCACAACCTGAACGGGATGTGGTCGCGGAATCGAGCCGGGATGTATTCCCGAGATCGCCCTCAATCGGTTCCTGGTCTCTCCATGGTGGGCCCGGCTTCCCCGCAAATCGGTTTGGTTCGGCCTGCAATCGCCGGCCAAGCCCCCCGCAATTCGCTTGACCGTCTTCCGAGGCCCGGGATGCAGTTACCTGAAGGGTGACGCCAAGCCCGATTTCGCAGCCGAGTATCAGAGCCGTGGCCCCGCGAAGTGCCGTTGTTCGCCAGTGGAACGTGACTGGCTGCCTGACAGGCCCGGATCGCCCGGCAGGGTGAAAATACAGAGTAAACAATACCAGGCCCGGCACATTGGCCGGACCCGGTGATGATCCAGCGACCACCGTGAGGGGTCAGCGCGGCCGGAATGCCGGGAATTCCAGCAAGACCTTCTGGGCTCCCTCGCGACGATCGCGGAACGTCTCAAACGCCGTCTGGATCTTGTTCAGCGGGTAGGTGTGCGTGATCAGCGGGCGCAGGTCGACCCGGCCCTCGGCCAGCCACCGCATCGCCAGGGGGAAGTCCCGGCGGAAATCGGGGTTCACCGTCGTCTGGATCGTGGCGTTCTTGTAGAACAGCTCGCGCCACGCGACCCCGTCGATGTGCTCGGGGGGGACGCCAAAATACAGGATGTATCCGCGGTGCTTCACGAGGCTGATGCAGGTGTTGAGCACCTGGTCGGCATGTCCCACCGCCTCAATCACCACGTCGGCCAGTTCACCCCCGAGGATTCGCTTGACCTCGGCCACCGGATCGGTGCGGGTCACGTTGATGGTGGCGGTGGCGCCCATCTTCGGCGACAGAGCGAGCCGTTCGTCGAGCTTGTCGAGCACGATGATCTCCCGCGCACCCAGCCGGGCCAGCATCGTGTTGAACATCTGCCCGATGGGCCCCTGCCCCACCACCACCACATCTTTGTCGATGATGTTGGGGAGCTTTTTCAACCCGTACAGCACTGTGCCGAAAGGTTGCGCCAGCACGGAATAGTGCTTGTCGAGCCGCGGATCGAGTGCTATCGCCCGGTCTTCCGAGACGATGTACCGCTCGAAAAACCCACACTGATTCAGCGGGACCACCAGCACCTGGTCTCCCTCTTTCCACCGCTGACCATTTGTGGCGGTGACCGTACCCACCATCTCGTGCAACGAATGCCCCACCGAGCGCGCGGGATACTCCGGGGGTTCTCCATTGAAGTACGGGAGATCGGAACCGCACAGACAGGCGATTTGCGGCTCGAAGATGATTTGGCCCGTCTCGCCGTAGGGAGCGGTCGGTTCGAGGGTGGGCTCGGGAACCTCGACCAGGTCAATTCGGTGGGGCTGGGGGAAATGTCCGGCAAGCACGCGCGGGACTCCTGGAACAGGGGGTTGGGGGGAGTTCGGAACGGGAGTGTATCAGCCCGATCCGCCGAGGGGCCAGTCGCGTCTGGATCAACCCAGAGCTGGCCCGGTCCTGTTTCGTGACCGTTTCCCCGGATGGTCCGGGTTGCTAACGTGCAGAAGGGGTTGGTGCACCGTCACCCTGTCCCCGTCAACGTCTTTCCGAACGGGCACTGCCAGCCCGGTTGGAGTTCTTTTGGCCGAGGGCTCGCCATGTCTGCCGATCTTTCACTTCCCCGCACGTCCAATCGCATCCTCACCTTCACCAACGGCGAAGCGCTGGGGGTCAGCAACCGCTGGCACAAGGGGCAGTACTGCTCGATTTTCACGAAGGCGGGGATTGTGGGCTGCGGCATCTATGACCTGAAGACCCCCGCCGAGTTTGGCCAGGCCATCGCCATCGCCAAGGGAACCCCCGCCTGCCCCCTGACCGAACCCGAAGATCTGTTGCCCGCCAAAATTGTCGGCCTCACCCCACAGGCGGAAAGCCTGGGAATCCGCGTGGGCATGACCGGCCGCGAAGCGGTGGAACTGATGCTGGCCGCCTCCAAGTCTCTGTAGCCCCCCCTTCGTTTCCGGAATCCATCACCATGTCATCCACCGCTGCCCGTCCGCCGATCGGCGTGAAGTCGATCGATCACGTAACCCTGGTCGTCCAGGATCTCGCCCGCAGTGCGGCGTTCTACGTCGACCTGCTGGGCATGCGGCAGGTCGAACGCCCGGGCTTCAACTTTCCCGGATTGTGGTTTCAGGCGGGGGCCACCCAGATCCACCTGATTCTCCAGCATGAAGGATCGGGACCAGCGGGCTTGCCGGCGTTTCCCCCGCCGATCGGAGCCGGACGGGTCTTCCACTTTGCGTTTGAAGTTCCCGACTGCCGGTCGGCGATCGAACGGCTGAAGGAGGCGGGAGTGCATGTGCGGGGAGGGCCCAGCCTGCGCCCCGACGGTTATGTGCAGACCTGGTGCCATGACCCGGATGGGCATGTGGTGGAACTGTTCTCTCAGCCGGAGCCCCGTCGATGACCACCGGTCCCCAGGTCTACCGCGAGACGTTTGACGACGGACCGGGAGGCTGGTTCGGCTTCATCAGCAATCAGCAGGGAATCAAGCCGCTGGAGATCCGCGACAGCTGCGCCATCTCGCGCAGCCCGTGGTGGATCGACTACAACCATGCTCCGCCCGGGGCGGGCTACCTGCATTTGCTGTACATGCTCTACACAAAAGGGGTGCCGGGCGAGCATCACCGCGAAGTCGCGGGAGAGAACAACTACATCCGGCAGGGGTGCGGCACCAATTTCATCAACGCGAAGATCACGCTGCGTTTGAAGGGGGAACTGCTCGACCGGGGGGCGCAGTTCTGCTTCCTGGCGCAGGGGGTGCATGACGGAATCTGCAGCGGCTGGCTGCTGACCGGGCAGCCGTTCACGGTCACTCCCGACTGGAGCGAGCAGACCGTCACCTGTGTTGCCGACCCCGCCCAGTGGACCTGTCTGGGAACCCGTCATGATCGGGGGGATTTCTACGGAACGCACCCGCTGACCACCGTACTGGGGGATGCGAACATCGACATCCTGCTGGTGCTGCATCGCCTCGACGTCGCCCCGATGGGACCATTGGCGGGAGATCCCCACCGCCTGCGCCCCGAGCGCGACTACCCCGTCTGGCGCAGCCGGCTGCCCGAGGGATATGTGCTGCTCGATGAGGTGCGCATCGAGTTCCCGGGCGAACATGAGGCACATCCGGAGAGCGGGCCGCACTGTCGAGCAGCGCCCGCCAATTGAGGTTCTGCGAGGATCTGCGGGGCTTGGTGCGACACTCTGCTCACGTCGTAGGGACCGGAGCGCGAGGGTCGCGCACCCGCGCCAGGGAAGCCGCCGGATGGGTGGCCGGCGGTTGCAGACATTCCGCTGGTGGGGGTGGGGGGACGGGTTCCCGCAGCTCCCATCGCAGCGCGACTCCCTGCAACCCGCAGTAGCCAAGGCCCATGAGGGGAGCGAGCCAGACCGGCCGCACATCGGGAGCGATCCGCACCTGCAGCTCGTAGCCCAGCAGGGTCAAACCAGCGGCCAGGCCGACGCCCCACGCCAGCCGCCGGTCTCGCCAGCGCAGCAGGGCCTCGCCCAGCAGCAAACCCATACAGGGGGCGAGAATCGCGTAGCCATTGTTCTCGGAACGGGGATTGAACAACTGCAGGCAGGCGGCGGTGAACACGAAGTAACAGATCGCCTGGCGTTCGCGGGGCAGGCGGCCCCTTACAAACCACAGCAAACCCAGCACCCCCAGACCCGCCCCCCCGCGCACCAGGGTCTGCACCGTCGCGGGAACCGCCACACCCAGCACCTGCAACAGACCGAACACCTGGGCATACGGACGCGTCAGGCCCAATTCCGTCGTTCGTTGGAACGATTCGCCAAACGCCCGGTACTGGCTGATCACATACTCCCCCGATTGGCCCAGACCGGGAGACACCACAAACAGAACTCCCCCCAGCGCCAGCCGCCAGCGAAGGGGCGCGTGCAGCACCCCGGCCACCAGCAGGAACGGCAGCATCACCGGTTTGAACGCCAGCCCGAGCCAGAGACAGGCCGCCGCCCGGTTCCACCACCTGCGGCAGAGCGCCTCGGCCGTCAGCATCGCCAGCCCGGCGACGATCAGCTGGGCCTGGCCGTTGCGGGCGGCTGAAAACCCCAGCGGAATGGCCGCCAGGGTCATCCAGCCGAAGCGGTCTCCTGCGGCTCCCACCTCCGCCAGCTTCCCCAAGCGATGCACCCCCAGGGCGAACAGGCCAATCGTGACTGTACGCCACGCAACCTCGGCCCATCCCTCGGCGCCCCTCTCAACAAGTGCCGCGAAAGGAGTCTGCAGCACCGCAGCGTGAGGCAGGTACAGAAACCCCTTGCCAATCTGGTTGTACAGTGGCTGCTGGGCCCACCACTGCCGGGCACTCTCGCGGTACACGCGGCCCACCGAGGGGGGCCGGCCCCACAACCCCTCCGCCGCGAACAGCAACCAGAGGCAGCCCCAGGCGAGCCAGGCGCGGCGGGGTGCCAGCCAGCGGTGGGCGACGGCGTGTTCCATAAGAAGCGGGGAGACAAGCGGGAAGCGGCCACTCTGCGGCCGAGGCAGAAAGTGTGTCGCCGCGTGGCGGCGGGACCGGCCTTGCAGAGCGTTTCGCTCTTCGGGGGACCGGTCGCGACGTCTTGTAATGGCTTTCTGGCCCTTCTCCAAGAGCGTTTCTGCGACTCTGCGGGCGCCCCGGTCCAGAACAACTGGGGCGGGCTATCGCCGATCGTCAGGGACCGCTGTACAATCCGCTGTCGAGTTGTGTCGTCCCCGCCTGTTGACAATGTGCGATGGCTGCTGAACTGCTGGTGCGTTATGGGGTGATTCCCGAAGTGGGAAGGTTTCCCTGCCCGTTGAACGCGTCTCCCGGTCGGGGAGAGCGGGTGGTTCTGCTCACCCATCGGGGAGAACAGTTGGGGGTGGTTCTGCAGCACCTGCCCCCGCGGCCTGCTGAGGCCGATCCTGCTGAGGCCGATCCTGCTGAGGAAGGCCAGTCCGGGTCGACGGGACCGACGGTCCGGCGGATCGCGACTTCCGAAGATCTGCGTCACGAGGACCAGTTGCGAAGCGAGGCCCAGGACCTGTTTCCCCGCTGGCAGCAGCTGTTTGTCGACTGGAACCTGCAGCTCGAACTGCTCGATCTGGAGTGGACCCTCGAGCGCGACAAGCTGGTGATCTACGTGTTGGGAGGACGGGGGCCCGACACCACCCGGCTGGCGTTGCTGGCCGCCGCTGCGGGACAGGGGCCGATCGAAGTCCAGCCGGTCACCGCAGACGGCCTCGTCCCCCTGGAGCGTTCCGGGGGAGGCTGTGGCAGCGGTGGGTGCGGCTGCAGTCATTAATCCTTTTCCATCCGCGTCGTTTCCGTCGCCTGTTGCAAGGTCCTGCCCATGCCTCCCTCCGCCGATCCCGCCACCTTCGACACCCTGGAGCAACTCGCCTCCGGGAAGCCCCTCGAGGTGCTTGATCGCCTGATCTCCCAGTTGCGTGCCGATCACGACTGGCACGGCCTGTTCGACGCCCTGCTGATGCGCCGTCGGGAAGAACTGGGTCTGCCCCTCATTCGCCCCACCTCGCTCAAAGATGTCCCCCCCGCCCTGCGGGATGACTTCGAAAAGTTCTACATCGATGCGGCCCGCGAAGTGGGGGGCCTGTTGCTGGCCGACGGTCAGATTCCACAGGCGTGGAATTACTTCCGGGCGATCAACGAGACCGAACCGGTCGCCCGGGCGATCGAGGCCCTGCCCGAAGACGCCCCAGTCGAAGAGGCGGTGGTCGAAATCGCCCTGTTCCACGCGGTGGCCCCCATCAAGGGGCTGGAATTGTTCCTCAAATCGCACGGCACATGCAGCACGATCACCGCGCTCGACCAGCAGTTTGGCCAGATGCCCCCCGCCAACCGGGCCGCTTGTGCCCGGGTGATGGTCCAGCGTCTCTACGATGATCTGCGGGCCAATGTCGAGCATGACGTCAAACGGCGACTGCCGATGACGCCCCCGGGAGCTTCCCTTCGCGAACTTATCGCCGGACGCGAGATGCTGTTCGAGGAGGGCAATTACCACATCGATGTCTCGCACCTGAACTCGGTGGTGCGGTTTGCCCGCATGCTCGAGCCGCACGATCCGGAACTCGATCTGGCCCTGCAGTTAGCGCAGTACGGAGCCCGGCTGTCGCCGCAGTATCAGTACGGCGGGAATGCCCCCTTCACAGACTTCTACCCGGCCCACATCCGGTATTTCCAGGCGCTGCTGAACCAGAACCGCGATGAGGCTCTGGCTTGGTTCCACAGCCAGATCACCGGGGATCCCGCCGAGACCGATACCCAGTTGGCAGCCTACGCGCTGGTCGATCTGTTGATTCGTCTCGACCGGCCCGCCGAAGCGCTCGACCTCGCGCTGAAGTACCTTCCGGAGACCGCCGAGGAGTTCGGCCTCTCGATTCCCGAGTTGTGCGCCAAGGCGGGCCAATTCGACAAGCTGCGTCAGTTCGCCCGCAGCCGGGGGGACCTGCTGAATTTCACCGCCGGTCTGCTCTCCCGCTGAACTGGGGCTGGTCGGAGGGGGGTGCCCGCCCGTTCGGGGCCGGGCCCTTGGTTTCCTGGAGCGTGATCGCCGGATGTCTTCTCATCTTGAACGCAATCGGAACGCCTATGGCCGCATGGTGAATGCGGGCAGTCCCTTTTCGAAAGTGGCGACCGATGAAGAGTGTCGTGAGCCGCTCAAGACACTCGATGGCCGCAACTGGCTGCCCGCTTCGGTCGCGGGACTCGAGGTGCTCTGCCTCGCGGCGGGGGGGGGTTGGCAATCGATTCTCTACGCCAGTGCCGGGGCCCGGGTGACGGTCTTCGACCTCTGCCCCGAGATGCTCGACCTCGATGCCCGCGAGGCGGCCCGCCGCAATCTCACGGTGCGATGCGTCGAGGGGTCGATGGACCAGCTCGACATGTTCCCCAACCAGTCGTTCGATCTTGTGCACCAGCCGGTCAGCACCTGCTACGTCCCCGACATCAACGCCGTCTATTCCGAAGTGGCCCGCGTCTTGCGCGATGGCGGGCTCTACATCAGCCAGCACAAGCAACCCACCAGCCTGCAGATCGTCGAGCGGGATGCCCAGGACCGGTACGTGATCGGCGTTCCGTATTACCTCGCCGGCGCGCTCCCCCCTGTGGGAGACCGCTCGTATCGGGAACAGAACGCCGTCGAGTTCCTGCACAAGTGGGAAGATCTCGTGGGGGGACTGGCCCGGGCCGGGTTGTGCCTGGAGGACCTGCGCGAGCCGTGCCGGGCGAAGCCCAAGGCCCGCCCTGGCGAGATCGGACACCGGGGGATGTACATCCCCCCTTATGTCCGCATGAAGGCCCGCCGCCTCCCCCGCGTGTCTCAGCCGGCTCCCGCCGAAGCCCCCCGACTCTGGACACCCTGAACGCTCCGGGCAACCACTCGGCTCATCCCAACCCTGCGGTTGGGGAACCATGCCGGCGGTGGCGGGCTACATGCGCTCAATCGTCTCAATGCCCAACAGCGACAACCCCCGTTCGAGGCAGCGGGCGGTCAGATCGGCCAGCAGCAGCCGACTCTGCTTCAGCGACTCGGTCTCGGCCTTCAACACGGGGCAGTTCTCGAAGAAGGTGCTGAACCGGTTGGCGGTCTCGAACAGCCAGTTGGTCAGCACATTTGGCCGAAAATCGATCGCCACGCCGTCGAGCGCCTCGTGGAATCGCAGCAACTGCAACGCGAGGGCCCGCTCGGCCGGATGCTCGAGCTGGATCTGGGCCGTTCCTCCCCGCAGCGATTCGCGGTCGATCTCACCCTTGCGCACGATGCCACAGACCCGGGCGTAGGCATACTGCATGTAGGTCGCCGTGTCCCCCGTCAGGGCCAGCATCTTGTCCCAGTTGAAGATGTAGTCGGTCTCGCGGTTCTGCGAGAGGTCGGCATACTTGATCGCCCCAATCCCCACCGCCTCGGCAATCTTCTGCCGGGAGGCGTCGTCGAGATCGCCCCCTGCAGTCTTGCGTTCGTCGTTTTCATCGACAATCCGCCGGGCCCGCGCGACCGCTTCATCGATCAGCGATTCCAGACCGACCACATCCCCCGAACGGGTCTTGTACGGACGGCGGTCGTCCCCCAGGATGGTGCCGAAGCTCACGTGCCGCAGATCAACCTTGACATAACCCCACCGCTGCGCGGTCTCGAACAGCAGCTTGAAGTGATCTCCCTGGCGGGCGTCGACCACGTACAACACGAGATTGGTCCCCAGCCGGTCGACCCGGTCACGGATGGTCGCCAGATCGGTGGTGGCGTAGGTGAAGGCCCCATCCCGCTTGCGGACGATGAACGGCGCATCGACCCCGGGAATGAACACGCAGACCGCCCCATCACTGTCGACCGCCAAGCCCTTCTGCTTGAGGTCGTCCACCACCGCAGCGAGGGCGGGCTGGTAGTGGCTTTCCCCCAGGGCCATGTCGAAGCGGATCCCCAGCCGGTCGTACATGCGGTTGAGCGCGGCCAGGCACTCGGGCATGAACCGATTCCACAGGCGGGTATTCTCGGCATCTCCCGAATGCAGCCGGGCGGTTTCGAGCCGGGCCTCCTCGGCAATCTTCGGATGGCGCCGGGCCAATTCAAACAGCGCGGGGTTCCCTTCAACCGCGGCGACTTTCTTCTCGGCCGAGGCGACCTCGTCACGCAGGGTGGTCTCTTCGGTCGCCAGTTGCTTGAGCTGCTTTTTGCGCTGTTCCTGGGCCTTCTTGTCGGCCGGGTTTGGTTCGGCCTTGGCGGCGGCGTGGGCCCGCTCGGCAACGCCGAGGCGGTCTTTCAGACCGGCCAGTGCGGCGACAGCCTCGTGATAGCTCTCGAGCTGGTTGACCAGCCGGTACAGCCGGGCGAGCTCCCCCACCGGGTTCGCGTCGTAGGCGGTCTGGTCCAGGAAGTGCTTGTACCCGTAGATGATCATCCCGAACTGCGTTCCCCAGTCGCCGATGTGGTTGTCGCTGACCACGTCGTGCCCGAGGTACCGCAGAATTCGGTAGAGGGCGTCGCCAATCACGCTGCTGCGCAGATGTCCCACATGCATCGGCTTGGCGACGTTGGGTGACGAATAATCGACAATCACCTTCAGCGGCCGCGCCACAGCATCGACCCCGCACCGCGGGTCTCGTGCCTGGTGATTCGACTCAGTCGTGATCCACCGGGACAGCAGCCGCAGGTTGATGAACCCCGGCCCAGCCACTTCGGGGGGCTCGCACAGGTCCGACAGATCGACTTTCGCCGCAATCTCGCGGGCCAGCTCCTGCGGATTGACGCCGCGAGATTTGGCCAGGGCCATCGCGAAGTTGGCCTGGTAATCGCCAAACCGGGCGTCCTGTGCCGCACGGATCTGCTGGGCCAGAGCCGCGGGTTCGGGGGAATAGTCCGCCAGCACCCGTTCAAACCGGGTGCGCAGCTCGTGGAGAATGTTCATCAGGTGGTCGCTTGCCAGTCGAGACGCGCAGCGTCGGCCCAGAGGTTTTCGAGGTCATACAGAGCCCGGCCTTCCGGGCTGAAGACATGCAGCACGATGTCACCGTAGTCGAGCAGCAGCCACTGGGAGCTTTCTTCCCCCTCCAAAGCCGCCCGGCTGCTACCGCCCGACCGCAGCCGGGTCTTGACCTCGGTGGCGATTGATTTCATCTGCCGGGGGGAGCTCGCGGTCGTGATCACGAAGTAATCGACGATCGGCGTGCTCTGGCGCATGTCGAGCAGCACCGTGTCTTTGCCGCGCATGGCGTCGGCCGTCTGGGCGGCGAGCCGGGCCAGGGGCAGCCCATCGTACGAGCGTGCGGGAGAAGTGGATTCAGTCTGGGAGGCGGCGATGGGAAATCCCTCGGCAAATGGGCCCGGCCGCTGACCACCCGAAGAGGCGGCCACAGCATGGGGCAACTCAAAACAGTCCGGCGGGACAACCGCGGGACAGCCCCGCGAGGCGGAAGGCCCACTCGTTGTCTCCCCGCCGTCAAGCAAGCAACCCCGCACCACGCTGCGTGGCCGGGGTTGCTCAATTCTTCAAAAGAACGCCGCGAAAGTCTAGTTGCGCTCCGGAATCCGCATGGCGTAGAACGAACGCCACACGAAGTACAGGGCGACCAGCAGCATGACCACACCGACAATGCCGGTGTAGTCAAACGGCTTGTCGGCGCCGGTCAGGTGGTTCCCCTGGGCGTCGAGCGGGTGCCGGATCTTGACGGCGATTTCCACCGCCAGCAGTCCGAACAGCGTCGAGAACTTGATGATCGGGTTCAGGGCGACCGAGGTGGTGTCCTTGAACGGATCGCCCACCGTGTCACCCACCACAGTGGCAGCATGCAGGGGGGTGTTCTTTTCCTTCAGGTCGACTTCGACCAGCTTCTTGGCGTTGTCCCAGGCCCCACCGGCGTTCGCCATGTAGATCGCCTGGAACAGGCCGAACACCGCGATCGACACCAGGTAGGCGACGAAGAAGTTCGGGTCGAACAGGGCGAACGCGAGGGTGATGGCCATCAGGGCGATGAAGATGTTCCACATCCCGCTCTGGGCGTACTCGGTACAGATCCGGACGACCGTCTTCGAGTCTTCGATGTCGGCCTCGGTCTTGTCGAGGTTCATGTTCTTTTTGATGTACTCGACCGCCCGGTAGGCCCCGGTGGTCACCGCCTGCATCGAGGCACCGCAGAACCAGAAGATCACCGCACCGCCGCAGATGAAGCCCAACAGCACCGGGGCGTCGGTCAGGCTCAGAGCGAGCAACCCTTCGTTCTCCAGCGACAGGATGATCGAGAAGATCATCGTGGTGGCCCCCACCACGGCCGTGCCGATCAGCACGGGCTTGGCGGTCGCCTTGAAGGTATTGCCGGCCGAGTCATTCGCTTCCAGATAGTGCTTGCCCAACTCGAAGTCGGGCTTGAACCCGAAGTCCCTCTGGATCTCGGCCGAGATGTTGGGAATGTGCTCGGTCTGGGCCAGCTCGAAGACCGACTGGGCGTTATCGGTCACCGGACCGTAGCTGTCGACGGCGATGTTGACCGGGCCCATGCAGAGGAATCCGAAGGCCACCAGGCCGAAGGCGAAGATCGAGGCGTGTTTCCCCATCACCTCGTCAAGACCCAAGCCGCTGACCACGAAGGCTCCAAACATCAGCCCGGCGATCAGCATCCCCTTCCAGAACGCACTGAAGTTGCCCGCCACCAGCCCCGAGAGGATGGTCAGCGAGGCGCCCCCTTCCCGGGAGGCGGTCACGATTTCCTTCACATGCAGCGAGTGCGAGCTGGTGAAGACCTTGGTGAATTCGGGAATCAGCACCGCGGCCAGAGTGCCGCAGCTGATGATCGTCGCCAGTTGCCACCAGAGGTTGGGCAGGGCGGTGGCGGTCTCGACTCCCTCCGTCATCTTCATGACGCTGATATCGCCGATCAGCAGGTAGCTCATGATGTACGACATCGCGATGCACGACAGCGACGCGATCCAGATCAGGCGGGTCAGCGGCTCTTCGAAGTCGAATTCCTTCAGACCCTTGTACTTCTTCTCGGAGATCGACTGGTTGATGAAGTACGAGGCCCCCGACATGAAGTCCATCAGGAACCGCATGAAGAAAATCCAGACGATCAGCTTGGCTTGAATCTCGGGGCTGGGAACCGCCAGCGTGATGAAGGCGATCAGCGCCACCCCGGTGACGCCATACGTTTCAAACCCGTCGGCCGTCGGGCCGACCGAGTCACCGGCGTTGTCGCCGGTACAGTCGGCGATCACACCCGGGTTGCGCGGATCGTCTTCCTTCACATTGAAGGCGATCTTCATCAGGTCCGAGCCGATGTCGGCGATCTTCGTGAAGATACCGCCGGCAATCCGTAACGCCGAGGCCCCCAGCGACTCACCGATCGCAAACCCGAGGAAGCAGTATCCCACGATGTCACGGGGAACGAACAGCAGTATCGCCACCATCATGATCAGTTCCAGCGAGATCAGGAACAGACCAATCGACATGCCGGCCCGCAGGGGGATGTTCACCACGTCCCACGGCTCACCCCGCAGCGAGGCGAACGCCGTTCGGGCGTTGGCGTAGGTGTTCACTCGAATGCCGTACCACGCCACCCAGAACGACCCGATGATCCCCACAATCGAGAACAGCAGCACCAGCCCCAGGGTGGTGGCTGGTTCTCCCTTGAGGACCAGGAAGTAATAGGCCATCGCCGCCGCGATCAACAAGAACAGCATCGACAGAAACTGCGCCTGCTTCAGCAGATAGGTCTTGCACGTCGTGTAGATGATGTCGGCCACCTTCAACATCGACTCGTGAGCCGGCAGCGCTTTGATCTGACTACGCAGATAGAGGCTGATCCCCAGCGTCCCGGCGATCACGAAGGAGCCCCAAAACAGCAGATCGTGCCCGCTGATCGTCCCGCCGAAGAACTTCGCCTCCTTCAGGTCGGGAATCGCCAGATCGGCCTCGCCAGCGATCGCCGACATCGGGCAGAGACAGAGCGCCAGCAGGCACAAAAGTGCCTGCAAAGCCGCCGCAAGACGCTTCGATTTCATCATCAGTCCATGAGCCAGACAGGTGGGAAGTTGTGTCGAGGACCCGCAGTGTAGCGACTGTCGAACGAGTGACAACCGTCCCCGATCGGCCGTTGATCGGTTTTTGGCCAAACTCAGTCGGCCTCCGTCCCGTTCTGGTCCAGACTCCCGAGCGTCGAGAAAAATCTTTGCCACCCCACCGATGCCAATAAGTGAAAATTCGATCAGTATTCGCCCACAACTTCATCCCCCGCGCGGCTTCCCAGCCCCTGCCACGTCGGCAGATGGACACTGTCGCTCACAAACTGCACCCGCCCATCACAGAACAGCGCGTGCACCCCTCCCACATGGCGGCTCCGCGCCGCCACATCCAGACTCAGCCGATCCCACCAATATGCCGAGCGAATGCTGTGTGGCAGCCCCCCCCGGCAGTCGACCCGCGCATCATTCGGCGGCCGACGGTGGTTGTACATCGAGTGCCCCGGAGCGCCGTAGAGCCACCGGCTGCCCCGAGTCTGCTGCAGCCTCAGCCCCGGCCCTGTGCACTGGGTGTTGTAATCGGTCAACTCGGGTCCCTGGGTCGCGTTGTCGTTCCCCCGGGTCAGCACAAATCCATTCGTTCGGGAAACACCGTCCCAGGTGTCTGGTCCCCCTTCCGCCTTCACCGTTTCACTGATGCACACAGTCTGGCTCGCCCCATCCCTCAGGTCGCGGAACCCAATCGACGAATTCTCAAAAAACACTCCCGTCACAGGAACGCCGCCCGGGTTCCGAGGCGAGAGGGGAAGTGTCGTTCCCGTGCAAAGCGGATAGTTGTGAACCGCACTGTTCACCACCACTCCATTCACGGTGTTGCTCTGCAGAATCTGCCTGGAGTCGGACGGACACAAAAAGAACGGAATGGTCTGCCCCAGCGCAGTTCCATTCCGGGCCGGATCATCCGGGTCGGCCTGAAAGTTGATCTGCTGATACAGCGTCGAGGCTTCGAGGTATGGCAACAGGTGGGCGTACGCCGAGAAACACCGCCCCGCCCCATCCCATGCGCTACGCATCCGTCCGGGGGGAAACACCCGGTGGGCGTCGTGATAATTGCTGAGCGCCAAGCCCAGTTGCTTGAGGTGATTCTTGCACTGCACCCGCCGCGCCGACTCCCGCGCCTGCTGCACCGCGGGCAACAGCAGCGCGACCAGAATGCCAAGGATGGCAATGACCACCAGCAATTCAATCAGGGTGAAGCCCCGCCGACGGCGGCAACCCCCCGGTGCAGGGACAGACTCGGCAACACGGTCTGGCAACAACATCGGCAAAGACTCCCCAAGCCAACCTGAAGTGATCTGGACTTTCAGCCTAAGCACGGCTTGACGTTGATACAATCCGGGCGCAAGAATGACACGATCATGTCAGCGACGTTGAAGATCCAGAACCAGGTCCGGCTCCATCGGATGGCGCGGAACTGGTCGCAGCAGGAACTCGCCACCCGGGCCGGCATCTCGCGGACCGAGGTCAGTGCCATCGAGACGGGGCGGTTGTTGCCGTCGATCGCCACGGCCCTGTCCCTGTCGCAGGCGTTTCAGTGCCGGCTCGAAGACCTGTTCCAGCCCCAGGCCGACCCGGCCCGGGCCCCCGACTGGGCCTGGCCCCCCGAGACCGACCGCTGCCGCTTCTGGCAGGCCGCGGTTGGTGACCACACCCTCCTCTACCCGGCCGAGACCGCCTTTCCCTGGGCCCCACCCCACGATGGCGTCTCGGAGTTCGGCGTCCTGCAGTTCCGCAGCCAGGTCCCCCCCTCGCAGACTCTGGTGCTGGCCGGTTGCGACCCGGCGGCGGGACTGCTGGCCTCGGAATACGCCCGCACCACCGACCACCGCCTGCTGGCACTCCCCCGCTCCAGCGGGGCCGCACTGGAACTCTTCGCCGCGGGGAAGGTCCACCTCGCCGGCCTGCACCTGCACAACTCGGGCGAGGGGAATGCCGCCGTCGTCCGGCGGACCCTGGGGCCGGGGTTCGCCCTGGTCCATGTCGCCCGCTGGCAAGAGGGGTTGGTGGTTGCCCCGCGGCTCAAGCTCAACAGTGTGGATGCCGTGCTTCGTTCGCGCATTCGCTGGATCGGACGCGAGCCCGGTTCTGGAGCCCGGCAATGCCTCGATGAATTGCGGCAGGGAAAAGGCAGCGTCTCGCGTCTGGCGCGCGATCACCGCTCAGTGGCCGAGGCGATCCGCTCGGGCTGGGCCGACGCCGGGGTCTGCGTTCGCCTCGTCAGTGAAGAAGCGGGCCTGCGGTTTCTCTCCGTCCGAGACGAGGCCTACGAACTGGTCTGCCCGGTCGCCGAGTTGAGCAGCCCCCGTGTGGTCGCGCTGCGGAACGTGCTGCGCTCTCCCGGCTACCGGCAGCTTTTGGCCGAACTGCCCGGGTACGACACCACTCAAACCGGCGAGGTTCAGCATGTCGATTGAGATTCGCCCACTCGTCTGGCTGGGCTGCCTGGTGCTGGCCTGCGGCTGCGGCCACCCGGGCCCGACACCTTCCGGAACGGGGCCTGCGGGGGCGGACCCCACCCCGGCGAATTCCAGCGCCGTCAAAGTTCTGCCGGAGGTCTCTGCGGCCGATTCGCCTGATCCCGTCACGCGCCCCCGCGTTCGCATTGCCGCCGCTTCGGACCTGCGGTTGGTGTTTCCCGAACTGCAGCGCGGCTTTCAGACCGAGCATCCCCAGATCGACCTCGAAGTGGCATTCGGTTCCTCGGGCAGTTTCTTCGCGCAGTTCACCCAGCAGGCCCCCTTCGACCTGTTTCTCTCGGCCGATCTCGACCTCCCCCAGCGCCTGGTCGACCAGGGCGATGCCCTGCCCGACAGCCAGTTCGAATACGCCCGCGGCAACCTGGTGCTGTGGATTGGGTCTGGGACCGAGCTGCCGGAGGGGGGCGAAGGAGTTGATTTGCTGCAAGACCCGAGGGTAACCCGCATTGCGATCGCGAACCCCGACCACGCCCCCTATGGCAAGGCCGCCCTCGCCGTTTTGAAATCGTGGAACATTGCCGACGAAGTCGCGCCCCGGCTCGTTCTGGCCGACAACGTCGCCCAGGCCCTGCAGTTTGTCGACACCGGCGCGGCCAGCGTGGGATTGGTCTCGGCGTCGCTGGCCCGCGATCCCCGGCTGGCAGGCCGCGGGCGGGGCCTGCCCATCCCGTCCGACCTGCATCCGCCCCTCCGGCAGGGAGGAGTCATTCTGAAGTGGGCCCGCGATCCCGAGGCAGCCCGGGCGCTGCGCGAGTTTCTGGTGGGGCCCTCGGGGCGAGATCTGCTGAAGGAGCATGGGTTCCAACTTCCCGAGCCGGGACCGTGATGGACTGGACCGCCTTTCGACTGACACTGCAACTGGCCGGGGCCACCACGCTGGCCCTGCTGGTCCTGGGGCTGCCGCTGGCGGCCTGGCTCGCCAGCACCCGCTCGCGGTGGCGGTACCTGGTCGAGGCGCTGGTCGCGTTGCCGCTGGTACTTCCCCCGACGGTGCTGGGCTTTTACCTGCTGTGGGGGTTGGGCCCGCACAGCCCGCTGGGCAGAGTCTGGATGTCACTCACCGGGGCCCCGCTCACGTTTACGTTTGGCGGCATGCTGGTCGCCTCGGTGCTGTACAACCTGCCGTTCGCTGTCCGCCCCTTCACCAGCGCCCTCGCGGCGGTGGATCGCCGGTTGATCGAAGCGGCCTGGTGCCTGGGATTGTCGCCCGTCCAGACCCTGCTGCGGGTGACCATTCCACTGGCGTGGCGGGGCATTCTCACCGGGATGATTCTGACGTTCGCCCACACCGTGGGGGAATTCGGCGTGATTCTGATGGTGGGGGGAAACATTCCCGGCGTCACCCGCACCCTGTCGATGGCGGTCTACGACGACGTGCAGGCGTTGCGGTACTCGGCGGCGGTCACCACCTCGGTCTGGCTGCTGCTGTTCGCCCTGCTGGCGCTGGGCCTGGTGCAGACGCTCGATCGCGGTCGGGGGGGACGATGACGAGCCCCCTGCACGTCGCCCTGCGGCACCGCTACCGCAGCGGATTTGTGCTCGAAGTCGAGTTCGACCACAGTCTTTCCCAGGGTGGCACCACCGCCCTCGTGGGGGCGTCGGGCTCGGGCAAAAGCACCATCCTGCGGGCACTGGCCGGGCTGGAGCCAATCGACACCGGGCGAATCTGCCTGGGAGAGGATCTCTGGCTGGAGACTTCGCGGGGATTCACCCTTCCCCCGCAGCAGCGCGACCTGGGCTGCCTGTTCCAGGAGTACTCGCTGTTCCCCCACTTGACTGTGCAATCCAACATTGCGTTTGGGCTGCGCGGGCGGTCCCGGATCGAACGGGACCGCCGGGTGGCCGAGCTGCTCGATTTGCTGCAGCTGGCGGGGCTGCAGCGGCGCTATCCCCACGAGTTGTCCGGAGGCCAGCAGCAGCGGGTGGGACTGGCCCGGGCGGTCGCCCGCCGGCCCAAGCTGTTGCTGCTGGACGAACCCCTCTCGGCCCTCGACACCCCCACCCGCAACGACCTGCGCGGCCTGCTGCGCACGTTCCTCGTGACCGAGCAGATCCCCACCGTACTGGTGACCCACGACCCCGCCGATGTCCGGGCCCTCTCCGACCATGTCGTGGTGCTCGAAGAGGGCCAGATCCTGCAGGCCGGCCCCACCGCCGACGTCCTCCAGTTTCCCGCCAGCAGCCAGGTCCGGCGCTTGCTCGCGATGCCCTGAAAGAGGTTGCCTCTCCGGAGATGTTGTGCCAGCTTTTATGAAGTCCAAGTCATATGTCTGAACTCACATATCAAACAATACAGGTCCGACCAACTGCCCGTTTCCCAGCAACCTTGAACCATAAATCTGCATCAACCCCCATTTTGTCGGCCGGGACAATGACAGGGAATCGAGCATTGAGGAACCACCGCTTCTCATTTCTGGAAAACCCCAATCTGCGGTTGACGCTGCAGACACCTTTAGTATACAAAAAATTCAGAGAGTAATGGAGAGCATTGAGTCGCGTACAGCAGTCTTCTGCGATGGTGACTGTTTCGACCATCCTTGCTGATCGCAAGCGTCTCAGCAGTGTCGGGAAGTGGTGAAACAAGAACTCAGCATGGTGAGTCGTCGTGAACCGAAACTTCACAATACTCAGAGAAGTCAGGCAAAAACGGTCATTGCGACGCGGAAGCGTGACGATTGAATCGATTCTAGTAATCGCAGCGATTTGCCTTCCCATCCTAGTGTTCAGCGTGAAGATCGGATGGCCGCGAATTCGCAATAGTTTTCTCGATCAGGAACGCAAACTAGAACAGCAGGTCGGCGATACGACCTCGGGAGTCACCAAATGGTAGTTAATGGAACAATCATGAGCTTGATGTGCAACATCTGCTTCTGCTTCCTTCTTGCGGTCTTTGGCGGCACCGGCGTTGCGGACGGGAGGAAGTGTTTCGCTGACGAAACAGTAAGTGCTCCGAAAAAGCCAGCCAAAGGAAAACGTGTCACAGATTCCGCGACGGGTCCGCAACCAGCCTGGGAGTCGCAAGCCAACGTTCTACGACAAGCATCGCAGAAAGAAGCAACAGAATCGCGTACCAAACTCAAACGGGAATTGTCGAAGTGGTCTTCAAAGCTTCGCGACACAGAAACCGATCACTCGGAAATTCAGTATCGCCTAGCCGTAATCCACGATTCATTGGGCGAACAAACAGAGGCCGAAGAGCTTTATCGAAAACTGATCGCACAAACCGACACTGACGGGACGGCGGATGTCTGGCAGAGTTCGGCACGCTGGCGGCTCTTTGACTGTATTCTCTACCGAACTCTCGATGTCGATACGGCAGAAGAGGTGCTTCCTGAGTGGTCCACGCTGGCAAAGATGCCGACAGATGTCAGTCCAACCGCTCCGTTTACAGAGGAGTTATCGGGGCAAACGGAGAAGGGCTTTTTGGTCAATGCCCGACTGAGACACATGTTGGTTGAATATCTCCGGCGTCCGATTCTGGCTCCCGTCAATACAGCGCGGCACAGTCAACCGTTGGCAGATTCCACAGGATATTGGAGTGCGGTGGCGTCATCTGCCCGTCCCCACGCAGAGGCGACTGCCAGTTTTGAAGGGGATCCAAAGGGAACCGTCCTGGCTCGGTTAGTGGAGTTGCATATCTCCTGCAAAGATTACACGAGCGCTCTGCGATTGATTGACCGCACCCTGAAGTCGCTGAAACTCTTAGATCCTTCCAATAATCGAGCACTACGCAGTTGGCTATACTTTCGAAGAGGTTATTGCATCTATGCATCTCATATGGCGGGACGTCCCCCTCGTGAAGCCTTGAGCGTTGCCGTTGATGACTACCGCAAGAGCCATGATTTTGATTCTACCGCGTGGTGGAGCCCCGAAGCCTTGTTTCTTGCCGGCAATCTGAAGTGGAACTGTTTTCAGGACTTAAGCGGTGCACGGAAGCTTTGGGATGAACTGATTCATAAGCATCGAAGCACTGAGCAGGCGGAGACGGCCGCGTATTCGATCGGTGTCATTTTTCAGGCTACTGGCGACAATGGGAGCGCCTTGACAGCCTTTAAGGACTTCCGGACTCGTTTTCCGAAGAGCCATTTGCTCGCCGGGCTGACTGAGGCAGGATTGGATCGACGTTTTCCCGAGGGACAGTAAGACCATGAACACATTTCGAATCAGCGTCTGTGCATCGCTTTTTGGAAGTTTCGCCTGGGTCCAAGGCATCCCCACAGTTCATGCCGCCCAAATTGAAACAACAGCCCTATGTCGGCCAAAGCGAATGGCAGTTGCCGGGTTTCGGGAAATTCCCCTCGGTTCTCATACGTTCCGTGTCGTCCTGCAGGCGGACGGGGGAAGCTTCAAGTTCACATCGTTTCAAGGTGGCGACGGACGGGCGATCTGGGTGCCGGGGCCGAATCGGCCTGGCTCAAGCATTCACACCTATCAGACATCGGTCCCATTAACACAGTACCAGTTTGGCGGCGGTCAAGGTTTGGCAGTCTTTGAGGGTGTCGAATCGGATCCCGGGAAGGTTTCTGTCGTGAAGGTTCCCAACACAAGGTATGAATCAGATGTGGAGGGATACCCTGTCGGGTATCCGAATCCCAGCCGATTCGATCCCGTGCTTCCGTACTTTCCCCTGTTTGTCAGTTCAACTTTGCCGCAGACATACCAAGCCGGGGCTGGGCCGAGACGTCTCCTGCGCGATTTCGTCATCCAGCAATTCACACCCGGATACATCTGGTTTACAAGCGACAATCCCTCGGTTGCCGTGTATCGTTTTGACCGGTCAATCGAACGCTGGACGAAAGCTGACAAGCCGTTTCTTGTTGAATCCCAAACCGAACGCAATCCAGGAGGTCCCTATAGAATTTCCCGAACCAGCAGAGGAGAAGAAGGAAAGGAGTACAGCGAAGCACTGATTCAGGTCCATTACCGCAGCGTTGTCTCCACCAATCCGGAGGATGACGGTGACAGCATCGATATCATCCAAGCCGGACTGCCAGGACTTCCCAACCCCACTGTAGCGGCCCCTTGAAAAGCAGTTCGAGGTTTTCACATCCGATTACCGACACAGCGATCGCTTGAAAAACACTCGAGTCAGAATCGACACAACCGGTCATCAACCACTTTTCTCACCCTCCCGGATCCAATGCTGTGCGAAAATCAATCTGCATGCTGATGATAGGGATGTTGGGCCTCTGCTCAGAGGCACATGCAAAATAGATCGTTGCATTGCAACCTGTCGCAGCCGGTTCGCCACTAGCGCAACTGATCGCCAACGGCGAACCCGAATTGACGACAATTCTCGACCAAGTCATTCGTGTGAATGACACGTTCGAGTACAACTCGGTTGCGCATTGCAAAGTTGACTTGAGGATGCGAGTCGCAGCAGCCAACTTCATGGGTAACACCTATGAGTTTATTAATGGAGTGCGCACCGGAGGTTCTTTTGACTATTGGTACCCCGAAAGTTTCGAATCTTCTATCGAGTTTTGTGATTGGTGTTGGGTTCCGATCCACCATCGTATAGGAGAAAAGACTCCAATGCGTGAATTTCACCATCGTATGCGAACCTTGGATGACTTTGGCCTGACTCCCAAAAGCCAACTGTTCATGCCGCCCTCATGGTGTCTGGATAAACTGAAAAACGGTCGAACCCGAGCTGACTGCTTGACGGCAATGTTCGCATCGATGGCACTTGGCATTCACTCGGCAAAAGGGCCTGACTGGTGTGATAAACATCTGCAAATCCCCAATGATGTTTGGATCGGATTGAGATTCCACTCAGACTTCTGCAAGTTTGTGCCCTATTCCGCCGCGGAGGGGGTCATCGGCGACGGTATCGGCTTGGACAACAAAGAGGATTACACTGATCTCTGTGAAGCAAGACTCGACCGAGAGCCAGCTGACTGGATTCCTCCTCCTGGTTTTTTTATGTGGCGAGGCATTAATTTGATTGTTGGTGTTGGTGGACCAGACAAGTTTGGCGGCTTGGGTCTTTTGCGGAAAACGGAGGCTGAGCTTCGGGAGCTTTTGCGATTGGCATACATTCGAGACACCGGTAAAAACCTCACCCGTGTGGAAGCGGAAAGGTTTATCAAAATGAAGTCACACTGCTTACGTCTCAAGATTTTGAACGAATGACGGAACATTGAATTTGCACCTCAAATTGTTTGCAAGGAACCCTGAGATGCTGTTGAAGACGCTCATTGTGATTGCAGGCTTGGCCCAGAGTGCCGTGGATGGTGGGCAAACCAACTCTTCACCCGCCGCCACGCTCGTTTCAGGCATCCCCGCCGGGGCAGACGAGGAATTCGTGACGGATGGGCTGTTTCCCTTTGATCCCCTGGTGGCCCACGCGCGGTACCGAAAGGAGGGCAAGGTCGTCGGCGCACGGATGTTTTACAAGGGAAGCCGACTGGCGCAAGAAACCCCCATGCGGGACGGAGTTCGACATGGGCTGATGCGGCAATGGTGGTCGTCGGGACAACTCTTCTCGGAAGTCCCCTACGTCGATGGGGTCATCGATGGCACCGCACGGTTCTGGAACCACAAAGGAGAATTGTTGGGAGAATCAACCCTGCGCAAGGGAACCGGATGCCTGCGCCGTTTCGAAAATCTGGATGTCCGCAGTTTTGATTCGGAAGAGTGCTATGTGAATGGAAAAATCGAGGGGTGGCAGCGGGAGTGGGGGCAATTCGAAGGGTGTGTTGGCCGCGGAGTCGTTATTATGAATTATCGCGACAACCAATTTCACGGTTGGAGTTACAGTTTTGATGAAGATGGAACTTCACTGGGTGTCAGTCATTTCCTGAACGGTAAACTGCACGGGATCGCCTCCTATTGGGATCGGGACAAGAAACTGCTCAAGGGTTTGCCGGTTTATCATCTCCACGGCAAAGAGGTGACTGCTGAGCAGTATCGTGAAGCTGCCCAAACCGATCCGAAACTTCTCGACTACACGCGACCTCCTCCGGCTCCTGTCAAATTCATTCCCAAATCATCCAAGTAATCCGGTTGGATCCTCACATCCCAGGGGATCTCCGCGGCGGACGTGTCACGCCACTGCGGTGGCGGACTCACCGCAGGGCCAACCACCGCGGGCCACGTTCCATCCGGTCTCGCGACTGGATGGCCCCCTTTGAATTCAGGCCAACAATCCCGAGACCACCCTACCCGACACGTCGGTCAGGCGGTGGTTGCGCCCCTGGAACCGGTAGGTGAGCCGTTCGTGGTCGATCCCCAGCAGGTGCAACAGTGTCGCCTGCAGATCGTGCACATGCACGCCCTCTTCGACCACATGAAAGCCGAAGTCGTCGGTCCTCCCCCAGGCGATCCCCGGCTTCACCCCGCCCCCCGCCAGCCAGCCGCTGAACGCCTGCGGGTGATGGTCGCGTCCTTCCTTCCCCACGTTGATTCCCCGCCGGACTTCTCCCATCGGCGTGCGGCCAAACTCTCCCGCCCAGACCACCAGGGTCTCGTCCAGCAGGCCCCGTTGCCGCAGGTCGGCCACCAGCGCCGCGGCTGGCTGATCGGTCATCTGGCAGTTCTTCTGCAGCCGGCCGTTGAGGTCGCTGTGATGATCCCATGAACTGTGCACCAGATGCACGAAACGCACGCCCCGCTCCACCATACGGCGAGCCAGCAGACAGTTGGTGCCGAAGGGTCGCGTCGGGGCGTCGTCGAGGCCATACGCCACCCTGGTCGCAAGGGTCTCGTCCGCGAAGTCGAGCAGGTCGGGGGCCGCCGTCTGCATCCGGAAGGCCATCTCGTAGGCAGCGATCCGGGCGGCGATCTCGGCATCTCCGGTGACCTGCTGGTGCCGCGTGTTGAGATCCCGTAGCACATCGAGCCGGGCCCGCTGCGTCCCCCGGCTGATCCCGGGAGGATTGCGGACATGCAGCACCGGATCTCCCTGGTTGCGGAACGAGACGCCGCGGTGGGTCGAAGGCATGAACCCGCTGCCCCACAGCGCGCTCCCCGCCCCCTCCAGGCCATGCCCATCGTCCGACAACAGCACGAGGTAGCCCGGCAGATTCTGCGATTCACTTCCCAGACCGTAACTCAGCCATGATCCCAAACTGGGACTGCCAAACAACGGCGTTCCACAGTGCAGCAACAACTGGGCCGGGTCGTGGTTGCTCTGCTCGCACCACAGCGAACGAACCACGCAGAGTTCGTCAGCCACCCGGGCGGTATGCGGCAGCCAGTCCGACAGTTCCAGTCCCGACTGCCCCGCCTTGTGAAAGACACGGGGGCTGGCCATCACCGTTTCCAGCACTTGCCCGGTCGAGCTTTTCTTCGCCTTCACCAGCGAGTCGGGAATGGGCTGGCCGTGCAGGGCCGCCATCCCCGGCTTAGGGTCGAACAGGTCGAGCTGCGACGGTCCCCCCATCATGAACAGAAAGATCACATTGCGGGCGCGGGGGGCAACCTGCCGGACCGCCTGCTCAGCCAGTCCCTCAGACGCCAGCAGTTGCCACAGGGCGACCCCTCCCAGGCCGTGCAGCCCGTGGGTCAGAAATTCGCGGCGGGACGGTGTGGTGGGCATGCGTTACTCCCGTTCCAGGAATTCATCAAGATTCAGCAGCACGCTGGCGGTGGTGACCCAGGCAGGTTCGACCGGCGGCGACCCCGGGGGGAGCAATTCGGCGGCCGCCGCGGGATCGGCCGCGAACAGCTCCCGCTGCTGTGTCAGAGAGGCCAGCATCCGGTCCCGTTCCTCCGGCGTCGGCCGCCGCCCCACGGTCAGCCGCCAGGCCCGTTCGAGCCGTCGTGCGTCGTCGTTTTCTGCGATCTCCCGCGTCACCCGGGCGGCCAGGGCCACCGCCATCTCGAAGAACACCGGGTCATTCAGCAGGGTCAGCGCCTGCAGCGGGGTGTTGGTCCGTTCCCGGCGAGAGCAACTGCGGCTGGTGTCGGGCAGATCGAAGGTCACCAGTTGCGCGAAGGGGGACGTGCGCTGCAGCCAGGTGTAAAGCCCCCGCCGATACCGGTCGGCTCCCGGGCTCGCTTCCCAGGTATTGGCGTAGCCTTCTTTCGACACGCTCGCCGGTTGGGGCGGCTTGACGCTCGGCCCACCCACGACAGTGTTGAGCAGTCCGCTGGCCGCCAATCCCGCATCACGCACCTGCTCGGCCGAGAGCCGCCATCGCCCCTGCCGGGCCAGCCAGATATTGCGTGGATCGCGTTCGAGCAGTTCGGGCCGCAACTGCGACGACTGCCGGTAGGTCTGCGACAGGACCAGAGTCCGCAGCAGCGACTTTACGCTCCATCCCTGCGCCACAAACCGCACCGCCAGCCAATCGAGCAGCTCGGGGTGACTGGGGCGGTCTCCCCGCAGGCCGAAGTTTTCTGATGTCGCCACCAGGCCTCGGCCGAACAATTCCTGCCACAGACGGTTGACGGTCACCCGGGCGGTGAGGGGATGCTGTCCCGAAACCAGCCATTCAGCCAATTCGCGCCGGCCCGGTTCATTCGAGACAGTCTCACGCCGGGCGCGAAGCGGCGGCAGAATCGCGGGAGTCCCCGCCGTGACCGGCTCTGCGGGACGCAGGTAATCGCCCCTTACATGCACGTGCGTCGGACGGGCGACTGGCGCGGCCATCACTCCCGGAGCGCGCGACAGCTTGGGCAGGGTTTTCGCCAGGGCGTCGAGCTGCGCCTTCAACTCGGCCAGTTTCAGCTCGTTGAACCGGGCGGTCAGTGCGGGGGGAGGCGCTCCCAGAAAGTAGTCGAGCAGCCGGTCACGCTGGGCGGCAGTCCGCTTCTCCGGGGGCGTCTTGATGATGTTCAGCCCTTCGAGCTGACCCTCACCCAGATTCTGCCCCCACTGCAGTCCCAACAGCTCCAGCGCCCGGTCCCAGCCAAAGTCTTCTCCCGGCTGCGCCTCGGTCCGCAGCATCATCCGTTCCCACTCAGCCTGCAGTTGCGCCAGCGGTTCCCCCCAGCGGGCCACCAGTTCGGCCCGTTGGCGATCATGCGCCCCCTTGGACGCCTGGTGCGGCTCCCACTCCCCCGGCAGCGGCGCGTCGAAGTTGGCCTCATCGGTGACGTTGAAGAACGCATACAGCTGGTAGTACTCGCGCTGCGACAACGGATCAAACTTGTGATCGTGACACTGGGCACACCCCACCGTCAGCCCCAGCCAGGTGGTGCCGACCGATTGCACCCGATCGCGCACCTGATTCACGCGATACTCTTCCAGGTCGGCCCCCCCCTCGCGGTTGCTGAGGGTGTTCCGCAGATAGCCGGTCCCCAGGCGGGCCATCACCCCCCCGTCGGGCAGCAGGTCCCCCGCCAGTTGGTGCCCGGTGAATTCATCAAACGGCAGATCCCGGTTGAAGGCGTCGACCACCCACTGCCGGTACCGCCAGGCGACGGGACGCAGAAAATCCTGCAGGTAGCCGTCGCTGTCGGCATAGTGGGCCAGATCGAGCCACCAGCGTCCCCAGTGTTCGCCAAAATGCGGCGATTGCAGCAACCGCTCGACCACCCGCTCGTAGGCGTCGGGCCGGGGATCATTCTCAAACGCTTCGATCTCGGCGGGTGCGGGGGGCAGCCCCGTCAGATCCAGCGACACCCGCCGCAGCAGCGTGATACGGTCAGCCGGAGGAGAAGGAGTGAACCCCTCCCGGGCGAGACGGTCGCGGATGAAGCGATCGACCGGCTCGGTCACTCCGGCCATCATCGGGGGTTCGACCGCCACGGGGGCTATCCACGCCCAATGCGGTTCGTAGGGGGCTCCCCCTTCAATCCAGCAGCGCAGCAGCTCCCGCTCACGGGACGACAATCCCCTGCCCTGTTCCGCGGGAGGCATCCGCGTCGCAGGGTCGGACGACGACACACGGGCCCACAACTCACTCGCCGCCAGATCCCCCGGCACCACCGCTCGTGCGCCGCTCTCCAATTCCGTCAGGGCCCCAGCGCGGGTGTCGAGACGCAGTCCCGCCTGGCGTCCCGCCGGATCGAACCCGTGGCAGGTGAAGCAGTGGTCCGCCAGGATCGGCAAGATGTCGCGGTTGAACCGGACTTCGGGCTCGGCCCCGTGGCCGAGTTGGCCGTGGCAGAGCGGTCCGCCGAACACGCAGGCCAGCAAGCCGATCGCCAGCTTTTTGTGGGAAGTTTCCAGACAGGTCGGCAGCGACGTCGTCATCAGCCACCTCATCGCAGGCCGCCAGAAACCGCTCTCCAATCCCAGGCTCCACGACCTGGTCGCACGGAGAGGAGGAGTGTTCGCACCAGTCTCCCGGGGGGGTGATTCCGCAGAATCACCCCATTACGCCGTGACGTCTCCCGTGGACCACGTCCCGTCAATCAGCCGCCACAGCTGCCCGGTGGGATTCTTGTTCTGCAAGGGAGCGGGGAGGCGCTGCGGCCGCACCCCGTCGTAACTGTGCAGCATCGCAAACCGCTGGATCGACATCGGAATTCCGACGGCTGTGAAACCCGGGTGACCGGTGGCGGGGAACGGGCCGCCGTGGTTCATCGCGGGAGAAACCGCCACACCGGTGGGCATCTTGTCGTTCAGCAGCCGGCCGACACAACGCCGCAACACGGGGGCGACCCGGTTGTAATGCGCGTCGTCGCTGCCATCGTTGGCACTGTAGATGGTGCCCGTGAGATTCCCTTCAAGGGTCTCCAGCACCTGCATCAGTTCGTCGAGATTCTCGGCCAGCACCCACAGGGCGCTGTTGCCGAACGCCTCGGTCTGCAGGGCAGCCGGGTTCTTGAGGAACCGGCTGGCGGCAACCTTCAGCAGGGTATTGCGGTAACTGAACCCCTTCCCGCCGCCCGTGGCTCCCCCGGCGACCACCTCGGCCCCGGCGCTCCGCAGCGTGGTGATCCCCGCCGCGAGGTGCTTGAGCACTCCCTCCCCCAGCAATGTCCCCACCGGGGCCGACGCGAATTTTTGTCCGACCGATTCCAGCAGCGCTTCGGTCGCCGGGCCGGCGAGGGCCAGCACCAATCCAGGATTGGTGCAGAACTGGCCGGTGCCCATCAGGCAGCTGCCGGTGAATTCGTCAGCAATCGCCGCACCGCGTTCAGCAATTGCGTTGGGCAGCACGACGACGGGATTGATGCTCGAGAGTTCCAGATAGATCGGCTTCCCAGCCCGGTCGGCGGCCCCCTTCAGCACCAGCCCCGTCTCGCGGGCCCCGGTGTAACCCGTGGCGCCGATGGCTGGGTGTGAGACGAGTTTTTCTCCATCGGCATGGGCGGTGCGGTAGATCAACTGGACAAACCCGGCCGGCATGCCGGTTTCGCGAGCCGCCTCATGAGCCTCGACCGCGAACAGCCGGGTGGTCCCGGGGTGCGACGAATGACCTTTGGCGATCACGGGGCAACCGGCGGCCACCGCCGCAGCGAAGTCTCCTCCCGAGATCCCGTTGAAAGCAAAGGGAAAATTGTTGGGGCCAAACACCACGACCGGGCCGATGGGCCCGAAGATCGAGCGGATGTTCGCCTTCGAATCAATAATCGGCCGCAGCCAGCTGCCGTCGCGGGCCGCCGCCGCCGCCTGCCGCAGTTGGTTGGTCGTGCGGGGCAACTCGGCCTTGGCCAGCCGCGGTTCGACCGGCAGGGCCGTCTCGGCGTTCGCGAGGGCCACCAGAGCGGCGGCCTGGGCATCGATGCGGTCGGCGTACCGTTCCAGAAACGCGGCAAACCGGTCGCCGCTCCAGGTACTGGTCTCGGCGAAGACCCGCTTGGCCGCGAGAATCGCCTCTTCAATCTCGCTCCAGGGACTGACGGGGTACACCTCCGGCAGTCGCTCTTGCGTCGCGGGATTCACTGCCTGAAAGGTCTGCGTTCCCTGCGAGGGATGCCACGTGCCGTTGATCAGAACCGGTTGAACCGACATGGAAGACTCGATGGCGAAAGAAGAGAAACAGCGACCGCGGTCCCCAGGGGAACCCGCGGTCGCTCAAGCGAACACACCCACCACGATCGCTCCGGGCCAGTGGCCTTCAAGACCAGGCCGACAGCGGGCGGGCACCACTCCCTCCACGGGGTGGCCTCAGGCAGCGGACCACATCACTTGGGAGTGATGATCACGGTCGCCTTGTTGATCGAGACCGGGGTCTTGGGCCGGTCGTCGCTGCCGGTGGGAACCACTCCCATCTTCAACACGTTGTCGAGGCTCGCCTGATCGGCGGTCTTGCCGAACGCCGTGTACTGGCCGTCGAGGAACCGCGGATCGCCGGTGCAGATGAAGAACTGCGAGCCGGCGGAGTTGGGGTTCTGCGAGCGGGCCATCGACAACACCCCCTTCACGTGCGGAGTCTTGTTGAACTCGGCCATGATGGTGTAACCCGGGCCCCCCATGCCGTTCCCGTCAGGGCAGCCCCCCTGGATCATGAAGTCCTTGATAATCCGGTGGAAAATCTTGTTGTCGTAGAAGCCAATCTGCGACAGGGCAATCATGTTCTTGCAGTGGCCGGGGGCCACGTCGGGATACAGGTCGAGCAGCACCTTGCCCATCGAGGTGTCGAGTTCGATCTGGTAGGTGTTCTTCGTGAAGTCGATGTCCTGGATCTTCTCGTCGACTTCGGCCTTGCGGTTGGTTGCCATGCTGTGTGAGGGTGAGAGGAAGGTTGGTCAAAACCTCAGTGTAGCCAATTCCCCCCGCCATCGGCAGTTTCCAGAGGGTCGGGCGAAGCCGAACCGCCGCAGGAACCCCGGGCGTCCTGAGCGGTCGCACAGCCCCGCCAGCAGGAAACTCGCCCGCGGCTCGAACTGACCCGCATGATTGAAGTGAGGGCCCTGCGTCACCGATACTCCCCAGTGGTCTCCACCGGCCGCCGTGGCCGCTGCCTTGGCAGGAGACAGGTTTCCCACTGCGAGAGACAGCGTGCGAATTCTTTGCGGTCAACAGCATGGCCGAGTTTGATGTGGTCGTGGTGGGCGCGGGGGCCGCCGGGCTGCTCGCCGCCTCCCGCGCTGCCGAACGGGGCCTGCGAACCACCCTGCTCGAGAAAAACCGGCGCCCTGGGGTGAAGATCCTCATGTCCGGGGGCACGCGGTGCAATCTCACCCACCACACCGACCGTCGCGGCATCATCCGCGCCTACGGGGACCAGGGACGCTTCCTGCACTCCCCCCTCGCCGCTCTGGGACCGGCCGAACTCGTCTCGCTCGTCGAGGCGGAAGGGGTCGCCACCAAGGTCGAAGAGACCGGCAAGGTCTTTCCCGTCAGCAACAAGGCGGCCGACATTTTGCGGGCCTTCACCCAGCGGCTCGAACGCTCGGGCTGCCACCTGCAACTCGGCCGGGGAGTGCTGGGCCTGCGCCCCACCGCCGACGGCTGGGAACTCGACACCACCGCCGGGCCTCTCTTCTGCCGGGGGGTCATTGTCGCCACGGGGGGCCAGTCGTACCCCGGTTGCGGCACCACGGGCGACGCCTACGCCTGGCTGCGCGACCTCGGGCACACCATCGTCCCAACTCGCCCCGCCCTCGTCCCCCTCACCTCGTCCGAGAGCTGTCTCCCCGAACTGGCCGGCATCACCCTGCCCGATGTCGCTGTGGCGGTCATCGCGGCCTCCCCCCCAGGACAGACCGCATCGGGATCCAGCATTGCGGGTGTCCCCATTCCTGCCGATGCCCGTCCCCCCGTCGATCGGGGTTCGTTCCTCTTCACACATCGGGGGCTCTCGGGACCCGCTGTGTTGAACGTGAGCCGGGGACTGACGCAACTGGCCGACCCCACCACGGCCCAGTTGCAGTGCAACTTTTTGCCGCATCTGACGCCGGCGGAACTGGACCAACTGCTGCGCGACCGAGTGGCGGCTCACGGACGCAAAGGAGTGCTGGGGGTGTTGTCCGATCTGCTTCCCCAACGGGTGCTGCAGGTCCTGCTGGGGCGGGCGGGAGTTCTGGCCGATCACCGCTGTGCCGACCTGTCGAAGGACCAACGCCTGGCCATCACTCGCGAACTGCGGCAGTGCCGTCTTCCGCTGACCGGTTCGCTGGGATTCCCCAAGGCCGAGGTGACGGCCGGGGGAGTGCGGCTGGACGAAGTCGACTCGAAAACGTTGTCAAGCCGCCG
>CAIOTJ010000186.1 GCA_903861195.1 uncultured Planctomycetaceae bacterium | reverse complement strand
GTCATTATCAAAAAGGTCAAGCATCGCAATCAGTATCTGGACTCCCTCGCCGCTTCGGATGCCGGGGGAGATCTGGGTCCATTTCTCGAATTTCTGCTGAAGCGGCACCACGAATCGGTTCGCACGCTGCTGCACATGTCGGCCGAGGCGGCGGGCTTGACGGTCCCCCAGGCAAAGCTTCTTCAGGCCCAACAAAAACGCGTCGACCTGTGGAACCGCGCTGTGGAATTACTGGCTGTGGGGCTGGAAGACCGTTTGACGAGTCTGGTGGGGCCGCTGGGGGGCGCAGTCCGCTTCAAAGTCTTCCCCGAGGGGTTGGATCGGGATGACTTCACGGAACTCTGGGCCCGCCGGGCCATTTCACAAAGCTGGGCGTTTCGGGCGACGGTTGTCATGCCCGGTCTGCCGACGGTCGAACGCCTCGCATGGATTGGGTTTCGCTCAGAAGGTATGGAACAAACAACCCAGGAACGAGGCCCCAGCCTCTTCTGGTCCCGCCGCAATCCGGAACTCAGCTACCCTCCGTGGTCGGCCGTCACGGGTGCCGACGCGCCCCGTTACGATGAGTTCACCTGCGACCTCACAGCCGTGGGAGATCGCTGGTTCGCACTGAGCCCGCAGGGCGCGGTGAAGTTGACCACCAGCGAGCTGGCCGATCAGCTCGCCCAGGGCTTCGCGGCTCTTGCGCAAGAGGGTTAGGCCCAGACGAGACCGCTGGGCACTCAACCCGTGCTCTCTCCCAACCGAGCCAACACGTTCGAACGGACTTGGAGAGCAATCCGCGAACCGGCGGCGGGCTGGAGACGAACAGCCGCACAGCCGCTTCTGCCGTCACAGCCTCACTCCGCCGGCAGCGGCACCTGCTGCGAGGTCTGCAGGTAGGCGACGAGGTCGCGGATCTGCTCTTCGGTGAGTGTCCCCAGCAAGCCCTCGGGCATCAGCGAGGCATCGGTCTGGCGAATCTCGTCGATATCGTCCTTCGCCACGAAGACCGACTCGGTCTGCGTCTGCACGGTCAAGACCTTGTCGGTCTTCCCCACCACCACACCGTTCAGCACCCGCCCATCCTTCAGCGCCAAGACCGACATCCGGAAGTCGGCGGCCACCGCGGCATTCGGGTCGACCACGTTCTCGAGCAGATAGTCGAGGTTCTTGCGGTTCCCCCCGGTCAGGTCGGGACCGGCGTTCTTCCCCTGGCCGTACATCACGTGGCAGGTGGCGCACGTCTTCTGAAACAGCGCCCGCCCCTGCGAGACATTCGCCTCGGCCAGCCGTTCGGGGGTCAACTGCGCCTTCAACTTCGCCGCCAGAGCTTGCTTGTCGGCGGGAGACTCGCGCGTCTCGCCCCACACTTCGGTCAGCTTCTGCGACAGCGCCTCATCCTGCAGGCTGCGAATCTGGCGGGCATGGAAGGCCGAGACATCCTGCCGTCGTACGCGCCCGGCTCCGATGGCGTCCAGCAGCGCGGCGGCGGTCGAGGCCCGCGCCGTCAAGGTGCCGATGGCCGCCTGCCGCGTCTCGGGATCGAGCCGGGGATAGACATTGAGGATGCGGGTGGCATTCTCGGGATGGTCGATCAGCGCCAGCGCCCGGATCGCCTCGATGTCGACCGCGCGGTCGGTGAGCACCGAGTGACAGAGCCCCGCCAAACCCTCGGGCTGGCTTTCGGCCAACGCCCGCAACGCCTGCCGGCGGGTGAGGGGATCATACGAGTTGTTGGTGACAATCGCCTTCAATTCGTCGGCGGCCCGGCCGTCGCCGAAGAGGGCCGAGAGCTCGCGGGTCACCGCCGCCAGTTGAGCGTTCTCAGACTGCGCGAGGCCCGGGGCGATCTCATCCCACTGGGCGGGGCGGGGAGCCTTGCGCCAGCCCCGCAGTCCTTCGGCCATGCCGGTCAACACTTCCAGGCGGGCGGCATCGTCGAGCCCCGCGGCCGAGTCGGCGGTGGGCACCTTTAGCAATCCCACCAGGGCGTCGACATCGGCGGGGCGACGTTCGAGTTCTTCGGTCAGCCGCCGCGCGAGGAACCGCCGCAGGTGGGGCAGCTTCGTCTCGCGGAACAGCGGTTCGCGCTGGGCCTGCAACTGGTCGAGCACCGCCGGTTCGAGGCCGTACCAGACCAAGAGCGGCAGGGCGCGATCCCCGGCGAATTCACCCCGTTTTGCGAGAGCCAGGGCCAGATCACCCCGTTGCTCCAAGGGCAGTTTCTGCAGGGCTCCCGCCAGATGCAGCAGGGGCAGTCCCCCCGGGGCGGTGCGGGCCAGTTCGACAAACGCTGCGACCGTCTCCCGCGACGGCGCCCCGCGGTCGACCAGCAGCCGCACGCACCACGCCTGGACGTTTTCGCTGGCATCGGCCAGCCCGGTCCGCAACGCGGCCTCGTCGAGCGCCTGCATGTTCCAGAGGGCCCACAGCGCCCGCAGCCGGCGGGTGACGTCGGCGTGATTCGCATAGATGTCGCCCAGCCGATCGAGCGCCGGCTTCAGCGCGGCCGCGTCATCCCCCCGCTGCACGCGCTCGCGCAGCAGCCGGGTTGCGGTCCGCACGTGCCACTCGTTCGAGTGCAGCATCAACTCGGCCAGTTCCAGAGAGGTCTTTTCCCCCAGGTTGGGCTGCGAGCGGGCGGGGTCGGGAGTGCCGTGGGTGATCTTGAACAACCTCCCCGAGCCGCGGTGGACGCCGTCGTTCTCGTGGCACTCGCCGATGTCGCTCCAGTCGGCCACAAACACGCCGCCATCGGGGCCGGCGATCAGTTCGATCCCCCGGAACCAGGGGTCGTCGAAGAAGACAAAGTCGGGTTCGTGCCGGGCGGTGTAACCGGCCTGATCGCGTTCGAGCCGGTCGCGGTTCAGGCGGTGCCCGTGCAGGTTCACGGTGAAGACCCCGTTGCGGTACTGGTTGGGCCAGTTGTCGCCGAGGTAGATCATGAGGCCCGAGTGGGCATGTCCGCCGCCGGCGGCCGAGGTGGTGTCGGTGACCCCCTTGCGGATGTCGCTCCACGCCTCGCGGGTATCCCAGTGGAAGTGGTCGGCGGTCTGTTCGATCAACTGGTAGACATGGGGGTCGAAGTCGCTGCCGTACATCCGTCGAAAGTGTGCTCCGGGAATGACGTGCCACAGGTGGCCGATGACGGTGTTGATGAAGAACAGTTCGCCATGTTCATCCCAGTCGTGTCCCCAGGGATTGGTGGTGCCATGGGCGACCGCCTCGAACCGGCGTTCGATGGGGTGATAGCGCCAGACGCCGCAGTTGATGCGGGTGCGCTGCGACTCGGTGGCTCCCGGCACCCCCACGTTGGAGGTCGCGAGAATGCCGTGGCGTCCGTAGAGCCAGCCATCAGGGCCCCACTTGAGGCCATTGACGATGTTGTGTCGGACGGGTCCATCGTCGAATCCATCCAGCAGCACCACGGGGGGGCCGTCGGGAATGTCGTCCTGGTCGAGGTCGGGAATCCACAGCAACTGCGGGGCGCACAGGGCGAAGACCCCGCCGTAGCCCAGCTCGATGCTGGTCAGCAGCCGCCCCTCGTCGAAGAAGACCTTCCGCTGGTCGTGTTTCCCGTCGCCGTCGGTGTCTTCGAGAATGACAATGCGATCGTGCTGCGTGGTGACGAAATTGACGGCGCTCTCGGCATACGAGTAATTCTCGGCGACCCACAGCCGGCCCCGCTCGTCGGTGGTGAGGTGAATCGGCTGGCGGACGTCGGGCTCGGCGGCGAACAGAGTCGTCTGGAAGCCCTCGGGCATCCGCACCTTCGCCAACGCCTCTTCGGGCTTGGTGAGCGGGGTGGTCTCGGGCTGGGTGTCGGGGACGGTCTGGAAGCCTCCGTCGGGGCCGACCTTTTCAAACACCATCACATGCTGCCAGGGGAGCGTGTCGATGGTGCGGCGGTATTTGAGGTTGAGCTCGGGAGGGCTGATCTCGCGTTTGACTTGCGCCTGCGACATCTTGTGGACCAGCTTGATCGGAACTTCGGGATCTTCGAGGCGGAACTCGACGAAGACCACGCGGCCCCCGACCTTCATCCCTTTCGAGAGTTCGAGCAGCATCTCGTACGGATACGCCAGCTCGTGATAGACGTCGACCATGATCGCCAGATCGACACTCTCGGGGTCGAGGCGGGGGGATTTCTCTGTCCCCAGCAGCAGCTCCACATTCTCGATCTTGTTGAGCTTGAGTTTGTTCTGCAGCAGGTCGAGCATTTCCTGCTGGACGTCGACGGCGATGACTTTCCCGTCGGCCCCGACTTTCTCGGCCATCCGCAGGGTGATGACTCCCGAGCCGGCACCGATGTCGGCCACGACCATCCCGGGCTTGAGTGCGAGCGCCTCGATCATCTTCGAGGTCGCTTCTTCCCGTTCGCGCTCGGGGCGTTCGAGCCAAGGGGCTCCGGCGAAGCCCATCACATGGGCGATCTCACGCCCCATGTAGAACTTGCCCGTGCCGTTGGGGTCGTGATTGGTCCGGAACTTGTACCGGCCACCGCTGGTCCGGTCTTCGCGCTTACCCTTGCGGCCGGGGGCCTGAGCCTGGGCCAGGGCCAGCGTGTCGTCGTCAGTCGTTGCGTCGGGGGTGTCGGCAGCGGCCACTGCGGGTTCGTCGTCCCCGGCCAGAGCGGGATCCAGCGGTTCGGCAGCGGCTCCCACCTTCGCTTCCTCGGCGGCGGGCTGCTGCCGGGGTGGGGCAGGGGGTTGCGGCGGGGCTTCGCCGGCGGGTGGGGTGGTGGTTGCCGGGGGGCTGGTGGAACCGTCGGCTTCCAGCTGCAGATTCCTAGAGGCCGAGCTGCTGGCCGGGGTGCTGGCCGCAGGTTTGGAGGCGGGCGGAGCCGCCTGTTGGCAGCCCGGCACTCCCCAGATCGAGGCCAGCAGCAGGCAGGCCAGCAGCAGAGAGCCCGGGAACCAGTGAGATCGGCGGGAATTTGGCAACATGGGGGGGCTACCTGAGGCGACAGAGTCGACATCGCACGGGATGGGCTGGAACTCCACGGGCCAGTCCCGACTCCCGAGGTGCTAAGAATAGCGAGCCCCCGGCGAATTTCGCCAATGCCCGGTGGATTGTTCGAATCTTTTCCCGCTGTCTATCATCGGGGGATGCCTCCTTCACCCACTCTGGCTGTTGCGACCCGGGCCTTCGCCCAGCCTTTGAACCTGGCCCTCCGTCGGGCGGCCGCCTGTGGCGCGACCGGTGTGCAGTTCGAATTGCGCGAAGAACTGCGTCCCGAGTTGTTGAGCGAATCGGGCCGCAAACAGTTTCTGCACCGGCTGGCCGAGCAGGGGCTGTCGCTTGCCCCGCCGTTCTTTCCCACCCGCCGGGCGCTGCACGATCCCGAGCAGATCGATCAGCGGGTGACCGCCGTCGGCAGTGCGATGAGTTTCGCCGCCGAACTGCGGGCCCGGGTGATGACCATCCGCCTCGGGCCCATTCCGTCCGAAGAGGCCCGCGAAGCACGCCGGGTGTTGGTGACGATCCTCAATGATCTGGCCCGGCATGGCAATCATGTGGGGGTGACTCTGGCGATTACCCCCTCGGGAGAACCCGCGGAGGTCTACCAGAAGTTGTTGGCGCAGGTGAAAGAGGGACCAATCGGTATTGACTTCGACCCCAGTGCGTTTGTCTGTTCGGGATTGAAGGTGGCCGACGCCTTCCGCACGCTGCACACCCACGTCGCGCATGTGCAGGCCCGGGATGGAGTGCGCAGCCTCGATGGGATGGCGGCCGAGACGGCAGTGGGGGAGGGGATGGTTGACTGGACTGAATTGCTGGCCCTGCTGTTCGAGGCGGGGTTTGGCGGGTGGGTGACGGCGGTCCGCAACCAGGGGTCCGATCGCGGCGCCGATGTCGAACGGGCCATCCGCTACCTCAAGGCGATTCACCTGTAGACGGGCCAACCGCCCCAGGGCGGTCGACGGCTGGCAGATTCCATCCTACCGATTCCGGTGTCCAGAGATTCTTACCACGGGGGCAGGCGGATGGCCGCGCGGCAACGGGGACCGGGAGCAGATCCCGACGTGATGACCGTCAGCGAGGTCACCCGGCAGATTAAAGATTCGCTGGAGGGGAATTTCCCCGAGGTCTGGGTGCAGGGGGAGATTTCCAACCTGAAACGGGCCTCTTCGGGGCATCTCTATTTCACTTTGAAAGACTCGCAGGCGCAATTGGCCGCCATTCTGTGGCGTTCGGGAGCCGCCCGGTTGCGATTCGACCTGCACGATGGGCTTGAGGTCATCGCCGCCGGGGCGGTGGAAGTGTACGAGGCTCGAGGCAGCTACAGCCTGGTGGTCAACCGCCTCGCGCCGGTGGGGATGGGGGGGCTGGAGCTGGCGTTTCGCCAGTTGTTCGACAAGCTGCAGGCCGAGGGATTGTTCGATCCCGCCCGCAAGCGGCCTTTGCCGATGTTCCCCCGCCGGATCGCACTGGTGACCAGTCCCACCGGAGCGGCGGTGCGCGACATGCTGCAGGTCCTGGCCCGGCGGTGGCCGGCGACTCCAGTGGTGATTGTCCCGGTGGCGGTGCAGGGGGCCGAGGCGGCGCCGCAGATCGCCGCCGCCCTGCGCGATGTGCACCGCCTCTCCGGGGTTGACGTGGTCATCACCGGGCGGGGCGGGGGAAGTCTCGAAGATCTGTGGGCCTTCAACACCGAGGTGGTCGCCCGGGCGATTCACGCCTGCCAGGTTCCGGTGGTGAGTGCCGTGGGGCATGAAGTCGATGTCACCATCGCCGACTATGTCGCTGACCGCCGCGCCTTGACCCCCACCGAGGCCGCCACCCTGGTGACCCCCGACCGGCAGGAACTGCGGCAGTATCTCGCGCGGGCGGGGGAACGCCTGTCGGCCGGATTGCGGCACCAGGCCCGCACCGCGCGGGCCCGGCTGGAGGGACTGGCCGCCCGCCGGGCCCTGTCGCGCCCCCACGAAAGGCTGCACGAATTGGCGCGGCGCATCGACGAACTGGATGCCCGTCTGCGTCGCGGCCTGCGGACCAGGCTGGACCAGTTGGAGGCCCGGTTGGCTTCACAGAGTGCCACTCTGAATGCGCTCAGTCCATTGCAGGTGCTGGCCCGTGGCTATTCCGTCACCCGGGTCGCCGATGGTGGACCCGTGGTGCATGAACCGTCCCAGGCCCCTGTCGGAACCCGTCTCGAAACCCGCCTGACCCGGGGGCGACTGATCAGCCGGGTGGAGGAACAGCATGACCAGTAACGATACGCCCCCCCCGTCCACCCCCTCGTTCGAAGAGTCACTGGCGCAGCTCGAAGAGATCGTGGGAGATCTCGAAGAGGGGCGGCTGGGGCTGGAGGCCTCGCTGCTGCGGTTCGAAGAGGGGGTCCGTCTGCTGCGGAACTGTCAGGGCCTGCTGGAAACCGCCGAGCGGAAGATCGAGATCCTCACCAGCAATCCCGCCGCGCCCCAGCTCGAAACCCGGCCCTTCGATGCCGAGGCGACCTTCACCGAGGCGGCTCCCGCCGCCGCCAAGCCGGCCCGTCGCAAGACGCCCAAGACAGACGGTGCCGAGAACGAGGGCGAGGCGCGGCTGTTCTGAAGTGGGTGTACGTTCCAACACGGGTCGTCGCTGTTCATGCCTGGCGCATGGAGGTCGATCCCGTTCCGGTTTCTCCTCATTGTCTGGTGGTTGTGTATGTCGACATCGTCCGCGGTCTCTCATCCCGAACTGGCTGTTCAGCAGCGGTACTCGGCCGCCGCCCAGGCGCGCGAGGAATCGCTCTGTTGCCCGCTGGAGTATCCCACCGAGCTGCTCCAGATCATCCCCCAGGAGATTCTCGAGCGCGACTATGGCTGCGGTGACCCCACTTCGCATATCCACCCGGGAGATACCGTGCTTGATCTCGGTTCGGGCGGGGGCAAGCTCTGCTACATCACCGCCCAGGTGGTGGGCCCCGAGGGGCGGGTGATTGGGGTCGACTGCAATCGCGAGATGCTCGCTCTGGCCCGCAAATATCGCGAACAGGTGGCCAACACGCTGGGCTACGCCAATGTCGATTTCCGCTATGGGCTGATCCAGGACCTGTCGCTCGATCTCGACCGCCTGGCCGACGAACTCGCCGCCCGCCCGGTGCGCGATCCCGCCGCCTGGCTCGAATTGCGGCAGGTGGAAGACCGTTTGCGGCGCGAGCATCCGCTGATCGCCAGTGATTCGGTCGATTGCGTGGTGTCGAACTGCGTGCTGAACCTCGTGCGGCAACAAGACCGCCAGCAGTTGTTCCGGGAGATTTTCCGTGTGCTGCGCCCGGGTGGCCGGGCGGCGATCAGCGACATCGTCGCCGACGAAGATGTTCCCGCGCATCTGCAGGGAGATGCCGAGTTGTGGTCGGGCTGCATCTCGGGGGCGTTTCGCGAAGACCGGTTCCTCGCGGCGTTTGCCGAGGCGGGGTTCCACGGCATCGAGATCACCAAACGCCAGGCCGAGCCGTGGCGCACCGTGGCAGGCATCGAGTTCCGCTCGGTCACCGTGGTCGCCTACAAGGGAACTGCCGGCCCCGAACTCGATCGGCAGCAGGCGGTTATCTACCGCGGCCCCTTCGCCCAGGTGGAGGATGAGCGGGGGCGGGTCTACCTTCGCGGCGAGCGGATGGCGGTGGGAGATGTGACGTTCCAACGGCTGCAGCAAGACCCCTACGCCGGTCTGTTCGACTTCATCTCTCCCCGTGCCGCGGTCTCCGCCGACCAGGCCCGGCCGTTTGAGAAACAAGCGGGAACAATTCGCACGCCGCGAGAGACAAAGGGGGCGGCCTTCTCCCTGACCACACTGGCTCCCGAGTCGTGTTGTGGTCCCGAGAGTTCGTGCTGCGGCTGATCGTGGTGTTTTTGTTTCCGTTTCCTCCCGGTGGATCCGCCCCATGCCCCCCGTGCTCTCCCTGCTCCGATCGGGTCACCCACTCGCCGATCCCCGCCAGCAACTTGCGCAGCTCGACCGGGTGAGTGCCGGTCTGCCATTCGCCGCCCGCGTCGCCGGGTGCCAGACGGGCCCGCTGCGGGCAGGGGGCTTGGACGTGCTGCAGGTGAACGTCGGCCGGGTCTGCAACCAGACCTGTCGGCATTGCCATGTCGATGCTGGTCCCGATCGGGCCGAGAGCATGAGCGCCGAAGTCGCGACCGCCTGTCTCGACCTGCTGGCCCGCGGTTCCTTCACCACGCTCGACATCACGGGCGGAGCCCCCGAGATGAATCCGCAGTTCCGCCGCCTGGTCGAGCGCGGCCGGGAACTGGGGCGGCGGGTCATCGACCGCTGCAACCTCACCATTCTCGAGGCACCCGGGTATGCCGACCTGGCTGGGTTTCTCGCGCAGCACCAGGTCGAGGTTGTCGCGTCGCTCCCCTGTTATCTCGAACAGAATGTCGACCGCCAGCGGGGAGACCGGGTGTTCGAACGGTCGCTGGCCGCCCTGCGAAAGCTGAACGCCCTGGGGTATGGTCAGCCAGGAAGTCCACTGACGTTGACCCTGGTCTTCAACCCCGGCGGTCCCTCGCTGCCGCCACCGCAGCAGAAGCTCGAGGCCGACTACCGGCGGGAACTGCGGGAGCGGTATGGGATTGAATTCACCCGCTTGTTCACCATCACCAACATGCCAATCAGCCGGTTTCTCGAAGACCTGCTGTCGCAGGGGCGATTGGAAGACTACCTGCAGAAGCTGGTGCAGGCGTTCAACCCAGCCACGATTGGCGCAGTGATGTGCCGGACGACTATGTCGGTCGACTGGCAGGGGCGGCTGTTTGACTGCGACTTCAACCAGATGCTCGATCTGCCGGTCGCCCCCGCGGAACCGGCAACGGTGTTCGACCTGACGCCCGCCGATCTCGACCGTCTCGCCCGCCGGCCGATCCAGACCGCCCAGCACTGCTATGGGTGCACGGCCGGGGCGGGGTCGAGTTGCGGCGGCAGCCTGGAATAACACCATGCGTCGCCCCCCCCGCCTGCTGGTGATGACCCGCATCCC
>CAIOTJ010000185.1 GCA_903861195.1 uncultured Planctomycetaceae bacterium | reverse complement strand
AGCCCCGACGCGGCGACACGGGAAGCCGCGGGGCTGCTGGCCGAAAAGCGGGAAAAAGGCTACCGCGAATGCTCGGGAGCCACCTGACGTCGCCGCACTCTGGGCAGGGGGCTGTGCCGCAGGACGACAGGCGTACTGACTGCAATCCGACCGAGAGGAGCCGGATGACCTTGTTCCCCGAAGCGCGAGACAACGGGCCGACCGTTTGCCGTTTCGAATCGCCAGGCTGCGACATCCGTGCTGAAACGGTCTCTGTTCGCCGCTGGTGGGCCGGGGCAGGCCGGTGGGGCCTGTGGGCGATCGCCGCCTGCGCCCTGCTCTGGAGCACCGCGGTGGGACTGTGCGGCTGGCGACTGTGGAACGAGGCGGACACAATCGCGAGGCTGCAGGCCCGGGGGACCATCTGTCGCCGCGCCGCCATCCCGATGGCGGGCCCCCCCTGGTCGCTGGACGTGGAACTGGGATTGGGGGGACCGGGATTGGGGGGACTGGGATCGGGAGGACCGGGATCGGGGCCAACCGTCTCAGTGGTGAAGGAAGTGGTCTGGTTCCCCCACGTGCCGGGAGCGACACCCCCCGCCTGGAGCCAATTGCGGGAGTTGATTTCCCTCGAAAGTCTTTCGTGGTTCCAGAACCCCACGAGCGAAGACTGGCGGTACCTGGAGGCGTTGACCGCCCTGCGGCAACTGCATCTGAGATCGGTGACACTGCCCCCCGGAGTCGTGGCCCGCATCGCGCGCCTCCCGCGGCTTGAAGAGCTGCGCCTTGACGACTGCCGCTGGCCCCCGGGAGAGCTGGCAACGTTGATCCCCGCCCGGCACTTGAAGGTGCTGCAGCTGGATTTCAGCCCGGTGGAAGAGGACGAGTTGCTGTCGCTGGCCGGTTTGCCCCGGCTGCGGTCCCTCAGTCTGACCGGCTCGGGGGTGAGTGAGGCGGCCTGTCGCGCGTTGCTGCAACACGGCCCGCAGATCGATCTGAGTGACGATTGAGATCCCCCGCGGGAACGGGCCGCAGTCTGTTCCACCCGAGTCCTGGTGGAGCGCCAAGAGGCGCGCGAGTGGGGCGGCAACCTGGGCGGCATCTGTTGCACCTGCGCGCCGACTGGCCTAGCGTATGCGTTGTGGTAGGGATGGTCGTGATGACCACCCAACTCGGACCATGGGGGTGGACTGGCGGAGGGACCTCTGGGAAGGGACGACTTTCCCGAATTTCCCCCGTCTGGGTGGCGGCTGGCGATTGTCTCGGACTTTGGCCTCCCCTGGTCCTGCGTTTCTCTTGGGAATTTCCCGATGATTCTCACCGGCAGCGAGATCAAATCCCAGCTTGGGAAGAACATCGTCATCGATCCATTCGATGACCGGCAGTTGAATCCCAACAGCTACAACGTGCGGCTGCACAACGAACTGCTGGTCTACGAAGAGATTGTGCTCGATATGCGCCGCCCCAACCGGTTCCGGCGGTACACGATTCCCGAGGAGGGGCTCGTACTGAGCCCGAACCAGCTGTACCTCGGGCGCACCATGGAACGGACCGAGACGTACAACCTCGTCCCGATGCTGGAAGGACGTTCTTCGGTCGGCCGGCTGGGGCTCTTCGTGCATGTGACGGCGGGATTTGGTGACGTGGGCTTTCGGGGCTATTGGACCCTCGAGATGTTCGCCGTCCAGCCCATCCGGGTCTATCCCGGGGTCGAAATCGCCCAGCTCTTCTACCACACGATCGAAGGTTCGGTCTCGGAATACGACGGCGGGAAATACCAGAACAACCGCGACATCCAGCCGAGCCTGCTGTTCAAAGACTTCGAAGAACACCGCGATCCCCAACTGCGGCTGTCTTTCGGGCAGGAAGTCTCGCACTGACGGGACAGGTCCCAACGCGATTGTTCCTGGCGTCGTGGGTGCCCCGCTGCCTCCGCGCCCGCGGCGAATGTTGCCGGCCTGACGTGGGCCGACCCAAAGGGCGGCGACGGCGTCAACCCCACAATTCCCGGAGGGGAGTCCCCGTGGTGATGCCGACCGGCCGGCCGCCGGCATCGGGAAACTGGGTCGCGAGGTCGATTCCGAGGTGCCGGTAGAGCGTGGCCAGCACGTCCTGGGGATCGACGGGGCGCTCGACCGGATACCCGGCCTGTCCATCGGTGGCGCCAATCACCTGGCCCATCCGCAGTCCGCCCCCCGAGACCAGAATCGACTGCGCCCCGGGCCAGTGATCGCGCCCCCACTGCAGCTTCTTCGTGGCGGTCCCCTCCTGCAGGGTGCCGCGGGGCGTGCGGCCAAACTCTCCCGCGGCCATCACCAGCACATCCTGGTTGAGGCCCCGTTCGTACAGATCGTTGATCAGCGTCGCCACCACCTGGTCGTAGACCGGCAGGCGGTGCCGCATGATGGTCGGCAGATCGATGTT
>CAIOTJ010000184.1 GCA_903861195.1 uncultured Planctomycetaceae bacterium | reverse complement strand
CATGTGCTGCTGCTCGCCGCTGGCCAGCACCAGCCGGCGGCTCGCCAGCGCGGTCGTACCATCGAACAGTTGTACGTCCACCGGCTGCCCATCGAACCCGGTGCTTTCGATGGTCACCGAGACCTGCGCGGTGTCTCCCACCGAAACTTGTCCCGAGGTGAACAGATCGACGACCGCCACATCGCGCAGCCGCCCCGGGGGACCGACCGGAACCGTGTAGAGCGGCGCCTGTGCCAGCCCGGCGGATCGGGCGGCCTCGGCGGGAGAGACCCCCCCGGTGTTTTGCCCGTCGCTCAGCAGCACCATTCCGGCCACGGGTCGACCAGCCGCCTCTTCGAGAACTTTGCCGATGGTGTCTCCCAGGTGGGTCGCCGGAACAGCAAAGCTCTCGTCCAGTGCGGGGTATTCGGGGCGTTCATTCTCGAGCGTCAGCGGCTGCAGGTTCACGGCCGACTGATAGAACCGCACGTCATGCGTCTGCGCCAGTTCCGTCCACAGGGGGCCCGCCTGTTGGACGATGGCCCGGGCGAGATCGAACCGGCTGATCTGCCGCAGCGTCTCGGCCACTGCGGTCGGCAGGGGGGGGCCGGCAATGGGACTGCCGGTCGATCCAGCAGCGGGCGCTGGGGAGGGTGTGACTGGGGCGGGTGTGACTGGGGAGGGGCGCGGGTCGGGGTCGGGCGGGGGAATGAGGCCGGCGGCTGCGGCCAGCTTCCCTGTGACGGTGGCATTTTCGAACGGACCGGCTGGCAGCCGCATGCTGTCGGACTGGTCGAGCACCACCGCCACCACCGGGCGCTTCTCGACCCGTTGGTCGAGTTTCAGAAAGGGGCCCGCCAGGGTCAGCAGCATCAGCCCCAGGATGATGGCCCGGGTGGCGGTGAGGGTGTTGATCAGCCAGCCGGGGGCCGAGGTGAACTGCCGCCGCTGTCGCCGGCGCATCAACCAGACCAGCGGTCCCCACGCGGCCAGCCCCAGCCAGAACAACCCGGGGCGCTGGAAGGCGAGCGTCACCTGGTCGAGGTGCGTGAGGACTTCCCGGTCGGCATACCCGATGGTGTCGAGAAACCACTTCAGCAAACCGGAGGGAATCATACCGTTCGCCACCGCTCGCAAGTTGGCCGCCGTGGGGTCACTTCTGGGCTCCCTTCACCTTGGCCAGCCGTTGGTAGTAGTTGCGGATGAACTGCTGATATCCCTCGGGACCCTCTTCCCGCAGTCCCTGCAGCAGCTCTTCGCGAATGCGCGGGGGGAGTTTCAGCAGCACGGCGCGGGTGTCGAGATCGAGGTCGGTCAGGCGGGCGTCGACCGGCAGCACGGGAAGCGTCGAGGGAGCGGCCGAGGCACTTCCCGACTGGTTCGGTGGTGTCGCGGCGTTCGCCGTCATGGGCCGGGGGGTCGCGTTCGGGTCGGCACCCTGGCGGGCCGCCTGCATCCGGGCGGCCATCGCCTTCGCCTCCTGCACACGCTGCGAATTCAACAGGTCGGCCAGCGCCTGGGGATCGACTGGGCGGGAGCTTTTTGGGGTGTCCCCAGCGGCCGCTGTTGGTTTGCTGGCCCCCTGCGATTTGGGAGAGCCCCCCTGCGGCGGCTGGCCCCCTTCAGAAGGTTGGCCCGGGCTGGCTCCCGACTGGGCCGGGGTGGGATTCGAGCCGGGAGGCATGTCGCCCGGCTTCCCGGCCGACTGACCATTGGCCGGGGCCGACTCGCCCGTGGGAGACTGCGAGGCATCGCCCGCGCCGGTCGAATCCATCTCGCCCGGCTGCGGGGGCGCGTCTCCTTCGGGACCTTCCCCCGTGGCGGCCTGCAGTTCGTCGATCAGGTCACCCAGCGACTGGAAGTCGTCCGCCAGGCTGCGCTCGGCCGCCTCCAGCTCGGCCTTCTTGGCCGCCTCGCGGTCCAGCAGCGCCTGGCGATCGGGGCCAGGCTGAACTTTCTGTTGCGGTGTGCCTGGTGGGGGTTCTCCCGCCGGGGGAGTGTTTCCCGTCTTCGACTCGCCGACGGGAGGTTCCCCAGTCGAACCAGGTTCCCCCGCCGCGGGTTGGTCGGGAGAAGGTTTCCCTGTCTCGGGTGTCCCCTTGTCTGGCTGCCCCTCCTTGGACTGGCCGGCGACTGGCGGCGACTTGGCCGGGGGACTGGGGTTCGACTCGTTCGGTTTGGAATCGTTGGGTTTCGACGTGTCCGCAGGGGTCTTGCCCGTGCTGTTTTTTCCGGGCGTGCTGTTTTCGGCGGCGTTGGGGGTCGGGGTCGACTCCGGGATGCGGGTCGGGTCGGCCAGCAGTTGGCGCGCCTGGTCGAGCCGCGGGTCGGCTTGGGTTTCCAGCTTCCCCTGCTGTTGCTCGAGCCCGGCCAGAGCCGGGTCTGGGGCGGCCTGCGTTTCGGCCTGCAGCGCCCCCTCTTGCTGGTTGTATTGCTGCAGGTCGTCGCGCAGTTCCGACAGGAACTGCTGCAGCGCCTCGAGGTCCTCAGCGGTGGTCTGCGCTTCCTGAGACAGCAGTTTCTCGCGCAGCCGGTCGAGGCTCGATTGCGGATCCTGCTGCGCCTGCTGGGTCGCTTCGGCCAGGGCCTTCATCCGTCGGCGCAGGTCGTCGAGATGCCGCCGCACCCGTTGTCCGTCCTCCGCCAGGGCGGGGAGGTTGGGGGTGGGTTGCTGCTCGGGAGAGCCGGCCTGCTGCAGGTCGTCGGCGAGGTTCTGCAGGGGCTGGATCCCCTCCTGCTGCACACTCTCCGGGAACTGCTGCCATTGCTGCTGCAATTGGGGAGGCAGCAGCGCCAGCTGGGCCGCCTGGTCGGCCGCCCCCTTCAGCTCCTGCGCCAACTGCTTCCCCGCCGCCAGGTTCTGGGCTTCCTGCTGCGCCACCTCGGCCAACTGCTGCTGCACCTGGGTCACTTGCTGACGGGTCGCCTCGGCGAGCTTCGGCTGCGGGGCCGGGGGGGCTGGGTCGGGTTGTTGCGGATCGGGTGGGGTGTCGGCGTTCGGGGCCTCGGCCCGCGCGGCGGCACGGGCTTCGTCGAGCGTCTTCGACAGGTCGCGATGTTGTTCCCGCAGTTCGTTCAGCCGCTGCTCGATGCGCTGCTGGTCGTTCACCAGCTTGTCGAACTTCTGGGCGAGTTGATCCTGCTGCTTCTCGAACGCCTCGAGCTTCTTGTCGGCCGCGTTGGCATCGTTCTGGATGCGGATGGTGAATTCCTGCGTCGACCGGCTCTGTTCCTTCCGGTCGTGCGCCTCGAGTCGGTACTTCAGCACGTCTCCCGGCTTCATCCCGAACTGCTCGAGGTCGAGCGTGTGCAGCCGGTCATCGGTGGTGACCCCGGGACCGAACCGCACAATCGGGCGGCTTTCGAACCCGGTCACCCCGGGGGGCTGAATGGCCAGCGTGAGCTTGGCGAGCGCCAGATCGTCGTAGGCCGAAATCGCCACCGGCACCCGCACCGCTTTCGAGAGCGTCAGGTCGACTCCGGGGCGGCCCACGAGAATCTGCGGCGGCTTGTCGGGAATCGCCACGTACGCCGCCTCGTCCATCGGCTGGCTGGAATGCCCCAGCGAGTTCTGCAATTCGACCCGGTACTTCCCCGTCCCCACCAGCGGGAACCGCCCCCCCCACAGGTCGGACCCCAGTTGCGACAGCGGCAGCCGTTCGGCAACGGTCAGCTCTTCGACCAGCCGGAATTCCCCCGGCAGCGTTCCCGTGCGATGCCAGATCGCCTGCCCGCCAAACAGCGAGAAGGCCATCCCCTTCAAGGACTTTCCCGCCAGCCCCACGAGGTCGGCGGGAATCTCGAGCCGGGTCCACTGACCTGCGGGGGGCAGGTCTCCCAGGCGGCGCCGGCTGGCGGTCTCGGGCTGTCCGAACGCGATCTTGTCGGCTCCCCAGTACGCGCGGTGTTCCCAGTTCAGACCGTCATGCCACTCGAGCATGATCGTCTCGGGGACCAGGTCGGGCACGATGTAGACATGAGCGAACAGATTCTCGTCCGTCCGCACGACGTGGGGTTTGGGAGCGTTGTGGAACAGGTGCCGGTGCAGTCCCGGCTGGGGGGCGTCGGTGTGGGCGTTCCGCAGCAGCAGCTTGAGGTTCCATTCCCAGGCCCCCTCGGCATGCGCCCCCTCGGGAAGCGCCTCGGCGAACCAGACCCGCTCGATCCGCTCGGTCACCGGCTCGCGACGCTGTACCGTCTTCAACAGGTGGATCTCGCCCCGAGCCACTTGCCCGGCGGTCGCGACCTGCACTTCCACCTGGCTCTCTTCTGGTCCGGTCACCGACAACTGCCCCGGCGGATTCTCGCGCGGCTCGGGCAGTTCGAGGTACTTCGGCAGGTGCAGCAACGCCCGGGCGTCGAGAATCTGCGGCCGGTCGACCATTGTAACGGTGTGCGACCGGCTCCAGGTCCCGCCCCCATGGATCCGGTATTGAAACGATTGTTCAAATCCCGTGAGCGTAAACTGCCAACTCGCGGGGTTCCCGCCCTGGCGTTCGAGGTCGTACCAGAGCGCGGGGCCCCCCGCGGTGGGGACAATCTCGACCTGCAGGCGATCGGGTTCTCCCTGCGTGACCTCGGCCCGCAGGTCGAGGGGGTCGCCCCGCAGCACGGCGGTGTCTCCCGGGACCACGTCGTAACGCACCCCCGAGGCGGGAGGAATGTCGGCGAGGGGCTGAAAGATGCGGGCGAGCGTGGTGGGCAGGCGGTCGTGGAACAGGGTCCACGCCGCGCCAAACGCCCCGACCGCCACCAACGCCGCCAGGGCCGACCGCCAGAGACTGCGCCGGTCGACCACCGTCTGGGGCTGGAACGGGGCCACCCGTGTCAACGTCTCGGAGACCAGTCGGCGGTGGAAGGTGGGGGACATCGGCTGGGGAGCCCCGGGCTGGTCGAGATCGACCACGCTCACGAGGCGGTTGTGGATCCCTGGCAAGTGCGTCTCAATCAGCCGGGCGACGCCCGAATTGCTCAGTCGGCGGAAGAGGGGGCGCAGCACTCCGGCGTAGGCCGCGAGCAGGCTGGGGACAATCACCAGCGCCAACCCCGCCAGACGCCACAAGGTTCCCAGCGGCAACGCCAGGTCGAGCAGCGAGACCGCCACCAGAATGCCCAGTCCCAGGGCCAGGGTCAGCCCCACTCCCGTCGCCACCCAACTGGTGCGCAGCAACTGCCGCACCTGGCCAATCAGCCGTCGGATGGGGGAGAGATCGGGGGGAGTGAGATCGGGTGTTGCGCGGTCGGGGGCTTGGAAAGAACCACCCGGAAGCGGATCGAATCGCGAAACCGGATTCGTCGACATCGGATTCACCGTGCGTGGAGGAGAGGCAGACAGGGGTGCGGGGGACTAATGATGGTACCGTTGGGGAGGGGTTGAGGTGACGGGAACTCCCCCACCAAACCCGGACCACGGGTTATTGAGTCTGCGGGTCGGGAGGGATCTGACTGCCCGTCATCGCCCCGACCCAGCGGGCCGGGTTGAGAGCCCCCAGCCGTTCGCGCAAGGTGGTTTGTGAGGCGTCGTCCCGGCCCCCTCCCAGGGTGGCTAGCCAGAATTCCAGCCCCATCACCGCCAGCATCAGCAGAATGAGGGGCCGCCAGATCTCGCGCGAATCGCCCCCCACCGAGCCGTATTGCTGCTGTGCCTCGGCGGTGGCATCCACAAACTCAACGGCCGTCCCCGGAAAGAGGTCGCGCACCGCCGACTCTTCGATGCGGGTGAAATCCGATTCCTCCGGGGCGAGATTGACGGCGAACCGGGCGGTTCCCTGTTTCACATCGTCCCCCGTTCCCCCCCGGATCTCGGCTTCGTAGAACCCTTTCAGACCGGTCTGCTCGACCGCCGCGATCGAGCGGGAACCGGTCGGCCGGAACTGCAGGGATGACCGTTGCCCGGCAGGATCCCGCACCTGCCCGGTGATGGGCTCCCAGCTCTTGGCGACCCGGATCTCGGCCGGCGTGCCCGGCGGCACCACCGAGGGAAACTCCAACCCGGGGCGATGGGCGACGTGTTGGACCATCCGCAAGACCAGTGGCACAAACTCGGGCTTCAACGGCAGATTCGACCATTTGCCGCTGGCGGGAAACGCCGCGAGCAACAGCTTTCCCTCTCCGGGCCACATCTCGATCAACGCCGGGCTGCCATCGCTGAAGCTGGCGAGGGGCCAGTAGCTCTTGTCGGTCAAGGCCGGGGTGGGGGCGTTCGCCGGGAGGTCGGGCCGCTGGGTGGGAGGCACCAACGGGAATCGCCGGAAGAACCGGGCACTCGTGAGATACCGCGACTGCGGTGTGTCAAACACCGACAAGATGGGGTGGGCGAAGTCGAGCGATTCTGCCGCCAGGCGCAACGCGGCATTGGCGTCGGCGAGATCTCCCTGTGGAGGGGCGAGATCGAGGGGCACAAACCGTCGGTCGGGAACCTGCGGGTTGATGAAGAACTGCTGCCGGTATTGATCGGGGTTCACCTTGTCCCCCGGGAAGATCAGCAACCCTCCCCCCCGCGTGGTGAAGTTCCGTAAAAAGGTGTACTGGTTCCCATTCAACTGGCCGCAGTTCGCCAGAATGACCACCTGGGCCGACTTCAGAATCTCTTCATTGAGTTGCCCCTCCCCAATCTCCTGCAATGTCAGCGAGCGGGCATCGGGGGTGGCCAGGGGCCCCGGCGCCGGCTGCGGAGTGCCGGCCGGGAGGGCGATGGGTTCCCGTTCGTCCGGCGCGGTGAGGGCCGTTTTCAGAAACAGCGTTTCGCTCTCGAGCGGATCGTTGTGCGGCGCTCCGTTCACCAGCAGCACCGGCAGGGGCTCGGTCACCTCCAGGGTGAAGAGATAATCATCATCGGCGGGGAAGCCGTCGGGCAGCCCTCCTTCAGGACGTTCGAGGTGGAAGCGTCCCTCGAACACCCCCGGCTCGGTGGGCAGGTAGACCAGTTCGCGGTGGGTGGTTTCGCCCGGCTTGAGGGGGACGACCGGGCGGGCGATCTCTTTGCGGTTGATCTGCACGCTGATCTGCACTTCAGCCGCCTCGGTGGCCGAGTGATTGGCGACGCGGGGGACCAGCTTGACCGGCAGCCCGACAATCGATCGGGCCTGCCTTGGGGTGTCCCCAATCACGGCGCGGTTCGGGAGCGGGGTGGCCGAGCCGCAGAAGATCACCTGCAGCGTGGCGTCTGGGGGCAGCAACCCGGCGGCCCCCTGCTGTTGCAGCTCGGTCCAGCCCGAGGCCTGACCATCGGTCAGCAGGTAGACCTGGGGCTGTTCCCGCGGGGGGGCCTGCGGGCCGAAAATCTGGCTGAAGGCGGCCAGCAGGTTCGCGCGGGACGAACCGGCCTGCAGGCCGTCGAGACTGTTGCGGATCGCCTGGGTGTCGCCGGCGAACCGGCTGAAGACCTCTTCGGGGCGGGCCCCCAGGCGGAACAGCGTGAGGCGGTCTTCGGGTCCCAGCCGGTCGGCAATTGCCTGCGCGACCCCCCGGGCCCGGTCGAGGGCCGACCGACCGGCCGTCGTGGTGTTCATGCTCTCCGAGCTGTCGACCAACAACAGCACCTCGCGGTTTCCCCCGGCTCCCAACAGCCGGTCCCAGTGCCGCAGCGCCGGTCGGGCCAGCATGAATACCAGCAGGGCCAGAAACAGGGTCCGCAGCAGGGCGATCAGCGCCTCCAAAAACCGCATCCGCCGCCGCTGCTGCACGTAGGTGTCGAACAGGAAACGGTAGGTGGCCAGTTCCACCGTCTTCACCCGGTGTCGGGTCAACAGGTGCAGCAGCACCGGAATAGCCGCCACGGGCAGGAACACCAGCAGGGCGGGATTGAGCAGGGGGATGAGGTTCATGGCGTCATCCCAGGCGTGCGCGGCGGTCGAGGAACTCGGCCAGCACCGCCGCCGGAGGCTGGCTGGTGCGGGCCAGGTGGTAGCTGATCTTCTTCTCGAAGCACGACGCCTGGATGGTCTCGATGAACCGCTGCATCCGGTCAAGATACTGCTGCCGCAGGCTCTGCGGATTGACCACCACCCGGCCCGTCCCCTCCAGGTCCTGAAAGCGGGTGAGCCGCTGGTAGGGAAAGGTCAGCTCGGCCTCGTCGAGAATGTGGAACACCAGCACCTCGTGACGGTTGTGACGGAAGTGCTGCAGCCCCGCCGCGATGTGCTCGGGATCGTCCAGCAGGTCGCTGAGGATGATCACCATCCCCCGCCGCCGGATGCGCTCGGCCACCTCGTGCAGCGTCTTCCCCACATCGGTGTCCCCTTCCGAGGCGGTGCCGTCGAGCGCCTCGAGCACCCGGCGGAACTGCGAGGGATGAGCCTGCGGGGGGAGGTACTGGCGGATGCCGGTGTCGAAGGTGACCAGGCCGACCGAGTCGTTCTGGCGCAGCAGCAGGCTGGTGAGGGCGGCGGCCAGATAGCAGCCAAATTCCAGCTTGGAGAGCTCGCCGCTCTGGAAGGCCATCGATTTCGAACAGTCGAGCAGCAGGGTGGCCCGCAGGTTGGTTTCGTCTTCGAAGAGCTTGACGTAGTACTTGTCGGTGCGGGCCAGCACCTTCCAGTCGATCGAGGTGATTTCGTCACCGGGGGTGTAGGCGCGGTGATCGAGGTACTCGGCCGAGAATCCCTGGTACGGGCTGCGGTGGCGTCCCGAGAGAAACCCCTCGACCACCTGCCGGGCGACCAGTTCCAGCTTCCCCATGCGGGCCTGGGTCGCCGGGTCGAAGTACCGGTTCGCCATCACCCCTCCTCGCGGATCACGCCCAGCAGCTTCTCGATCACGCCATCCTGCGAGATGCCGTCGCTCTCGGCGGCGAAGCTGGTCACCAGGCGGTGCCGCAACACGGGCTTGGCCACCTGGCGGATGTCGTCCAGCGAGACGTGCACCCGGCCATCGAGCAGGGCGTTCGCCTTCGCCCCCAGCAACAGCGCCTGGCACGCGCGGGGGCCCGCCCCCCAGGTGAGGTACTTGCGCACAAAGTCGGGAGCCTCGCCCCCCTTGGGGCGGGTGGCCCGCACCAGCCGGACTGCGAACGACGAGACCGACCGCCCCACCAGCACCTTCCGCACCACGCGCTGCAGTGCCAGAATGTCGGCTTTGGTGAGGACGGGAGTCAGCTGGGGCGTGCCCGTGCTGGTGGTCTGTTCGGCAATCGCCAGTTCTTCGTCGAAGCTGGGGTAGTCGACCACCACCTTGAACATGAACCGGTCGAGCTGCGCCTCGGGCAGGGGATAAGTCCCTTCCTGTTCGATCGGGTTCTGGGTCCCCAGCACGAGAAAGGGGCGGTCGAGGGAAAAGGTCTCTCCCGCGCAGGTCACCTGGTATTCCTGCATGGCCTGCAGCAGGGCCGCCTGCGTCTTGGGGGGTGTGCGGTTGATCTCGTCCCCCAGCAGAATGTTGCCGAAGATGGGGCCTTTGACAAACCGCATCCGTCGTCGCCCGGTCCCCTCTTCCTCATCGAGAATCTCGGTCCCCGTGATGTCCGAGGGCATGAGGTCGGGGGTGAACTGGATCCGTTTGAAGTCGAGCGACAACAGCTGCGCCAGCGTCGAAATCATCAGGGTCTTCGCCAGTCCCGGAACCCCTTCGAGCAGGCAGTGCCCCTGGGCGAACATCGCGATCAGGATCTGCCGCAGCACCTCTTGCTGACCGTGAATGACGCGGGCCAACTGCGTGGAGAGTTCCTCATAGACCTTGGCCAGATCCTCGGCGGCCCGCAGGTCGGCCGGGTCGGCGCTGGAGGAGCCTCCTCCATTCCGGTCTGCATCGCGTGATCCCAGTCTCGACATGCTGCTGTCACCCCTCCGGCGTCGTACCGTATGCCGTCCACAGTCGCGCCCCGCCCCGTGCTGGCGTCCGCAGGCCGTGACTCGTGTCACTTTCCACGGGCATCCTGACAGCCCGATCGGGGGGGGTCAAGCAGGGAGAAATCGAAGTGCCGACTTCCATGCGGCCCGGCTGGGCCGCAAGCGGGGGCGGAGAATTGTCATATCCGGTAACGCCGGTCCCGAAACAGACTCGACAAATCATTCTCCGGGCAATTTGGGATCGGGACCAGTCATTCTCCTGGGTTGGTTGTGATAGGCTGTTTTTCCCCTTTGGGTGACATCGTCTGGTGAGATCACCGTTCTGTCCGGCTTGTTTTTTCAGGCCGTCACGCGCTTCGATTTCGGTCACTTTCTTCGTTGGTGTGCAGCAGTCTTATGGAATACCGGTTGAACTCGCCCGATGTGGTTCAGGAGGAACTGGATGGGGAGGTGATCGTGGTCCATCTCGTCTCGGGCTCGTACTACAGTCTGTCGAGGAGTGGGGCCGACGTCTGGAAGCGCCTTGTCGCCGGTCAGAACGCCGAGGTCATTGTCGACCGGCTTTCCGAGATCACCGACGGAACGTGTTCCGTCATCGGCCCGGCGGTGGACCAGTTTGTCGCCGACCTCCTTGCGGAGCAATTGCTGGTACCCGCCCCCGGTACGGAATGCCGGCCCGTCGTGGCCGCCGCGTCCCCGGGTGAGCGAATTCCCTTTGAAGCCCCCCGCTTCGAGAGGTTCACCGACATGCAGGAATTGCTGCTGGTCGATCCCATTCACGAAGTCGCCGAGGCGGGGTGGCCACTGCAGCCGGGCACCCCCGAGTCGGGCGCTGTGCCTCAGGGCCAGCTTCCGTAATTCCCCGTGGGCACGGAACTGGGCGGCCAGCCAGACGGTCACAGGTGCGCCGGTATGGGCTCTGCGGCGGAGTATTTTGACACGCAGCGGCAGTGGTTCTCCCAGACGCGAACCGCGCTGGGCAATCCACCTCGGTTTGACTTTCGGGTCGCCGAACGCCGGGTGCGTCTCGAGTTTCTTTCGGCACGGGCCGTGCCGTTGGTGATCCACGCCCTGCGGCATCTTGAGGTGGAATCGCCGCTCGGGGGGGCCGGCTCCCCCGAGCGGCCCGATCTCACGATCTGTTGCTGGGATGATCTGGCCGCCGGGGGCCCCCCGCCACCAGTGCCGTTTCCCACCGGCGACACCGGGCTGTTTCATTCGGAAGGGCCGCCACGGATCGCCTGGGAACCTGCCGTGGGGGTGCTGACGGCATATGACCCGGCGGGACGGGTGGCTCTCTGGCGAACGCCCGACCTGGCACACCTTGCCGCCTGGGAACAGGCCGGTCCCCTGCGCCGCATCTTGCATTGGTGGTCGTCGGCCTGGGGTGGGCAGTTGGTGCATGCCGCCGCCGTGGGCGATGAGTCGGGGGGGGTCTTGCTGGTGGGCCGCGGCGGTTCCGGGAAGTCGACCACGGCCTTGTCGTGCCTGGGAACGCAGGTCGGGTACCTCGCCGACGACTATTGCCTGGTCGAGATGGTGGAGGGTCCCCGGGTGCACTCGCTCTACGCGTCGGGCAAGGCGAATCGGGGTTCGATCGCCCGGCTCCCCCGCCTGCGCGCCGCCTTCGCCGCGAGCACCCTGTGGGAAGAATCGAAGCAGATCCTGTTCCTCGGACCGGGGACCGGGTGGGAGGTGGTGCGGAGTGCTCCCTTGAGGGCGATTGTCCTGCCACGGATTGTTCCCACCGGCCCGGCCACCCTCGTCCCCGCGAGCCAGGGAGAGACCCTGCGGGCCCTGGCCCCCAGCACCCTGTTCCAGATGCCGGGGGACCGCGGCCCGGCATTGCGGCGGCTGACGACCCTGGTCCAGCAGCTCCCCTGCTGGTCGCTGCGGGTGGGCCCCGATCCCGATGAGACTCTCCCCTTGCTGAAACAGCTGGCCCACAAGTCCGCATGAAGCCGTCCCCCGCAATGCCCCTGGTCAGCATCATCGTGCCGGTCTACAACGGGGCCGCCTATGTCGAACAGGGAATCCGCAGCATTCTGGCGCAGACCCATCGTCCCCTTGAGGTGATCGTGGTCGATGATGGCTCGCAGGACGCCAGTG
>CAIOTJ010000183.1 GCA_903861195.1 uncultured Planctomycetaceae bacterium | reverse complement strand
CTCAAGCGGGCGAGCAAGCTCGCCACCTTCACCGTGTTGGCCCGGAAGGCTGGCTTTAGCCCGGGGACCAACGGACGCACGATGGAGTCGTGTCTCAAGGTGGTCCGCCGTGATTGGCCGCACCTGCACTGGTGGCGGGCGGTCAAAGACGCCGGCCCCATCGAACAGGAACAAGAGAAACTGCTGCGGGATGCCGGGTACGATCTCGCACCTCACCCAGAAACCAAGAAACTCTGCGTGGTCTCGATCGAATCGCACTGCATGGTGTGGGATGCCCCGGCAACCGCCGAGGCGGCGAATTAAACTCGCCCGTTGAAACCTCTGCGCATCACAGCCTCGCGAGCCACCCGCTCGCGGGGCTGTTTCGTTTCGTGGAACACCGCGATCGCCCGGTGGTCAATCGAACCGTTGGTCCAGCCAGCCCTGCGGTGGCGAAATCCACCGGTGGAACCCTCAAATCACTGGGGGGCATTGCCCAAGGGGGGCCCCCAACTTCCCGGCCAATTGCCGGTTGGTCTGCTTTCCCTCGAGGCCCAGCGCAGCCAAAAGCCCCGCCCGAAGTACCGCCCGGGCGGGGCTGAAGCGATCGCGAAGAAGACCGGTCCGGAATTGGTCCGGCACCATCCATTCCCGGGGCGAATCCCGGGGGGGACGGAAACCTACCGCAGGTCGAGATTCAGGCTGGCCGAACGGCCGCTGTTGGGCTCGACCACCGTCAGCTTGAGACGGCCGCCGCTGTTGCGGACGGCATCGTTCAGCTCGTTGGGGTGCAACACCGGCTTGCCATTGGCCTCGGTGATCAGCAAGCCGGGCTTGAGGCCCGCCTTGGCGGCGGGGCTGCCGTCGGCCACTTCGCTGATGCTGACGGCAAATTCGTTCTCGTGGAACGCCAACTCGGTCACGACCCCCAGGGCATTGGGATTCGTTCCGGGCACAGGCACACCCGCATTCGTCGGGGCGGGGCGCTCGGGCTTACCCGCTCCCAGAGGAATCTCGACATCCACATCCTTGTTCGTCCGCGAGTCGCGGATGGTCAGCACCAGCTTCGAGCTGCTCTTGCGGAGGGCACTCACCAACTGCTCGGGGCCGGTGGTGGGAACGCCATTGGCCGCGACGATCACATCACCCACCTCGACCCCCGCCTTGGCCCCAAGGCCATCGGGAGTGACACGGGTCACCTTCAAAGCGCTGCGGTTCCCCAGCCGGACTTCCTCCGCCGAGAGCCCCAGCGACACCTTCTGCTGGGGAGCGGGAGCCGGAGTGGGGGTGGGAGCTGGCTTGTCTGGCGTGGGGGCAGATGCCGGTGCCGCCGCCCGGCCCGGGTTCACGTCCACCTGCACCGGCTTGCCGCTGTTGACGTCGACGATGATTACCGAGAACGGCTTGCCGGCGGCGGTCAGCTTGTCGAGTTGGTCAGCACCGGTCAATTCCCCGCCGTTGGCACCGGCAATCACGTCGCCCACCTCAATCCCCGCTTCCTGCGCCGGGCTGCCCCGCTCGACCGCCGTCACCCGCAGCACAACCCGTCCCTGCACCTTCAGCACGTCGGCCTTCAATCCCAGACCGCCACCCCCCGTCTGGTTCACGGCGGTTGGTTCGGGAGGAAACAGATCGGCCGTTCCTGCCTGGTCTCCCTTCACCACGTCCACCCAGTCGGGATACGCCCCTTCCCAGCCCCCGGCCGCCCGGGGAGCCAGATAGACCTTCAGCTCGGAGCCCTCGGCCGGCAGACCGGCGTGGCTGTCGGCCGCAATCACCCGGCCCGCGTTGTCGAGCTTCTGGGTGAGGTGCACATAGATCACGTCACCGGGAACAGGGACAGCCACTTTGGCATTCGCGTCGAGGCGCTTCCGCAACTCGGCCCGCGCCACCTCAATCTGGGCGATGTAGTCGTAGCGTCCCGGACGCTGGCTGCGGAAGACCTGCTTCAGCACGCCGTCCACGGCGACGGACGCATCTTTGCGCGCCACACCACCGGACTGGGCCGAACTGGTGGCGGCACAGATCAGCGACAGGGCCACGGCACACAGGGAAGTGAGAAGACGACGGCGCCTTTGCAACAGGAAACTCATGGAAGCAAATCCCAGAAGAGGAAGGGGGGCTCGAGGAACCCGAATGGGCCCGGCAACGAAGCCAGTGCACCTGCGGAACTCACACAGGAGACAGGGACGGACAGCCCCAGGCGACCGCCCCACCGAACATTGAGGACTCCACTGACAGCCAGAACTCAGCCGTCCTCTCTGGAACGTATCTTCGTGCCCGTCCAGCCAATTTTCCAGCCCGTGCCGCCACGGCGGAGCAACCTTTCGCGCCATTTCCCAGATTGAAATCTCGATCTGGAACCGAATCTGGAGCCAACGGTGCAGCAGGCCCTGCTCTCCCCAGAACCCAGTCCGCGCCATGATCAGGCCCAGACTCTCACTGGCGGCCCGATCGTTTCGCCCCCAAAAGTTCCGCCCTGCCCGGAAGAGACTCCAGGAACGAACCCGATCGACAGTCTCGATAAACAAACCAATCCTTGATTCACGGCTTTCCGGAACGGAAAACCACGAATCAAGGATTGGTTCGAAGTGACCCCAGCGGGATTTGAACCCGCATCGCAGGGATGAAAACCCTGTGTCCTGACCGGGTTAGACGATGGGGCCGGTTTGACGACGGAGATTCTAGTCGGAAGTCCTGCGATTGCCAAGCG
>CAIOTJ010000182.1 GCA_903861195.1 uncultured Planctomycetaceae bacterium | reverse complement strand
TCTGAATCAAGATACCGAGAATCCGTCGAGAAAAAACAACAACAAAGAACACCCAACGATACAGACATTGTTGAGGTGTTGGCCTGCCCGTCGGGTTCGTGGAACGGCCAGGTCCACGTCGGGAAGGGTTCGTGTGGTGGCATCGAGTGCGTGAACGCTATCGATCGCCAACCGACGTCGGCTGTCGCCCGGGGGATGAGCGGGGGGAGCCGGGGGATTGGCTGGTCGGCGGTTTTTGGTGGGCAGGTTGGAAAACCTACCCTACGGACGGGCGGACGGGCGGACGGACGGGGTGCTGGGCCGGGCGGACGGTGGTTGGGAGGGGCGGTGGTTGGGAGGGGCGGCAAATGGGGGGAGTTGGGGGAGAGATTCGCGGCTTTGCGGCAGCGAACGGAGTGGCTCGGGGGAAATCCTCTTGGTGCGCGGGCGAAATCTGACGTAGAATGAATGTGTCAGCAAGGAGGCTGGCCTATGTCGAGTGCCGGGGAGTTGGTGCGGTCCACTCCGGTGGGTCGCTGGAGTGCCTGCTGGGTTTCCTGCTGGGTTTCTTTCTGGACGGTGGTCTGTGCCATGTGTTGGCTAGTGAAACACATTCTGCTGGTGGTGGTGGCCGTGCAACTCGCGGCCCCGGCGGGATGGTGTTGCCGGTTGACCCCAGCCGCTGCCTGCGAGACCAAGGCGGCCGTGCGCCGGTGCTGTGCCCAGCATGGCCCCGCGGAAGCCCCCCTGCCGGTCTCGGCCAATTTCTGCTGCTGCCCCAAGGCGGCCACCCTCGCCAAAACGGTCGAGGCGCCCGGCACCCAGGGATCGGCTGAAGGCCTGCGTCCCGAAATGCACGGAGCCCGCCGGTTTTCGAGCGGGTCAATTGCGGAGCGTTCGTTGCACTATGCATTCCAGGCGATTTCCCGTCAGGGGGGATCGCGGCATGTGGAACTGTGTCTCTGGCTCTGTTGAGAGCCAGCGGGGTTGAAATTCTGACGGAATTCTCTGGTTTTGACGTGGCTGTGCCGCGCGAAACCCCACTGCTCGCGGCCTTCCGTCGATCGACGGATCGCCTGATCGCGGGGAGGCCAGCCCACTTCCGGACTGTTCGCCGTTGAGCGTTCACGCCGGTCCTGCGGCCCCCCCTTCCGCGGAGGCTCGTCCCGCCCGCCCCCACGGTGGACCGGTGCGGAGCGTCCGCCCTGTCTTTTGTTCATCCCACACCATTTCGGAGATGTTTCCATGTCGGCTTTCAAGACGTTCTGTTTCGGATTGGCGTTCGCCTCCCTCGTGGGGGTCGGCTACACGATGACCAACAGCGCGGGAACCGCCCAGCCCAATGCGGGGCTCACCTGCTGTGCGAAGGATTCGCAGTGCTGCTCTTCGGGCGGATCGTGCTGCACGGGAGAGGCCGCCTGCTGCCAGGCGGGAACCTGCAGCACCACCGGCTGCACGGAAGAGTGCTGTTCTGCACAGTGCTGCGGAAAAGAGTGCTGTGCCAGCGGCTGCTGTGCCGGCAAGGCGGCCAAGTCGGCCAGCTGCTGCCAGGAGAAGTCGGCCTGCTCCGACAGCGGTGCGGCCAGCTGCCCCCACGCCGATAAGGCGTGTGAGGACGGCGAAAAGTGCCCGCATGCCGGGGAATAACAGGGGATGACTGGCCACTGTCCAGCAGCGGCCCTCCCCTGCCCCCGTGACGGGATGTCCCGCCACGGGACAGGCCATGCGATCTGACGGGGGAGTCCAGAGGCGGTTTCTCTGGGCTCCCCGGTGTTTTTTTGGTACAGCCGTTCCCCGGTGGCCGGCGCACTTCCGTGGAATCTTTCGGAGTGAGCCGGGATCGCGACACCAACCGCCCCTCGGGCGGGTAGATTCTGCGGAAGACAGGCCGCTGCCTGCTTTGCGATTTCCTTCGGACCAAAGAGAACCCGCCATGATGGCTCGTTTGCTTTCCCGCACGACGGCGTCTGTCTTGACATTCGTCCACCTTGGCCTGGCAGGGTTGGTGCTGACCTCCCCCGGGCTGGAGTCGCGGGCGTTGGCCCAGGTCGATCCGCAGGCTCCCCTGCTGATTGTGAATGTGGCCAGTTTCGAACGCCTGCTGGGGCAGGTGGCGACCACGTTTGAGGCGGCCGGGCGTCCCGAGTTGGCGGAATCGCTGGGGGGACAACTGGCGCGGGTGAACGACCTGAAGGGGTTGAACCGCAATCAGTCGATGGGGGTGATGCTGTACCTGACCGGGTTCAGCCCCACCACGGTCGCGTATGTGCCCGTGAAGAATATCGACGACCTGATGAAGACTGCCGAGCTGGGCCCGGTGTCGACCACCAAGGTGGGGGAGGACCGGTATGAAGTCAAAGCCCGGCAGCAGACCCTGTATGTGAAAATGCAGGGGAACTACGCCTTCGTCTCGAATGATTCTTCGGCGGTCAACCTGGAATATCCCGATCCGGCCGCGACCGCCAAGCGGTTTTCGGCATCGTACGACGTGTCGGCGGCGGTGAGCCTGAAGAGCCTGGAGCCGGCGACCCGGCAACTGTTCTACAACATCTTCAAGGCCCAGGCCGAGAATGGCCTGCAACGCCGGGACAACGAACCCGAGGCGGCCTGGGAGATGCGGAAGGCCGAGGGAGAGCGGACGCTGGCGGTGATGGAGATCTTGCTGAACCAGGGGAATGAGATTCTGGTGGGCTGGACGATGTCTCCCGTTGAGAAGGCGGCGGCGCTGGAGGTGGTGATTACGGCGAACCAGGGGAGTGAGTATGCGGCGTACTTCGCCGAGATCCAGGGGGCCCGCAGCCGGTTCAGCAACCTGGTGAATACAACGAACCCGATGTCGCTCTCGCTGTCTTGGAAGCTCGACAAGCCGAGCCGCAAGTCGATGCGGACGATGCTGGGGGTGGCCCAGAAAGAGATGTTCAAGCGGATGGCGGCGGACGACGCGAATGTCGAGGATGAGAATCACCCGATCCGGCAGTTGTTCTCGGTGCTGGATGGCACGGTGGCGGAAGGGCATGCCGACCTCTTGATGCAGATGGTGGGGACGGCTCCCGGTCCGTTCAGTCTGGTGGGGGGGATGAAGATGGAGGACACGGGAACGTTGTCGAACGCCCTGCTGGATGTGCTGGGGCGACTGAAGGGGCGGCCGGGAATTGCGGACGTGCGGCTGAACAGCTCGACGCACAACGGGGTGGACATTCACCGGATTGAGCCGGCTGGTCAGGGGAGTGGACGGGAACGGCTGTTTGGCGGTCCTCCGTCGATCTACCTGGCGGTCGACAAGTCGGTGCTGTGGTTCGCGGTGGGGGCGGAGAAGGCTCCGGGGGACCTGAAGAAGGCGATGGACAAGGCGGCCGAACCGCGGAGCGAGACGGCTGCGGCGGTGCCGATGCAGATGGTGATGAACTTCGCGAGCTTCAGCGAGATGTTTGACCCGCAGCAATCGGAGGGATTTGCGGGGCGGGCCCGGCGGGCGTTTGGCAAGGGGGGGGACGCACTGCGGATGGAGGTCTTGCCGGTGACTGATGGAATGCGGTTCCGGATCCAGTTCGACGAGGCGTTTTTGCGGCTGGCGGGAGCCGAAGCGGCCCGGCGCATGGACCGGGGCAACTGAGCCAATGGGGCGGGAGGGGCGCGCGGTCTCGGCGACCGCGTGCCGAGCCCTGTTCCCGAGGCCCCGGTCATCAGAGACCGGGGTGCCTGGTCCCCCGGCCCGCGTCCTGGGGGGGTGCCGCTTTTTTCTGGTCCTGCCATTCCGTCTCCCGCATGCCCGGCGATGCTGTGTTGAATTCGGCTGAATCGTCCCGTGCGCGGCGTTATGAGTTGTTCCTCTGGGATTTTGATGGAACGCTCGCTCATTCCTGGCCCCAGGGTCTGCAGGTGTTCAACGAGATCGCCGCCCGGCGGGGGTTTACGCCGATTACCGATCCGCAGGCGGTGCGAAGAATGGGGCCGCGGGAGTTTCTGAGGCAGCATCGGATTCGGCTCTGGCACATCGCCGGCCTGGTGCGCGACTGGCAGCGGGGCATGGCCGCCTACATGTCTGAGGTGGAACTCTTCCCGGGAATTCCCGAGGCGCTGCAGACGCTGCAGCAGGCGGGGGTGCGCCACGGGATTCTGTCGTCCAACACGGTCGACAACATCCGCTGCTGCCTGCGGAGCCGGGGGATTGAGGAGATGTTTGAAGTGATTCAGTCGGCCCCCCGACTGAGCGGCAAGGGGCGGGCGTTGCGGCGGCTGCTGAAAGAGCGGGGGGCGGATCCTGCGCGGGTGGTCTACATCGGGGATGAGACGCGGGATGTGCTGGCGGCGCGGAAGGCGGGGGTCAGCAGTGGTGCCGTGGGGTGGGGACTGCATCCCCTCGACCACCTGGCCGTCCACGCCCCGACGCACCTGATTGCGACGACCGACGCGCTGCCGCTGTTGGGTTGAGCGCGGCATTGGCCACGACCGCTGGCCACGACCGCTGGAGGGTCGGGCGGGGGGACCTCAGGGGGGTTCGTCCGCCGCGGGGAACCGCTCGACCAGGGAGGCCCCTGGGGGGGCGGGGTGCCAGGTGGGATGCAGGGTGTGGGCGAGGACTTCCAGTCCGTCGATGAGGCGGGGGCCGGACCGGCTGAACGAGGCATTGCCGTCCATCAGGTACAATTCACCCCGCCGGGTACAGCTCCAGTCGGTAAAGCCGGGGGCCTGGCGGAGCAGCGGCAATTCCTGCCGGCTGCGGGCGAGATCGAATCCGCAACAGGCGACCACCAGCACTTCGGGGTCGGCCTGGGTGATCTCGGTCCAATCGAGGGGTCGGGAGGGTTGTCCGGCAATTCCCGACACACTGTGCCCCCCCGCCCAGTCGACGAGCTGGGGAGTCCAGTGGCCGGCGTTGAACGGCGGATCGACCCATTCGAGGATGAGGGTTCGCGGAGAATGGTCCCGTTGGGCCGAGCGTGAGCGAACCGCCGCACAGCGGGCCTGCCAACCGGCCACCAGGCGCTGGGCCAGGGGGAGGGTGTCGGTCGCCCGGGCCACTTCGAGGAAGGCCGCGAGCAGGTCGTCGAGGGACTGGGGATGAATGGCGAGGAGCTGAGGGGGCCCGGGGAGATCCCGGAGAATTGCCTGCAGGTCGCGGGCCCCCACGGCGCAGACGTCACACAGGGACTGGGTGATCATGAGGTCTGGCGCGAGCGACTGCAGGCGGGGCAGATCGAGGGCGAGGGTGGAGCCGTCGGCGGCCGCCTGCTCGCGGACCGCCTGATCGATCTGCTGGCTGGAGAGGGGGGGGTCGAGCAGGGACCGGGTGACGCGGGGGAGCTGCTGGATGCCGGGGGGAAAATCGCATTCATGACTAATGGCCACCAACTGCTCTTCCAGACCGAGCAGGCAGAGCAGTTCGGTGACGCCGGGCACGAGGGAGGCGATGCGTCGCGGGGAGCGCGGAGGTTTCATGCGGGGTGAATCCATCTGCGGGAGCGGAGGTCGATTCCGTTGGGGGGGGACGGGACAGGTCGGGCGTTCGGTGGGATGGGGGCTGTGGTACGGGGCTGATCGGGAAATTCAAGTGCCCGCGAGACAACGACTTGGAGAAAGCCATCTTGACCACCCGTCTGGGCCCGGTAGAATCCCTATCCGTTCTCTCCGCAGTCGATTGTAACGCGGCGGGCTGAACCGGGAGCGCTCCGGGACGCCTGAACAGAAGATGAAATGAGGCGGACCACTCCCCTGGAAGGATCCGGGGCAGGCCGAAGGATCAGGATGATCCAATCTGCATGGGGCATGGCCTTCCCGCAGGTCACGGGAGTTGATTGTGAATCGTCTGCTGAACGACGATTTCAAAGAGCAGGTGCGCAGCCGCACCGATTTGCTTTCCCTGGTGGGAGAGAGTGTGGCGCTGCGCCCCCAGCGGGGTGGTCGGGACTATGTGGGACTCTGTCCGTTCCATGAAGACCACAACCCGTCGATGCACGTCTACACCGACCGGCAGAGTTTCCGCTGCTGGGTGTGTGACGCGGGGGGGGACTGTTTCAGCTTTGTGATGTTGCGGGACCGGGTGGAGTTTCGCGAGGCGTTGGAGTTGCTGGCGAACCGGGCGGGGCTGGAGATGCCCAAGCAACTGCGGCCGGGACCCGCGGGGCCGACGGTCGACGCCAAACAGAAGATGTACCAGGTGGTGGCCTGGGCCGAGCAGCAGTTTCATGAATTTTTGCTGGAGTCGCCGACGGCCCTGCGGGCGCGGAAGTATTTACGGGACCGGGGAATCAGCGACGAGTCGATGGTGCGGTTTCGTCTGGGGTTCCATCCCGATGAGTGGGAATGGCTGATTGGGCGGGCGCGGGGCAAATACACGATTGCCGAACTGGCGGGCGTGAAGCTGGTGAAGGAGCGGGAGGGCCGGGGGGGCTGGTACGACTGTTTCGTGGACCGGGTGTTGTTTCCGATCCGCGATGCGCAGCGGCGGCCGGTGGCGTTTGGCGGGCGGGTCATGCCCGACAGTCGGTACGCGGACGGGCCGAAGTATCTGAACACCGACGAATACCCGCTGTTCCTGAAGAGCAAGCTGGTGTATGGCCTGGATGAGGCGCGGGAGACGATCAGCAAGTCGGACACGGTGGTGGTGACCGAGGGGTACACCGACTGCATCATGGCACATCAATTTGGGCTGAAGAACGTGGTGGGGACGCTGGGGACGGCCCTCAACGACAACCACGTCTCGCTGCTGAAGCGGTTTGCCCGCCGGGTGATTCTGCTGTTTGACGGCGACGTCGCGGGGCAGAAGGCGACCGAGCGGGCGCTGGTGAAGTTTCTGTCGCAGGAGATTGACCTGCGGACGCTGACCTTGCCCGGGGGGCAAGACCCGGCCGATTTTCTGATGGCCCAGGGGGCCGAGGCGCTGCGCGGGCTGTTGACCCAGTCGGTCGAGGCGTGGGAGTACAAGTACCGGCTGGTGGTTGAACGGTACGGGGTCGACTCGATCGACAGCCGGCACCGCATCCTGCAGGAGATGCTCGAGATTCTGCTGGAGGTTCCAGCGGCGGAAGGGGCGGGATTGGCGGCGAAGTGGCGCGAGCGGGAGCAGATTATCCTGGGGCGTCTGGCGCAGCGATTGAAGGTGGGGGAGGCTTTCATCCGGGATCGGCTGCGGGACCTGCGTCAGGCCCGGCAGCAGCGGGGGGAGATTCCGCGGCCGGTCGAATTCGCGACCGGGAATCGCCCGGGGGGGACGACCGCGCCGGCCACGACTCCGGTACTGACGATTCCCCCGCTGCCGAAATTCCCCACACGGGACGAGCAGGCGGAACTCGACTTGCTGCTGGCGCTGTTTGCCCATCCGGAGCAGGCGGAATTGGCGGCACGAGAGGTGTCGCCCGCCGAGTTTCAACATGTGGGACTGCGGCGGTTATACGAGTTGTGCCTGTTGACGCTGGCGGGCGGGCAGTCGCCGTCGTTCGAACGGTTGACTTTACAGATTGAGGATCTGGCGTTGTCTCGACTGGCGGTTGAAGTCGATGAGCGGGCCCGTCAGGCCGCGCCCCGTCCTGAACTTCTCAGGCATCTGCTGGAGTATTACCGGCGGAAACGCGAATTGGAAATGCATTCGACAGAACCTGTGCACGAGTTGGCGGAGGAACCGATCGCAGCGGTTCCGGGACCGGCAACTCCAGAGGCACTTGATGAAATGGCGAAACAACGCCTGCGCCGTGCCATGAAGCTGCACGCGTCGCGCGCCCGCCGTCCCTCCGGGATGGCCCAGCCGGGAGAGTCCAACGATGCACACGTTTGATGACCAACTGAAATCACTGGTTGAAATCGGCAAAGAGCAGGGCTTCCTGACTTTCGCCCAGGTGAACGACTACCTGCCTGACGAAGCGGTCAATCCCGAGAAACTCGACAACCTGCTGAGTTCGCTGCAGGAGCTGGGTTTGGAGATCCGCGTGGAGGCCGATCTCCCGGCGGCGCCGGCGGCGGTCAAGAAACCCCGGCAGCGGTCCAAGGCGGCGGTCGACCTGAAGCTGGAGGGTTCGCGCCGGATGGACGACCCGGTGCGGGTCTACCTGGCACAGATGGGGGAGATTCCCCTGCTGACACGCCGGCAGGAGATTTCACTGGCGAAGAAGATCGAGATCACGCGGAGGCAGTTTCGGAGGGAGCTGTTGCTGAGTGAATTCATGATCCAGTGGGCGGTCGACACGCTCGACAAGGTGCTGTCGGGCGAACTTCCCTTCGACCGGACCATCAAGATCGCTCTGACCGAGGGGTTGGAGAAAGATCAGATCACCCGGCGGCTGCCGTTGAACCTGAAGACGCTGCAGGAGCTGCGCCGGCAGAACATGGGGGACTTCCAGCAGCTGCATCATCCCGAGATTTCCACGACGCAGGCCGACGCGATTGCCCGGTCGCTGACGGGTCGGCGGAGCAAGATGGTGACCCTGATTGAAGAGCTGAGCCTGCGGACCAGCCGGCTCATGCCCGGCTTGACCAAGCTGCGCCAAATCTCGGACCGGATGACCGATCTGGAACGGTTGATCGCGCAGGCCTCGGAACGCCCCGAGGGGAAGGAACACCGGGCCAACCTGCAGCGTGAGCTGGGGGATCTGGTGCGGATTGCCCAGGAATCGCCGGCGGCGTTGCGGCGGCGGCTGCAGGTGGTGCAGCAGCGGCAGGCGGAACACGAGCAGGCGATGCGCGACCTGTCGGGAGGCAACCTGCGGCTGGTGGTGTCGATCGCCAAGAAGTACCGCAACCGCGGGATGAGTTTTCTCGACCTGATTCAGGAGGGGAACACGGGGTTGATGCGGGCGGTTGAGAAGTACGAGTATCGGCGGGGCTACAAGTTCTCGACCTACGCCACGTGGTGGATTCGCCAGGCGATCACCCGGGCGATTGCCGACCAGGCCCGGACGATTCGCATTCCAGTGCACATGATCGAGCAGGTGACCCGGCTGCGGCGGGCCAGCAAGCTGCTCGAACAGCAGAACGGCCGCGAACCGACGCTGGAAGAAATGGCCGCCTTCGCCCAGATTCCGCTCGAAGAGACACGGCGGGTGATGCGCATCGCCCGGCAGCCCATCAGCCTCGATCGACCGATTGGCGACGGGGAAGACAGCTACTTCGGCGACTTTATCGAGGATCCGTCGGAGAGCGGTCCCACGCAGGTGGCGGCTCGCGAGATGTTGCGTGAGAAGATCGATTTTGTGCTCAAGACACTGACCTATCGCGAGCGCGAGATCATCAAGCTGCGGTATGGGCTGGGGGATGGCTACACCTACACTCTCGAAGAGGTGGGGCGGATCTTCCAGGTCACCCGGGAACGGGTCCGGCAGATCGAGGCCAAGGCGGTGCGCAAGCTGCAGCATCCAGTGCGGGCCCGTCAGCTCGAAGGGTTCCTGGAATCGCTGGGTACCATTCCGCGGTAGATTTTTTTCTGTTTCCCCGGTCGACCCCGGAATCGGTCGTATGATCACCGTCCGCGAGCTGACCAAGGAGTATCCCCTGCCCGGAGGGACCATCCTCCGGGCGGTCGATGGGGTGACGTTCACCGTGGCCCCCGGTGAGGTGTATGGCCTGCTGGGGCCGAACGGCGCAGGCAAGACCACCACGCTGCGGATGCTGTTGGGTCTGCTGAGTCCGACCTCGGGCTATGCCAGCATCGCGGGGTTCCGGTCGATGGAGGATCCTGACGAGGTCAAGCGGCGGGTGGGGGTGGTGTCGGCGGGGACCGGGTTGTACCAGCATCTCACGGTGCGCGAGATGCTGCTGTTTTTCGCCGACCTGTACCGCGTGCCTCCGGCGCAGGCGCAGTTGGAACTGACCCGTCTGTCCGAACTGCTGGGGCTTGACGAACTGCTGGACCGGTTTTGTTCCAATTTGAGCACGGGGCAGAAACAGCGGGTCAACCTGGCCCGCTCGCTGATCCACCAGCCCCCCGTGATGCTGCTGGACGAGCCGACGCTGGGGCTCGACGTGCTGGGGACGCAGGTGATCATTGAGTTCATCGAACTGCTGAAGTCTCAGGGGAAGTCGGTGATTCTCTGCACGCACCACCTGGATGAGGCCGAGCGGCTCTGCAGCCGGTTTGGCCTGATGCACCGGGGCCGGCTGGTGGCGGAGGGGACGCTGGGCGAACTGCGCGAGCGGAGCGGGTGCGACTCGCTGATGCAGATCTTTCTGCGCTGGTCGACGACCGGACCGCTGCTTTCGGGACACAACCAGTCGTCGGAGCCCCCCCGCGGCAGCTGAATTGCGGCTGGGTGGGCCGGACTGGGCGGCCGGAGCCGACGCGTGTGCCGCGGCAGCGCGACCCGAAGTCTCCTCCAGAGCCCCCGATCGGTCGGCGCATTGCGTCATACCACGCGATCGTTACACTTCGAGATCACGGCCGGGATGGGATTCGCGGCCACTCCCGTGTCTTCCCCCGGTCCATGCCTGCCCCCCCCCCTGTCGCCGACCCTGCGGGTCGCGGTGTTTCGCTCACCAATATCCAGCGTGATCCCGAAAAGGAGGCCCGCGAACGGCCGCTCGACTTCGGACTGATTCGCCGGCTGCTGCGCTACACTCAGCCCCATGCCCGCAAGCGGAATTGGCTGTTGCTGACGGTCTTTCTGCGGGCGATTCAACTGCCGCTTGTGGCCTGGACCATTGGGGCGGTCATCAACGGCCCGATTGCCCAGGGGGCTCCGTTCCCCACGATTGTGCTGGGAGCACTGGGCCTGCTGCTGCTGGCCGCGTGGACCAACTTCAACTTTCACTTCCGCCAGCGGCTCGCCCTGGAACTGGGTGAGACGATTGTCCATGACCTGCAGCAACAGATCTTCCGGCACCTGCAGGCCATGCCCCTCGGGTGGTACAACCGCACGAAGATTGGCCGCATCATCAGCCGGGTGACCTCCGACTGCGAAGCCATGCGGGTGGGAGTGCAGGATGTGCTGTTTGTGACCCTGGTGGGAGCGGGGCAGATGCTCGTCTCCGCCGGTCTGATGCTGTATTACGATCGGGTGATGTTCCTGGTGGTGCTGGCGATGACCCCGGTGATGTGGGGACTGAACCGGTATTTTCGCAAACGGCTGAGTCGGGCCTACCGGGCGATCCAGGAGAGCTTCAGCCGGATTACGGGAACGCTGGCCGAATCGGTGACGGGCATTCGTGTGACGCAGGGTTTCGTCCGGCAGGAATTGAACGCCACTCTGTTTGGCGATCTGCTGCGTGACCATGCCCGCTACAACATGTCGGCTCAGCGGACGGCGGGGGTCTTTCTGCCGCTGCTTGAGACCAACGCCCAACTCTTCATCGCGGCGCTGTTGCTGATTGGCGGTTACCGGGTGCTGTATGCCGAACCCGGCATGGCCCCCGGCGACCTCATCCAGTTTTTCTTTCTGGCGAACATTTTCTTCAGCCCAATCCAGATGTTGGGGAACCAATACAACCAGGCCCTGACTGCGATGGCCGGTGCGGAACGGGTGTTCCAATTGATCGACACCCCACCCGACTGGACCGACAGCGCGACGGCCCGTCCCCTGCCCGCCGTGCGGGGCGAGGTGACATTTGAACGGGTTACCTTCGCGTACCAGCCGGACCGTCCCGTGCTGCATGCGGTGGATTTCCGGATTGCCCCGGGGCAGACGGTGGCTTTGGTGGGGCATACGGGCTCGGGGAAGACCACGATCATCAGCCTGCTCGCCCGGTTTTACCTGGCGCAGGAAGGGCGGGTGCTGATCGACGGGCACGATCTGCGGGAGGTGACTGGCAACTCGCTGCATCACCAGATGGGGCTGGTGCTGCAGCAGAACTTCCTGTTCACGGGAACGGTCCGCGAGAACATCCGGGTGGGACGCCCGGGGGCGACCGACGCCGAGATCGCCGAGGCGGCACGTCAACTCGACTGCCTGGACTTGTTCGAGAAACTGTCGGAAGGGTTCGACACGGTCGTCGGTGAGCGGGGGGCCAAGCTGTCGTTGGGGCAACGGCAACTGGTCTGCTTCACACGGGCGATGCTGGCGGATCCGCGGATTCTCATTCTCGACGAGGCGACCAGCGCCATCGACACTCTGACCGAGTTGCGGATCCAGAAGGCGCTGACCCGGTTGCTGGCGGGGCGCACCAGCTTTGTGGTGGCCCATCGACTGTCGACCATCCGCCATGCCGACGTGGTTCTGGTGTTGGACCAGGGACACCTGGTCGAGCGGGGCACGCACAACGAACTGCTGACCCTGGGTGGAAAGTACAGCGAATTGTGCCGCAGCTTCATCGAGAGCCCGGAGGGACGCGCTGCGACGGACATCGCCCCCTCACCAACCGCCAGTGCCGCCGGATGCTGAAGGCATGGGGGCCGGAATGGTTCCCGGATCGTACCGGGGCTAAACTTCGGGCGGGGCTTTCCGCTTCCAAGATTGACAATCTCCTTTCTCACCCCGTCACACGATGATCACCGAACAAGGCTGCCTGGCGCGACGAGCCGCGTTGTGGAATCGACTTCCCTCCACCATCGACACCGCGCTGATCACCGCCCGTCCCCACCTGATGTACCTGGCCGGTTTCGAGGCCTCGGCGACGGTGTTCAATTCGCAGGAATCGGCTGCGGCACTGCTGCTGACGCGTCAGGGGGGCGCGGTGCTGGTGGCGGACAACGCGCAGGAGCCCTTTTCGCGGGCCGCCTTCGTGACCGAGCGGGTTGAACCGCTGTGGTACCGCTGCGTGGAGGCGGCCCCCCATCGCGGCGGGCTGCTGGCGCAGGCCACAGCCGACTGGCTGAAATCGCACGCGCCGACGGGCCTGGCGATCGAGCGTTCGCAGGTTCCCTGGGGACAAATAGAGGGATTGCTCCAGAGGCAGCCTGGATTGAGACTGCACGATCTCGATCCCGAGCTGCGGGTGCTGCGCAAGACCAAGCATCCCGATGAACAGGCGCAGATTCGCGAGAGCCTGCGGGTGGCCGAGGCGGCGGTGGCCGCCGCCCGTGCCGAGGTCCGACCTGGCATGACCGGGCTCGATCTGCAGCGGCTGGTGCAGCGTGTGGCGGGGGAGCAGGCCGGACGTGCCGTACATGTGTACGGCGATTTCGTGAGTGGACCGGGAGCCGAGGCCGGGGGAGGCCCCGCCACCAACCGGGCGGTGCAAGCCGGGGAGTTGGTGCTGCTCGATTACTCGGTGGTGATCAACGGCTATCGGGGCGACTTCTGCACGACGTTTGTGTGTGACGGACAGCCCAGCCCCCCACAGCGCGAGATGCATGCGGCCTGCCTGTCGGCCCTGACCGCGGCGACGCAGGCCCTGCACCCTGGCAAGACAGGGCGCGAAGTGTACGCCGCCTGCCGGGCCCCGCTGGAGAAGGCGGGATTGGCGCAGCATTTCCCCCATCACGCGGGACATGGCATTGGTCTGGGTCATCCCGAGCCGCCGTACTTCGTCCCGGAAAGCGACGAGATCCTGGAGGTCGGAGATGTGGTGACTCTCGAGCCCGGCCTCTACATCCCCGGGGTGGGGGGAATGCGATTCGAGCACAACTACGTCGTGACTGAGCAGGGCCCGCTGCAGATCAGCCACCACAGCCTGTCGCTGGAGCGGTAAGCGACTCGCGGGCTTCCCAGCCGGGGGGATGGTCGGCAGACTGCTGCTGGAGACTTCCGTCAGTGCCCCGTCTTGAGGCTCGGCGGAGACAGCGTCGGTACCAGCCGGCCGCGACTCGCGTATGCCGGGTGGGGTCCTGCCGCTTGCCGCGAGCGGCCGGGCCCGCAGGCCTCAGGTTCCTTCGGGCGTCTTCGTTTCCTCGGCGGCGGGAGCCTTGGCGAGCTTGCGCATCTGGGTGAGGTTTTTCCCCAATTCCAGCTGGAACTCGTCTTCACCCACCAGCAGAGTGACGGTCTTGTCGGCGATCTTGAGGACCCGGCCCTTCATGCCACCGGCATCGAATTCTTTGCCGGGCTTGAGCACAGTCTGCCGGTTGCTGCTGCGGTCGAACAGGAAGGCATCGGGAACCCCGTTGCGAGTGACCGATCCAACAAAATAGACGTATTCCGCCGTCGAGGGTTCGGGGGGAGTGGTCGGAGGAGGCGGAGGCGGAGGGGGGGGTGGCGCGGGAGGTTCGGGAGGCTTCGGGGGCCCGTTGTAAGCCCGGACGAACAGATTTTTCGCTCCGATCGACTCCAACGACTTGGCGTCAGGAACAGTCGCCGACGCCAGGGGACCGGGAGCGGTCTCGGCCGTCCAGAGTTCCTTGCGGGCCGGCGAACTGACCAGGGCCAACGCGTCGATACTGAGCTCGACGTTGAGCTTGGGATCTCCCTGTTTCCCCTGGGACTGCAGTTTGAGGTTGGTGATGCGGGTCAAGAGGCCCGACTTCTGGATCTCGTGCAGCAGGGTGGTGACCTGTCCGAGGGTCCCCTGCCCCTTGAGGATGCCATGCACGGCGAAGTACGTGTTTTCTTTTTTCTGATTGTCGGCGCGGGGGCGTTCCACGACGATGTTGGCCAACTGCGCCCTGGTTCCCATTTCGTCGAGAAACTTTTGGAAGGCATTGGCGGCGATGACCGGATCGGGGGGCAGACTGCGCTCACCCAGATCCTTGAGCTGCTTGGTCGCCTTGCGCTGGCGGAGCTTGCTCTGTTCCTTCTCCTGGATCTTGCGTTCGATCTGGGTGATCTCATCCTGTCGGTTGGTCACCGGGCCCAAGACCCAACTGTTGAGCAGACCATATCCCTGCCAGGCGGCGACGGCTCCGCCCAGAACTCCCAGCAGCAGTTTCTGTCGCGATTCCATCAGCGTTCCTCCTTCGCGGCGGGAGTGGCCGGGGTCTCGAGCGCCACTTCATCCTGACTTCCGGGCTGTTCCGCCGCGGCTGTTTTCTCGGTCGCCGCGGACTTCGCGTCGGGGGCCGATGTTTCGGCGTTCGCGGACTTCTCGGTCGCCGCGGCCGGTTCCGGGACCTTCGCCGAGTCCGCACCGGCCTTCGGTTTCGCCGCGGCGGTGGACTTGTCGGCCGAGGGGGACGCCCCCCCCTTCCCCTTGGCGCCCGGTTTGGGTTTCTCGGGCTCGGCCAGCAGGATCTCCTGTCCGTCGATGCGCCAGGGATAGAAGTTGTCGGCACCCGTCCTGGACGCCTGGTACGGCATCACGCGGTAGCGGTCGGAGGTGTGGAGGGCCGAAGAGAGCTCCATCACATCCTTCTGCTCGCGGGCGAACCCGTGGGCAATGACCTTGGGAGGCTGCGAGCCGACCCGCGTCATCTGCAGCGATTCCAGGTAAATCCGCTCGGTGGAAGGCATGCGTTCCACGAGATCGCGCATCTGGTCGAGCCAATCGACGTTGTCGCCGCGCCACTTGTCGATGAGGGCGACCGAGTTCTCGATCGGCTTCGCCTTCTTGATCTCCGCCGCCAACTGGTTGTCTTTGAACTTCAACTGCTCGATTTCGGAGTCGAGGCTGCTGACGGTCCACATCTGGTAGCCCAGCAACGACGCCACCAGAGCGCCGGCCCCCAGCCCCGCCATCTGCAGGTTCCGCTTGCGGTTGTCGGGCTTGACCACCGTTTTCCGCGGATTCAGAAAATCGAGGGCCAACGCCCGGGGGGCACCGCGTGACAGCAGCATGCCCAGTGGACCGGCAAACTGCGACTTTTCAGCCTGATCGGGCCCGCCCGTCCCTCCGGCGGTGGCGACCATACTCCAGGCATCGAGGGGACGCACCTCGCAATTCAACCGTCGCTCGAGGGCCGTCGCCACCGTCTCCTGCTCGGCCGGACCGAGCAGGGTCCAGACCCGTTCGATCTTCAGGTCCGACAGGGCACCCCGCAGGGCCACCAGCGCCCGGCTGACCTCGGGAACGATCGACTGTGCCTCGCCGTCCACACCGGCCGAAAGCCGCGCGGCGTGCGAGAAGAACACTCCCCCCAGGCGATAGACGGCAATCTCGAGGCGATGGGCAAACCGCCCCACGACGAGGCTCACCCCGGTGCGGTCTCCGGTGATCCCCTCTTCGGCGCGGACAACCAACTCGGCGATCGCGGTGGCCGCCAAACCCACCCCCACGAGGGTCGCGTTGAGTCCCTGGCACTGCTGACGGATCTCATTCAGCAATTCATGCGGCACCGTCGCCGCCAACACCTCCCGACCGGGCATCTCACTCCGTTTCGCCAGGGGGAGGAAATCGAGACTCTGCTCATCCATCGAGACCGACGACTTGGTCCCCATTTGAAACCGCACGATCGCCGGGAGTTCCTCGTCGGGAACTTCAGGAAGCTCAAGCCGCCGGACAAATGCGTCATCCCGGGGAAGGGTCACCAGCACCTGGCTGGCGGGTCCCACACCGAGCCGGGCCAATTCCTGGCGCAGCCAATCGGGGCCCAATCCGGCCTCTCCGGCCGCAGCGGACTTCCGGGGAATGACAAACGATTGCCGGACAACAACCTGACCCCCGCCGACGGTGGCCAGCACCCCGGAGATCTGCTCGTGTTCCCATTCGAGGGCCAATGTGTCTGACATCTGCTCTTCCGTTCAATCGCAGCGAACTCAAAAGGGGCGGGAACCGGCGAAACTTCTCCCCCGACCCTTCCAGTACCAATCTATCACCTGTGTCCGTCGAGAAGATCGGACCGCCGGTGCTGACGGGTGCCAACCGACCGGTATTCTACGCGATGTTCCGGTTGTAGGCCCGGGGACCCGGCCGGTTTTTCCGACGGTACGGGTACGGCCGCCCAAGGGCCGGACTACGGTGAGGCGGCTGTTCCCGACAGGACCTGGGGCGAGTAGGCGGCTCCCAGGTTGCTCAGGTCCCGGGTCGAAACGATTTGGGCCGGGGTCTGCGTGGCGTCGATCACCGCCTCCACCCGAGCCGTCCCCCCCCCTTCCGCGAAGAATCCCACTGAGTTGACCCGGTACACATTCCCCCCCGTGGTGATGTACGGGTCGAGGAGCGAGAGGGTGGGCAGATCGGCCACTTTGTGAATGTACAACCAGCCCGGGGTGAGCAGATCGAGCGTGCCATCGCCGGCCCCCTTGAGGGAGGCCTGCAGGGACGTGATCTGGTCAGCCATCTGTTCCGTCATCCCGGGAATGGCGTACAGTGTTTCGCGGCGGGCATCGTTGATGTTGATGCGGCCGCTGATGGTTCGCGCCGTGTTGGTGGTGAGGGCATCCAACAGTTTGGGCAGGTATTCGCGCATTGCGGCGGCGTCAGCGGTAAACGGGCTGTCGAGCACGGTGGGGGTACCGTTGATGTTCACCTGCACCTGGGTGCCAATCAGTTCGTACATCGAATTGAGAGAGACCTTGGCCCCCGCCGTCAGATCGATTCCCGCCCGGGTGACCTGACCCTGGGCCGAGAAGACGGCATTGGCAGCGGTGGTGGCGGCCTGCACGGCGGTATTTCGCATCGAATTGATCGAACCGGCGGTCGATTGCCCCGCCCGCTGGCCTGCCACCTGGGTGGCACCAGTGCGTTGCGCGGAAGTGATGACACCGCCACCGCCGCCACTCATTCCACCGGCACCGCCGCCCCCCACTTGCTGAGCGGTTGTGGTGGTTGCGCCTCCCGAACCCTGCGTGGGGGTCGTCCGCGAGCCGCCGGAAGGGAGAGAGGGTGTGATGGTTTGAGCGGAACCGGGTGCCGCGGGGGTGATCGTCTGAGCCGTTCCGCCTCCCCCCGCTCCACCGAATCCCCCACCCCCCGCCCCAGCACCCCCGCCCGCTCCAGCCCCCCCGCCGCGGCCACCACCACCGGCCGGTCCAGCGGCACCTCCACGCCCACCACCCCCAGCCCCCTGTCCTGGGCCGCCGCCCGCCATATTGCGTCCGCCGCGTCCACCGCCGGCATTGGCTCCTCCGGCGGTGTTCGAAGCGATGGTGTTGCCACCAGCGGGATTGGTGTTCTGCTGGCTGGGGTCGTAAGGGCCCTGCAAGCGGAAGGCCACGACATAGGTCGCCACCTCTTGTCCGAGAACGGGCTCGATGATGTCGTAGAGTTCTCCCAAGGCGTTTTTGTTCACGTCGATCCTCGCGGTCCCGTCGGCCTGGGTGTTCATCTCGACGCTGAACAGCGTGAGGTACTGCGCCCACCCGGGAAACAGAGCTCCATCGGCATTATCAACGGGGGGTGTCCGTTCGCCATCGTTCTCATTCGGATCGAGCACTCCATTCCGATTCAGATCTTCACCGTAGAGCAGGTCGGGGGTCACCCCCCGCACCAGCAGCAATTCATCGAGCGACTCCAGCGGTCCATTCCGGGCCGTGATGCCAAACTGTCCGTAGTATTCGTCTTCACAACCCAGTTCGCGGGGAGTGGAGTCTTCGTCGAGAAAATCGAGGATCGCGTCGGCGGTGTCCTCGGTCATCAGGGGCAAGCCCATCAGCAACTGCCGCGACTGGGCGTTGTCGAGCCCCATGCGGGTGAGGCGATTGAGATTGATCCGGGACGATTCGTTGATCATTCCAAACCGGGGCTGGCTGCCGGCGGTATCGTACTCCAGGGCGGCGACCAGGCTGACCAGGCCGCGCCCTCGCGGGGACGTGGCGTTGCGGATGGTGATTCCCTGGAAGCGTCCGGGATTGTTGTAGAGCGTCTGCGGATCGAGTTCAGTGCGGTCGCTGAGAATCGACGCGGCCAGCTCGACCCCCGAGTCGGCCAGAGCCTTGGCCTGGGTGTCGCGTCCAAATGCCGACGCCGCCTGGGTCTCGACGACCATGAATTCCGAAAAGGTGTACGCCCCCAGGGTCAGCAGGGCGACCAGAATCGTCACAATCACCAGGACCGATCCCGAGCGGCTGGCCGAGCCCGCGGTTGGGGCGCGGCCGCTGATCGCCGTTCTGTTGCGCATGGTGCACCTGTGGGTTTCGTGGAACTGGTCTGGGGTATTCTATTCGAGTGTCGAGGTATCGATCGCCTTGGCCAGGGGCAAAGAGACCACCAGGCGGAACGATTGGGTGGTGGGCTGCCGACTGGAGGCCGGGTTCCCCGGACGGAAGACCCGGGGAGGGGTGGTGATCTCGAGCAGCACCTCGACCGCCATCGGCAGCCCTCCCAGCGCCTGGCTGTCCCAATCGGACCGCCACTGGTAGCCGTCGAAGTAGGCGAAGGTCAGACCGGTCACCTCCGGAGCCAGCATCTGCAGACCCGCCATCTGGGTTTGCGTGTCCCCATTCTGCCGGGCCAGTTCCTGCTGCAAACGATCTCCCTCCAGCCGGGCCAATCCCGACGGCTGGGCCGACATCGTCTGACTGGCATCTCCCAACTGGTAACCGACCGTCAGGAGGTCGCAGGCGCGGGCCAATCCCGGGACCTGGCTGCCCAGCGGAACATAGACCGCTTTGCGCGAAGGGGCAGCGGCCGTCAGCCGCAAACTGTCCTGCGTGCCGAAGAGCCCCGAGACCACCCCCGACCCCGGGCTACCGGCTGCACCCGCGGCCGCGTTACCGGCTCCGGCAGCCCCACCACCGGCCGTTCCGCCGGCCGATGCACCACCGCTGGCGGAACCTGTTCCACCCGCCGAGCCGCCGCCTCCCATGGAACCCGATGTACCGCCAGTCATACCACCACCGGAACCGCCCCCCGCCGATCCTCCGCCCGCCCGTCCCGCTGTGTTTCCGCTTCCGCTCCCGCCCGTGGGAGATCGTCCGCCACCGACTGAGGATCCCCCCCCCGAATTGCCCATTTGACCTCCGCCCGTCGAGCCCCCTCCAGACGAGGGTCTTCCGGTCGAACCCCCGCCCGACATGCCGCCACCCGTCGAGCCACCGCCCGCTCCTCCTGTTCCCCCCGAGCCTCCCATCGTCGCTGTGGACGAGCCTCCCGCCCCTCCCTGACCGGTTGAACCTCCGCTGGGGGCCGCCACCGACGCCGTGGCCGCCGCCGTCATCTCGGGTGACTGATACACCACGCTGCGCAGGTCGGTTTCGATCTGCCGGAGGACAGCCCGGGCAATCTGGGCCCGTTCGACCTCTTCCTGACCGGTGGTCGAGAAGCGCCAATAGAGATCCATGCCGGCGTAGATCCCGGCCAGCAGCAACACGCTGAGCGCCAGGGCGACCACCACCTCGAACAGCGTGAAGCCGCGGCGTCTGATCATCGCCCTCCTCCGAACCGGGTCGCTCCACTGGTCCCGGTGTTGCGGGAAGCGGAACCACCATTCGCCCCCGCTCCGCCGGCACCACCCGCCGCGCCTCCTGCCGACGAGGAACCGGATTGGCCCGAACTGGACTGGCTGCTCGACTGGGTCGACCTGGCCGTCGCTTCTTCCTCTTCCGTCGCCAGGCGTTCTTCTTCGGCCGACCTGGCCAGCAGCACCCCGCCGGGATCGCGCACCAGCCGGCTCAGCTCGTAATTCACGTATCCCATCGAACTGTCTGACTGGTGCTGAACCCGCACGGTCACCAGGTAGAGGTCGGCCTGGGCCTCGCTCTCGATGGTCACATCGGCAGTCCAACGGGGCTCGTCGGGAAAGGGGACGCCGGTCTGGCTGGCCAGGGGGGCCGCTCCCGAGATCATCTCGGCCATCAGCGACTCGGCCAGAAAGACTCCCTGGGTCAGCAGCCGCGAGCGGACCGCTCCCCGCCCTCCGCTCGAGACCAATTGCCCAATGGCCGCCAGAGTCGAGACGAGAATCACCAGCGACAGCACGACCTCAAAGAGGCTGATCCCGGTTCTGCCCGCTGCGGAGGGACCGGGGTCACGCGCAGAGACACGCAGGGCGGTTGTCGCTTTCATGGCGTCCCCCCCGTCGCACTGCCCGTCGCACTGCCCGAATCACTGCCGGAACCGGTACTGCGCGTGATGAGAATGCCACCGGTCAGTCCGCGGATGGCCAGCCGGTACACGACTCCCGAATTGGGCTCACTCAACTGGATGGTCTGGTCGTTGGTGGAACCGTCGGCCTCGAAGACGATGGGGGGCGACCAGTTGATGACCGCGAGATCGCGGGAATCGGGCAGTTCGGCGAACCGGCTTTCCAGAATCATGCCGCCGCCCACCGTCCCCATTTGCAGCGGATCGAACTGGACCTTGCCCGGCAGTTTGCCCGAAGCGACCGGCAGCCGCACGGTGCCTCCTCCCGGGGGCAGCGTCGGCTCGGTGGCGGCGTCTCCGGGCAGAATGACGAACCGGGAGCCATCGGGTTCGAAGCGGAACTGGTAGGGCAAACCCTGCTCGATGGCGTGGATGCGGGTCGACAGCAGGCGAATGCGGGCCGTTTCGGCCGCCTGGGCCAGATTCTGCCGGCTGGCCAGCCGCTGCACGGCAGGCCAGGAAACCGCCATCGCGGTGGCCAACAGCGCCAGCACAATCAGCATTTCAAACAACGTCAGCCCGAGGCGGTCGGTTCCGGGGGGAAACCGCCGCCCACTGCGACTTCGCGGGGGCCGACGTTTGATCATGTTCGAATTACTGCTGCCAGTTGATGACATCGTCCGCCGTGTTGGGCTGCCGATCGGGACCATTCGACCAGATGTCTGGCTTGTCGAGGTTGTTCTGGGGAGGGAACTGATAGCTCAGTGCGTTGCCCCAGGCATCGAGAGGGAGCCGTCCTCCTTCGAGGTACGGGCCCGACCATTCCTTGTCGTTCCCCGGATTGGAAATGAGGATTTCCAGGCCTTCGGCCGGGTAGTCGCCACTGTGATCGGCGGCGTAAATCTTGAGGGCCGATTCGACCCCATTGATGGTCGCCATGGTCGCCTTGATCATGGCTTTTTTCTGCTGACCCAGCAGAGCGGGAACGGCAATGGCCGCGATGACACCGATGATCGCCAGCACGATCAGCAGTTCCATCAGGGTGAAGCCGGCGCGTGGGGCGGCAGGACGAGCGAAGCGACGAGACACGGAACGCATGAGGAGGGACTCCAGGCGGGACGAAAACAAATGCTGGGGGAACAGTGCCTTGCAGCTGCGACGCGGCCCAGCAGGGGATGGACAGTTCTCTCGACGGTTACCCCAGGGCGTCCGAACCCTGGAAGACCGGCATCAGCAGGGCCAGCATGATGAACGTGATGATGGCTCCCATCACCAGCAGCATGACCGGTTCAATCATTCTAACGGCGAGATCCAGATCCCGCATCGTGCGCGACTCCATGTTGTCGGCGACGTTGATCAGAACCTGCTCCAGGTTGTTGGCTTCCTCCCCGACGGCGATCATTTCGACCACCTCGCGGGGAAAGTGACCGCTCGCCCCCAGGGGGCGGGCCAACGATTTGCCCGACGAGACGTTGTCGGCGGCGGAGGCAATGGCCTGTTCGAGAACCCGGTTGCCCGTGGCGTCCTTGGCGATGCGCAGCGACTGCAGGATGGGAACACCGTTTTTCAATAGCGTCCCCAGCATGCGGCAGAACCGTGAGATCGCCAGGTTGCGGACCACCGGCCCCATCCCCTTCATCCGCAACCTCCAGCCGTCGACTTTGAACCGCCCTTGCTCGGTCAGCAGGTACTTGCGGATGAAATAGAAGGCGAGGCCCAGCGCGACCACCATCCAGATCCAGTAGGCCTGCATGAAATCACTGAACCCCAGCAGCAGCACGGTGGGTCCGGGCAGCCGCCCCATCTCGCGCAGGCGAGCGAAAATCGGCTCGAACTTGGGGACGAGATAGGTCATCAGCCAGACCACCACCCCAATGCAGGCGATCATCAAAAAGGCCGGGTAGACCATGGCTCCGGTCACCCGCGACTTCATGTCTTCGGAGTGTTCGGTGAACTGGGCCACCCGCTTGAGGCAGTCTTCGAGGAAGCCCCCCTCCTCTCCCGCGCGGACCATACTGACCGACAACTCGTTGAACGCGCGGGGGTGCCGCCGCAGGGCGTCGGCGAGCCGGCTCCCCTCGGCCACCTGCTGGCGCACGTCGGACAGCACTTCCTTCAGGGCCGGGATCGACGACTGCTCTTCCAGCACTTCCAGCGACCGCATCAGGGGGACCCCCGAGTGCAGCAGGTCGGCGAGTTGGGCATAGAGCGTGGCCAGCTTGCGGCCCGAGATCCGTTTGCCCGTCTTGCGATTGGCTTTTTCAGCCCCACCCTGCAGGGTCACCCGGGTCGGGAACAGCGATTTGGAGGCGAGGCTGGAGAGGACCTCCTGCTCGCTCGCGGCCGTCATGGTACCGGTCAGTTCGCGGCCGGACAGCTCGCGGGCAACGTAGGCAAATTCAGGCATGTAACCACCAGGCTCAAGTCAGGAAATCGGGCTTGGTGATGCGGGTCACGTCGTCGACGCTGGTGATCCCCAGTTTGGCTTTCCGCCAGCCATCGGTCCGCAGCGTGGTCAACCCGCTTCGCAGGCCATACGACAAGACCTGCACCGCGCTGGCCCGCTCGATACACAATTGCCGCACCCCCTCGTCGGTGCGCAGCAGTTCGAAGATTCCCTCGCGCCCCTTGTAGCCCGCCGACTGACACTGCCGGCAGCCCACGGCCTTCCAGAGTTGCTCGGGAAGGGGCTTGGGAAAGTCACGCGGCACATCCTCCTCCGTGGGGGTGTAGGGCACTTTGCAATACTTGCAGAGCCGCCGCACCAGCCGCTGGGCCATCACCCCTTCCACCGTGCTGGCGACGAGATAGGGTTCGACCCCCATGTCGACCAGTCGGGTGAACGCCCCCGAAGCGTCGTTGGTGTGCAGCGTGCTGAACACCAGGTGCCCCGTGAGCGACGCCTGGATCGCCGCGTTGGCCGTTTCGCCATCCCGGATTTCCCCGATCAGGATCACGTCGGGGTCATGCCGGAGAATGCTGCGAAGCCCGGCGGCGAAGGTCAGCCCGATCTTCGAGTGGACCTGGATCTGGCTGATTCCCGGGGTCTGGTATTCGACAGGATCCTCGACCGTGATCATCTTGATCGACGGATCCTTGATTTCGTTGAGGGCGCTGTAGAGGGTGGTGGTCTTGCCGCTGCCGGTGGGACCGGTCACCAGGATGATCCCGTGCGGGAGGCTGATCAATTCGTGGAACGCTCGTCCCATTTCGTCGGAGAGCCCGACGTTCTTGAGGTCGAACACCATCCGCCCCTTGTCGAGCAGACGGAGCACCACCCCTTCGCCATGCATCATGGGGATGATCGACACCCGGACGTCGACCTCTCGTCCCTGGACCCGCAGCTTGATGCGGCCGTCCTGGGGGAGGCGTTTCTCGGCGATGTTCAGCTTCGCCATGATCTTCAGACGGCTGATGATGGCCGCCTGGAAGAAATTGATTTCCTGGGAAATCGGCTGAACACGCAGCAGCCCGTCCACACGGAACCGGATGACCAGACTGTTTTCCTGCGGTTCGAGGTGGACGTCGCTGGTGTTCTGCGCCAGGGCCTCCACCAGCAGTTCATTCACCAGGCGGACAACCGACGCCGCCTGCGCCTGCTCGGCCAGTTCTCCCTCGGCCTCACCCAGGCCTTCCAGCAGTTCGACATCTTCCTCGGCCCGCTGGGCGACCAGTTCGGTCAGGGTATCGCCACCCACCCCCAACTGTTCGCGGATCAGCCGGGCGATGTCTCCCTTGCGGGCCAGCACCGGTTCGAGCCGAAAGCCACTGAGCGAGCTGACCTCATCGAGTGCGTCGAGATCGAACGGGTCGGAGGTGGCGACAATGACGCTGCCGTTGCGGCGGGAGACCGGAAAGAGCGTGTGCTTGAAGATCTCTCGGGCGGGAAATTTTCCCAACAGGTCGCGGTCGATCTGGATCTCATCGACCTCGACGAACCGCATGCCCAGTTCGTCGGCAAGCGCCTTGAGGACCCGGTCTTCGGTCACCACCCCCATGTCAACCAGGGCCTGATCGATCCGTTTGCCCGGGGTGGAGGCCTGCTGGGCGTGACTCAACTGGTCACGCGTCACCACTCCCTGGGCCAGCAGAATGTCGCCGATGTCCATCGTGTCCACACGTCTCGAAACGAACCCGAAACCAGTTCACCACGCGTTCCAGTCATCCCTCCGCGGGAAGGCTGCGCGCCCGATTCAGGGCGCAGCCCAATTCTGAAGATCGGCGGAAGGAAGAGTCAACGCCGGAGGGGATTTCCCTGCGGCCGCCTCGAACGGAGTCCCGGAGGAGGGTCCGCCGGAGATCAGCGCCCCCGACCACCTCCCCCGCGATTCCCGCCGCCCATGCCGCCGCCTCCCATTCCGCCAAATCCTCCCCCGCCCATGCCACCCCGGTTGCCGCCCCCGAAGCCGCCGCCTCCAAATCCGCCGCCTCCGAAGCCTCCTCCTCCCAGACCACCACCGCCGAAGCCCGCCCCTCCCCGTCCCATTCCACCGGGCATCCCCATCCCCCTGCCGCCCATCTGGGCGGGATTGAAGCCCATGCCGGGAATCGCCTGACCGTTGCCAAACGGACCGCCCCCGCGGCCGAAACCGCCCGGGGCGTCGGGACCGGCGGGACGCCGGGAGTTTGACTGATTCTGATTGACCTTCACTTTGCCCAGCAGTGACGAAAGGGCCTGACCGGCGACTGCAGTATTGGAACTGTTCAGAGTGACCACGCGCACGGTGTTGTTGGCCTCGCGTGCCGACTGGTCGATCGCCTGCACCAACTGCTCGACCTGTCGGAACAGCTGCTCAGAGGAGGAGACGATCAGGGTGTTGGTCCGTTCGTCAATTCCGAGGGTCAACTGGATTCCGCGCTGCTGGCGTCCCTGGGGCTGCCCCCCTCCCAGCATCATGGCCAGGGGATTGAACCCACCCCCACCTCCACCACCTCCGCCCCGCGCGAGGGCGGCCAGGGGATTTCCCCCCACCGGGTCCATCTGCTCTTTGTAGACTTCCTTGATGATCGAGGCGACTTCCGTCACATCGGCGACTTCCACGGGAATCATCCGGGGGACGCGGTCTTTCGCCGATTCGGGCAGTTCGTTGGTGTCGAGCACCTCCAGGGCCGCCATGATGTCATTGACCTGTTCGGAAGGCCCGCTGATGAACAGTGCGTTCGACCGCAACTCGGGAATGATCCGCAGCGGTTGGGACTTTCCCATGCCGCTCATGTCGAGCAGGCTTCCCCCCAGCGAAGAGAGGCCGCCCCCCAGGTTGCCAAACAGACCACCACTCTGGGTGGCCGTCTGCGTGACCGACCCCTGGGGAAACAACGCCCCCAGCATGGTCGCGGTCTCGGTGGCGTCGGCCGCCCGCAGGTAGTACACGGTCCAGCGGGTCTTGTTATCCGGCGCGCTCTCGATGACCTGTTGCAGGAAACCTTCCAGACGGTCGAGCGCTTCCAGATCATCGCCGCTGAGAACGAGCTTCCCTCCTTCGGTCGTGACCCGGATCTCGCCCCCCCCGGCCGAACGCGCGGGTTCCCGGCGGGGAGCCGTCTGGGATTCATCGGCATCCTGGGCCGTCAGCCGAATCCGGGCCTGCCCGGCCGGGACGGCCGTGGCCCGCCGATCGGACTTGGGACGGCGCGGTTGGGCATCGGAATCTTCCAGCAGCTCGTCCAATTCGCGCGCCAGATCATCGATCGAGCCGGCGTCATCGCCGGCCGCCGCCGGTCCTCGCCCGGAACCTTCGGGGGAGGTCCTTGGGGGTGTTTCGGCGGGCGGCTTGGGGGGGACCTTTCGGTCGAACAGTTCGTTTTCCGGGCTGCCGGGACGATTGGTTCCCGAGCCGCGGAACAGAGGATTGCCGGCCCCCGAGGGGCGGACAATGCGAATGGAGCTGCGTTCGCCGGGGGGCAGGATGCGCTCGATCAAGGAGAGCATCTCTTCAGCCGACCGGCCTCCCATGTCGAGGGTCCGAATGGGGCTGCCCGAACTTTCACGACGCCCGCCCCCTTCGCCATCTTCACCGAGTTGCGTCAGGACCTTGCGGATCTCGGCGACCTGCTCGGGCGAGCCCCGGACCATCAGCCGCTTGCCCACCGCATCGGCCTCGATGCTGGGACCGTCGGCGGAATTGGCTCCGAACAACGATCGCAGGCTGGTGGCGGCCGCCACGGGATCGATCTTCCGCAGATTGACGACCGTGACCGACTCACCGGCGCCGCCATCGAGTTGCTTGATGATGGCCCGCACCTGCTGATGATCGGACGGTGATGCGTAGATGTTGATCCGACGGGTCTTCAGGTCTTCGTAGATCACGAGGCCCGGAACCGTCACATTCAACATGTCGACCACCATCCGGGGATCGGCCGCGTTGAGCGGATAGACCTCCAGTTGGGGCTGGTTGGCTCCCTGCCGGGCCACCTGGTCGGGAGATTCCTCGACATCGATCGACTCGATGGTCTTTTCGATCAACGCCATGTCTTCATTGCCGGCGGTGACCAACAGGCTGTTGGTGCGCAGGTCGGTCGTCAGCTGAATCTTGGCCGCCGCCAGAGCCGCGGCGTTCTGGGCTTGCTGCTGTTGTTGTTGTTGCTGTTGTTGTTGTTGTTGCTGCTGGGGGTTGTTGTTATCGCCGCCACCCCGCCCCTCTTCGCGGCGGCGCCACCAATCGCCGCCACCCCCTCCCCAGCCGCCCCCACCGCCGAAGGGACCACCGCCCCACCCCCCCTGACCAAACCCGAATTGCGGTTGCTGGGGTTGCGGCTGCTGCGGAGCGGGTGTCGCGCTGCGGGCGGCCGGTGCCGCCGAAGTCATCCGGGTCGACGCCAGGCGGGACGGCAGGGCGAACAAGTCCCGCAAGGTCCGCTCGGCCTCGATGGCCGTAATGTGCTTGAACCGGAACTGGCGAAAGCTGTTCTTCGATTCCTCAACCTTCCCCAGCCCCTCGAGCAGTTCGAGAATCTTGAGGAGGTTGGCCCCGATGTCGGTCACAAACAGGCGATTGATCTTCGGCAGGGGAACCACCTTCCCCTGCGGACCAATCAGTTCCTTGATGTCCTCGGCGGCGGTCGCCGCGTCGGTCCCCTTGAGAGGGATGACAACCGACAGCAACTCGTTCTTGCCCCGTTTCGCCAGTTCTTCGGGAGTGACCTGCGGAACCAGGTTTGGGGGAGGAGGATCGTCGAGATTCCACACCACCAGAAACCGGTCGCGGAAAATCAGCACAAAGCCCTTCCGCAGCAGATAACCATTCAGAATATCGAGCGCTTCGGGAACGGTGTATTCGCGGTCGTCGTAATAATTGAACGTTCCGGTCGGCACCTCATTCATATCCAGCGACAGCCGGGCGGTCTCCGAGAACAGCTTCAGCACCTGATCCCAGGGAGCGAACTGGAACTTGAACGACATCCGCACATCAGCCGGGTCGACCACCTTCTCTTCGGCGGGGGGCTGATCGGTGGAGGCCTCTTCACGAGGCTTGCCGGGAGTGCCCCGCGACGAAAAATCGGCCACGGCTGGTCCCCCCGACTCACTTTCCACCTGGCGGCGATCGCGGCGACGGGGGGCGGGCTCTTCGGCTCGCCCCGATCCGCTCCGGCCAGCCGTCTGCGCTCCGGAGGCGCTCCCGTCGGCCTCGAACTTGGGGCCCAACTTGGAGTCCCAGTCCTTCTGCTGGTCGGCAGTCAGCACGGCTTTCAGAGCCGCATCCCGTTCTTCGCCAAGTTTTTGGCGTTCTTCCGGCGAGCCCAGGAAACCGAGTTGCTGCTGCTTGGCCCGGAAATCATCCTGGACTTTCTTCAACTGGGCTTTCTGGTCGTCGGTCAGCTTGAGATCGTCGGCCACTTCGTCGCGGGCAAGGGCCGAAGTCCCGAGAGATTGCAGGAAAATCTGCCGGTAGCGGGAGTACTGGGTACTGGTCAGCACTTCGTTGACCTGTTCCTCGGCCTTCTTCCGCAATTCCTCCTGTTTCTTCCGCATTTCTTCCATGCGGGTCTGGAATTCATCGGGGCTGCGCATGCCCTGAAAGAGTCCTCGCAGGTTGCGGCGTTCTTCTTCGAACGGCTTGGCGGCGTCTTCGAGCTTCGCTTTCTGCGAATCGGTCAGGTTGAGTTCGGCCCGGACATTGTCCCGAGCCAGCAAGTCGAACACCCAGACTTCGCCGAAGCCCCCGCGGCCCCCCCGGCCGCCGCCGAATCCCCCCCCGAATCCACCCGGCGGCCCGCCGCCAAATCCACCCGGCGGCCCGCCGCCAAATCCACCCGGCGGCCCGCCGCCGAATCCACCCGGCGGCCCGCCTTCCCCCTGGGGTCGACCGGCGTTCTCGGGTTGACCCTGCCGAGCCTCCCCTCCGTTGCCGTCATTTCCCTGAAAATACGCACAGGCAGGCCGCAGGTCGGCCACCTGCCAAAGCAGGGCCAAACCCCACACCAGGCGGAACCACAGCACCCGAGATGAACAGGCGGCTCTATCCATGACAATTCCAGCGACTCCGGGACCAACTCGCATCGTCACAAACCTGGCAACAGATGGGGGGGTTTCAGAAAACCGGCCAAATCCCACAAACTTCCAACTCTCTGCCCCCCGCTGCGAAACCTGACACCAGCTCGGGGGTTGGAGGTTCTGACAAGGATCGGAGACGACTGGTCCGAAACCTCTGGTGTGCCTGTGTGAACAGTGTCGAAAACGAAACAGAAACCGCCAGAACACTCGCAATGGACTGGTTCGCCCCCCAAACCGTCATTACCATTCCTCTGCACGTAGTAACACCATTCGTGTCTCCAAGTTTCGGAAGCTTCCCCAATGCAAGTTGACAGACTCTCATTCTGGGCAGCATGTGCGATCTGTATCGCCTGTGGCGCTTCCCACGCCTGGGCCCAAGGCCCCGGGGGTCCCCCCGGCGGGGGTTTTGGTGGCCGGGGGGGGTTCAATCCCGAGGATTTCTTCGGTCGTCTCGATCGGAACGGCAACGGTCAACTCGACCCCGAAGAAATCCAGAACAGCCCCATGCGGCGGATGTTCGAAGCGGGGGGACGCGACCTCTCCAAGCCAATAACGAAACAGGAGTTCACCGAACTGACCAACCAGGCCATGCAACGCTTCCGGGGCATGGGACGGGGTGGCGGGCCCGGGGGCCCGGGTGGTCCTGGGGGTCCGCCGGGAGCCCCTCCTGGTGAAACCGCCGCGCCGTCTGCCTCCCCGCCCGCGGGAAATCCCGAGCCGGAAGGGGGGCGGCGGGGACGCGGCCGCCGCGGAGAGCGTGAGGACCGCAAAACGCCCGAGGCTGACCCCAAGGGAGGAAGCCCTCCAGCGGGAGGAGGGGGGAGCGGAGGGGCGGCCTCCCGGAAACCGGGTTCCAAGGGGAGCGGGAGCGCCGCGAATCGACCCCGTCCGCGGTTGTCGGCCGACCTCCCTGAGCAGTACGTCTCCCGAGACACCAATCAAGATGGGCAACTGGGCCTCTACGAATGGCCCAAGACCGATTGGGCGACGTTCAAGCGGCTCGATCTGAACGGGGATGGATTCGTCACCACCCAGGAGTTGGAACGGAGCAACCGGAGTACGACGACTGCGGCGGCGACGACCACGGGGGGCGCCAAACCGGCCACGGGGGGGGGAACGCCTGCCGCCGGGCCCGATTCCGCCGCCGCCAAGCCGACGGCAGCGGAGGCCAATTCCCGCCCGGAATCGAAGCCCGCCGAGCGTCCCGCGGCGAACCCGGCCGAAACCGCGTTCAATCTGCTGGACCGCGACAAGGACGGAGCGATCAGCGAAGAAGAATGGCAGCGCAGCCTGACGACCAAATCCCGTTTCGAACGGGCGGGCATTACCGTTTCGTTTCCACTTCCGAAGGCGGATTTCGTGCGTCAGTACCCTGTGGAGCCCCGCTGAGCGGGGCTTCCGCCGACTCGCGCAGGAGGGTGTTGAATTCTGCTCCCCACAGCTCTCGCTCGGGAGCGAGCCAGGCGGAGATCAGGAACCCCGCCAGCATCGCCTGCCGTGCCGTGCGTCGCGCCAAGGCCCGTTCCCCGAGCCGTGACTGACAAACAGCCAGACGGGCGAGGTACCGTGCCAGAGGGGCCTGAGCGATCGCCAACTCCCAATCGGCCCGGGCCTGGGTCAGGTCTCCCTGGGACAGGCAGATGGTCGCCCGGGTGTCGAGCAATACCGGCGATTCGCCATGTCGGGCAATGAGTTTCTCGATGTCATCGCGGGACTCCCCGGCATGTTGACCGGTGATTCCCCGCAACCAGGCGAGATTGTTCACGGCGACCAGGTCTTCGGGATCGTCCCGCAGCAATTGGAGATACGCCTGCTCCGCCTGGTCCTCGTGTCCGGTCACTGCCTGCAGGCGGGCCAATTCATGTCGGAACAGCCGCTGTTGCGACGGGTCCAGCGAGTCCTGGCGGACGGTTTCCAGTCGGCGCAGGGGAACGAACAAACTGTCATCTTCCGCGGGGGCCGAGTCGAACACCCAGGCAATTCCGAGGGCCAGATCGAATTCGGGATGGCGTTCATCGACGGACATGAGGTTGATCACCTGCTGCGCCTCTTTCAGTTCCCCTCGACGGGCGACAAACAACGCCTTTTCGAACCGATCGGCGGGGAGACGACCCCGCTCCGAATAGGACTCGAAAACCGTTTGGGCCGACTCTGACTCGGCGATGGACTCCAACCCCAGCCCCACGAGCAGCAGGGCTTCATCCCGGAGGCACTCGAGGGCCGCCGGGATCTGCCAGAGCGGCTCCAGGATGGGCAGCTCGCCATCGTTGAGGAAGATTTCGCGATGGGTGGGAAAGTGGTCCAATGCCGTCCAGACACTGTCAGCCGGCCGGGGGGTGGGGGCCACCTGAGCGAGCTGCGCGCGCAGTCTTTCGAGACGACCCGCCCCGGCCAGATCGAGCAGCAATTCGGCGGGGGACTTCCCCGAGATGCGCTGGCGATAGATCTGGTAGGCACCGGCTCCATCCAGGGGGAACCCCTGCTGCACGAACCGGGCCGCATCGACCGCCCGGGTCCGGAGGCTCTTCGGCTCCCGTTTCCGCAGCACATCGAAGGCCTCTTCGATCAGTGGTTCCAGTTCGGGGTTCACCGTGCGCTGCGGATCGCGAACCACCGGTGCGAGAATCAGCAAGGCGGTTTCCCAATCGACCGGCAATCGGGGCGATTCCACCCGCCAATCGCTCCAGACCTGAGGATCACCTTGACGCAGCCGGGCCCGCAGCCGGGCCACGTGCTGGCCGCGAGTCAGTCCCACCTCCTGGCGGCGCTGGTCGAGCCACTGCAGCATCTGTCGGTTTTCGGTCGCGGCTCGTCCCCGGGAAAGACAGGCGTACCACTGGTCCTGTTCGAATGAGTTCCGGGCCCCCGTCCCTTCGGGCCGGATCTCGGCGAGATGCCGCCGGAACCCGGGCAGGGTGGTGGCACTCGCCGCCTCCCAGGTGTGGCGGAGCGCCCGGGACCAGTCTTCGAAGCCGGTGGTCCACTCGGTCGCCAATTGCCGGGGAGGCTCCTTCAGCAGACCGAGCGCCCGTTCCAGATCACCGCGGCGCACCAGCCAGGCGATCCACTCGCGGGTACTTTCCCAGCCGTCGGACTCGACCTCGACCGCGGCGCGGAATTGTTCCTCGACGCGGGCCTCGTCTCCCAAGGCATCCCAACACAAGGCCTCAATCAGTGGCCGCCGCTGCGGGGGAAGTGGCGGAACCGCAGAGGCAATCTCCTGCAGAACGGCCCGACCCGCCGCGGCACCTCCCTGCTCGGCCGCCAGGCTCGTCCGCAATTGCCAGGCCCCGGACAATGTTGGTGCCGCACGGGTCAATTCCACGACCCGGGGGAGCGTTTCGTCCACCGGTGTCTGGCGGGCCACCGCCAACTGCAGCAAGGCCAGTTGCTCGCCCTGATCCCGCCCCGACTTCCCCCCCAAGGGGAGTTCCAGGGCTCCGGGGGGCATCAGCTCGCCGGGAAACACGGTCGGGCGTGATCCCAGAGACCAGGAGTCGTGCAGGTCGACCAGTTCGGGATCGCGACGCATGCGAAACAAATGATCTGTCAGACGACTGCGGGACTCGGGACTGCGGTCGCCATGGCGGACAGCCAGCTGGAACGCCTTCGCCGCCTCTCCGGGATTTCCCCAGAGCTCCCAGGCCAGACCGCGCAGGCGGTGCATGACTCCCCAGTCGGGACGCAGAGCCGACACCTGTTCGAGGTCGCGCAGCGCGACTGACAGTTCTTGCCGCGCCTGGGATGCGGGCAGACCCGGACGGGT
>CAIOTJ010000181.1 GCA_903861195.1 uncultured Planctomycetaceae bacterium | reverse complement strand
GTGGACAACAAATGGCTGGCCACTCTTGCCGCCGCCGTCCAGAGCGAGCTCGACCGCGTCTCCCAAACCCTCACCGGCCGCATCCGCGAGCTCGCCGAACGCGTCGCTACCCCGCTCCCCCAGCTCACCGACGAAGTGGCCACCCTCGCCGCCCGTGTGGATGGCCACCTCAAAAAGATGAGAGCCCAGCCATGACCAAGTCCAAGAAAACCAAGCCCCCCCCCGCCGTGCGCCAGCCCAAGGCCGCCCTCGCCCGCGTGGACGAACAAGCGCTCATCACCGACCTGCGCAGCCTCATCCACGCCGCCCGCCAGCGCATCGCCGTGGTGGCAAATTCCACCACCACCTTGCTCTACTGGCACCTGGGCCGGCGCCTGCTCACGGAGAATCTCCAGGACGGCCGCGCCGAGTATGGGAAACAGATTCTTGTGACATCTTGTGACAGTGTCACAATAATTGACGGCCGAGTTTGGCCAGGCTTTCGGCCTTCGTGCGCTCTAGCGCGCCATCCATTTCTCCCAGTGTTTCCCTGTTCAGGAAATTGTGTCGACGCTGTCGACACAATTGAGCTGGAGCCACTTCATGGAGTTGCTCCCCGTCAAAGAGCCCCTCGCCCGCGACTTCTACGCCGAGCTGTGCCGCATCGACCACTGGGACGTGCGCACCCTGCGGAAGAAAATCGGCGGGATGCTGTTCCAGCGCACGGCCCTCGCCAAGAAGCCCCAGCAAGTCATCGCCGCCGAAATCGGCCAACTGCGGGCGGGGCAACTCTCGCCGGATGTCGTCTTCCGCGATCCCTACTTCCTCGATCTCCTCGGCCTCACCGGTGCCTACAGCGAGGCCGATCTGGAAAGCGCCATCCTCCGCGAGATCGAAGGCGTCCTGCTGGAACTAGGCCAACGCCTCGCCCTTTCCCGAGACCAGGAAGAAATCCGCCGACTCGCCACCGAGGGCCAGGTCGTGGAAAAAGCCGCCGATCTCATCAAGAACCCGCTCGTCTTGGAGTTCCTTGGTCTCGCCGAACGCCCCCATTATTCCGAAGCGGATCTGGAATCCGCCATCATCGACCAACTGGAATCCTTCCTCCTCGAACTGGGGAAGGGCTTCCTCTTCGAGGCCGCATCCGCGAGCTCGTCGAACGCTATGCCACCGCGCTGCTGCAGCTCACCGACGAAGTGGCCGCGCGCGTGGACGGACATCTTAAAAGAATGGAAATCACCCTATGAACTCAACACAGAAGCAACAAGGCATCTTCCACGCTCCATTGAAGCCAAAGGATTTGGCTACACAAACCGAAGGCTGCCGCCACACCAATCCGAACATCTGCGCAAGTCACTCAATGCCGAAAGTCTGCGCCTTCGTGCGCGCCGACGGAATGTGCCTCAAACCGCCAGCATCCTGGCCAAAGCAATTTAAACGTCTCAAAGAGGGCGTATAGAAGGGTCAAATATGGAAGTCCAACTAGGCTACAAACAGACGGAGGTGGGCGGGATCCCCGAACCCGGAGGGTTCACAGCCATTAGCCGGTGGTTGAGGAGCGCAGCGACGACACCACCGGTATCGAACGCCCCCAATGTCCGCATCCCGGAGGGATGCCAGCGTGGGCGGTTCGCCGGAATAATCACGATGGCCGGCAGACGGCTGCGATCCCTCCGGGATCGGGTTCGTTTCGCGCATGGTTTCCGGGGGTGTCGCTGCGCTCAACCCCCGGCTAATGGCTGGCATCCCTCCGGGATGACTGATAACGTACACGATCAAATGAATTTTCCCGAACCCCCCCGAACCCCCCGAACCCCCCGAACCCCCCGAACCCCCCGACCCCCCCGACC
>CAIOTJ010000180.1 GCA_903861195.1 uncultured Planctomycetaceae bacterium | reverse complement strand
GGCCAGTTTCTCGATGTTGTCCTGCGTGAGATCGGGAGTGTGCAGCTTCAGTTTGTTCATGGGGTCTCGATCTCGTTCGCGTCCGGCTGCCCCAACAGGCGGCCGATCTCATTCCGCACGGTGCGCAGTTGCTGGTTCAGTTCCACCTTGCGATTGAACTGCTTCTCTTGCCGCAGCCGGACTTCCAGCTTGCCCGCTTCTCCCTGCAGCACCCGAATCGCGTTCGCCCGCTCGACCAGTTGCGGCAGCAGTTCGCCGGGGCGGGCCGCGAGGCCGATCTGCCGCTGCAGAACCTGTTCATACAGACTGCCAAGGTCGAGAGCCGTTGGCAATGGCGCGCGGGGACTCTGCGCCGGCTGCCAGGGGGTCGCGAAATAGGCGTCGACCACCCACTGCGAACCCCCCGCCAGCGTCGGCCGCTTGTACGCCGCGACCGACCGCACCCGCTCTCCCACGCAGACCTCGAACACAATCGGAAAGGGAATGGCCCGGTCGATCGTCCGCAAGACCGTTTCGCTCCAGTCGTCGGTCCGCAACGTCACCTGGAAGACCTCGATCTCGGGAACCCCCGGCCGCGACGGCAGATTGACCGTCTCGGGGGCCAGCTTGTGGGTCCAGACAATCTGGTCGACCTCCGAGACAAACCGCTCCCGCACCGCCCGGCTGGGGTGGGCATGGGCGTAGATCTTGCTCTTGGGGACCGGTTTGTGCACCTCGGCCTGCCGGGGCCAGGCCAGCAGCGCCGGGGTCATGCCGCCTCCTCGATCACCAGAAACGCAATCAGCTCGAAGTCTTCCAGCCCGGCAATCGTCCCAATGAGAGCCGTGGTTTTGCCCCCGCTGAACAGGCTGTCGATGTCCCGTTCGTCCTTGACCGCCACAATCGAGCGGATCGCCTGGTCGAGCAGGTCGGAATAAACCCGCATGTCGCGGCCGTCGCGGGTTGCCTCGTTGAACTGCCGGCAGGCGGCGACGATCGGCAGATCGCGCCCCTTGCAGGCGGTGCGCGCCAGGTCGAGCAGTTGCTTCACCTCGGTGTGATTGCTGACCACCCGGCCGTCGCGGGCGACGTAGACCAGATAAAACGGATGCAGGCGGTTCTGCTGCTGGATGTTTACCCCCGGATTGCGGTTGCGCAGGGTGAAGATAACCCCCGGCGGCAGCCCGCGGGCGGGGTCGGCCGGGACCACGGCATGCATCCCGTTGGGAATGCTTCCCAGCTCGCCGTTCTGCTTCACATAGTGCAGCAGATCCATGCGGAAGTCGTTGAGCCCCAGATCGGTGATGGAGACCCCGGTCTTGAGGTCTTCCATCTCGATCACCTCGTCTTGCAGCCGGCGAAGCTGCTCGCGGCGGTAGGCGATGTCGTTCGACTGCTGGCTGAGGGGGTTGTCGTCGCCGGTGGCGGTGACATCGGCGATCACCATGCGGCTCTCGACCCGCTCTTTGAGGTTGATGTACTCGTCGAGGGTGATGTCGGGCCAGTAGTTGACCAACTGGATGCAGGCATTGGGGGAGCCGATGCGGTCGACCCGGCCGAACCGCTGGATGATGCGCACCGGGTTCCAGTGGATGTCGTAGTTGATGACGGTGTCGCAGTCTTGCAGGTTCTGCCCTTCCGAGATGCAGTCGGTGCCGATGAGCACGTCGATTTCGCCCGGCTCGTGCGGCAGAATCTGGTCTTTGGATTTCGAACGGGGCGAGAAGAGGGTCAGCAGCGACTGAAAGTCGTAGGCCCGTTTGAGAGTCGAGGCGGGGGGGCCGTTGCCGGTGACGCGGCCGGTGTGGATCTGGTGGGCTTTCTGCAGGGGACCGGCGAGCTGCTCGTAGAGGTAGTTGGCGGTGTCGGCGAAGGCGGTGAAGATCAGCACCTTCTTGTTGCCGGGGTTGATGGGCGAGCCGAGTTTGCTGTGGATCTGGGTGCGCAGGTGCTGCAGCTTGGCGTCATCGCCGGGGGTGATTTTGCGCATTTCCCCCAGCAGTTCGCGGATGACCAGCAGGTCGGCTTCCAGATCGTGCCGCCACAAGACAACGTCCATGTCTTCGAGGCGAATCTGGATCTTGCCGCCGATACGGGCATCGTCGGGTTCGGGGAGGCTGTCTTCTTCGTCGGGCTCGGCCTCGTCGAAATCAGTGGAGACATCGAGCACGCCAGGGTCGACCCCCCGGGCCTGGAAGGTGTCGATTTTGCCAAGCGTCTCGGCACAGAACCGTTCGAGTTTTGCGAGGGTGAGGCGGAAGGCGGCGACCGAGCTTTCGAGCCGTTTGAGCAGGTTGACGATCATGAGGGCCTGCAGGCTTTTCTCGCGGTCGGCCTGCCGCAGTTTCCCCCCGCCATTTCGCACGTCGGTGTCGTAGAGGGCCTCGTACCGGGCGAGCCGGCTGGGAAGAATGTAGTTGACCGGGGCATAGACCGAGAGCTTCATCAATTGCAGGTGGTTGAAGATCTCATTGAACCCGATGACGTCATTGCGGTGGGTGAGCGGGCAGTGGAACGAGAGCGGCTTGAGGCGGGTGGGAAAGGTGCCGATGTCGCGGGTATCGTAGAACGTCTGGATATGCTTGCGCGAGCGGGCGATGGTGACGCTGTC
>CAIOTJ010000179.1 GCA_903861195.1 uncultured Planctomycetaceae bacterium | reverse complement strand
TCGAATGGTGTCTTGGGTTGGATCCCCAGCGCAAGGAGCAGGCCGATCCAAGGCTTCAGACGGCCCATGGGGACAGTTTTTTCGGATGAATGCCCAGCGGCGCGAACACAGAGGTGCGCCCCCCCGCCACCCGTGTATTCATCCCCCGCGAACGGCTGTCTGCGGTCGAACCCCCAGCGGACCAAACAGCCGGCACTCGACAGGGTCGGCAAGCACAGCGTCCGCTCGCCGCGTTGCGGCCCTGAAGGGGCACCCAGAGAGTAGTCGGGAGTTCCCGGCAGCGGTCCCCCCGGAACACGGTCCCACGTCAGCGTGCCGAACCCCGCCGGGTGTTCCAGAAGATCGCCCGACGACATTCGGAAGGGGCGCCTCGCCAGGCAAGGTGAACCCCCCGTCCGTACGACAGGTTTTCAACCTGTCGCCCCAAGGGCCCACCGCCCCGTCGATTCGCTCGGTGATTGATCGAACCCAACCACAATTGCCGATTTCACACCGACCTTGAGAGACAATCCCGACGAATCCCGAGATGCGCGAGGTCCCGCGGGAAATCTGCATTTGATTGGACAACCAAACCGACTCGATTCTCTCGAACCAACTTCTCCGCTTCTTGCCACGTCATGACCAACCGCAACAGGCAGCCCCAATGACCGCAGAAATTGCCAGCGAAACTCCGTTGATTGATCTCGTCGTTCCCAACGGCGGTGGGCGAATCACGATTCGGAAGGCGAAAGACATCCTAACAGGGATTGACCAAGAAGAAGAGAAATGGAGCAAGCTGTATGAAACAGCGATCCGAGAATTGCCGAATGACGGGCATCATAAAAAGACGACTGAACAGCTTGCTGCTTTAATAATGAGAAATCATTTCCAATCAATGAGGCCGATTGGTAGCGCAACCTCTCAGGACAAGAGTCCAAGCCAAGTCGATGAATTCATTCGTCTGCTCACAACTCTCTACTTGCAGCCGGTGTCGAATCCGCTGGCGAATTCGGTTCGATTTCACCACGTAGAGTCGCTCTCAGAAGAATCGCCCTTGATGACGATTGGAGCCTTGGCACTAATGTGGGCGGTGGATGACCAAACGAAGATGCGTCTGTCCTGTCTCTCGGGCGGCCTGAGTCTGCTTCTGGCCGATGCGCACGGCAGAGAGCCCCAAGGCTGGCGCAATGCGCTGGTGACGGTGGTCGAGGAGGCGCGCCACACCGGGACTCTCCCCACGGCACCGCCCGGAACCACGTCACCCCACATCCCCGCTCTGGCCTGTCACTCCGCGCCTTGTGGCCGCGTGCCGAGAACGCCCCCGCACGCCCCAACACAATTTCGACCCGCCAAACTCTGAACTGGCCCCGTCAAAACGATCGAAACTGGCTCTCTTTTGGCGATCGGTCCTAGCGCGGGGGGGGTGTTTTTACGAGCCATGTCGAAATCAGGCCCCCCATATGCATTCCCTTCAGGAATGAAGCGAGCGCGGACCCGGGGTAGCCAGCGCAGCGCTGGACAACCCCGGGCTAGGGTATGCATTCCCTTCATGAATGTTTCGGCCGGCTGTTTGGAGTGCATGGGAGAGCGTGGATCGTGGGGCGGTTTGGGGAATTCGTCATCGCGCCCACATCGGAAGCGATCTTCGTGCCGGCATCACACACGTCCAGATGCGTCGCCTTGGACTTCCTCTCCACTCATCGATCACAATCCCTGTTTGTTGCGGTGGCAGGGCACGAGGTCCGGATCACCACTGTCCCGGCAGGAGAGTTTGCAACGTGACAAGAGATGCTTCCTCGGGGTTGGCTCGCACGCCGAACCGCTCGTTTCACCGCTTGCGATCGACTCGTTCAATCACGCAGCAACATTCCGACGGGACCGCCCAAATCATCCAACCGCTTTTTGACCGGCTCCCAAGGATCCGCTTCCCGATTGAGCAGTGTGGTGGAGAGGGGGTAATCGCCGCCAAATTGGTCCAGCGCCTGCCGCGTGGCGACCTCGATCGTCAATCGAATTCGCTCTGGGCTCCCTTCGATGGGAGGGGGAATCTCCCAGCGTTCGATCACATCACCGTCGCGCACGAAGAGGCTGCGGCCGTCGGGAGCGAAACACCCCAACCCGTTGTTGAATGCCGCCGATGTGCGCAGCACCCGCGTTGGTCCCACGGCCAGTCCACTGGCCGCATCCCACAGACGGTTCGTTCCATCATTTGAACAGGAGAGCACCAGTCGGCCGTCGGGGCTGAAGGTCGCGGAATTCAACTCGGCGGGATGCGACAATTTCGGGCTGGCGGGCTCGCCGGTTTGCGAATCGTAAAGCCGCGCCGAGGCATCACCGAGTTGCCGGGCCAACAGGTGTTTTCCGTCGGGGCTGAAAGCCAGTTGCGTGGTGACTTCAAACACCGGCGCCGTCCACACCGGTCGTGTGGTTTCGGCATTCCACAGCACCAATTCGAAAGCCCCGGTCGCGAACGTTTCACCATCGGGGCTGAACGCCGCGTCGTGCACCGCCCCATCGATTTTCAGCGGAGGGCTGGATGGTGTCATGGTGGCGACATCCCAGACCTGGGCGGCTCCGAATCGCCGGTTGGGCAATCCCCCCGCAGCCAGCAGCCGGCGGCCATCCGCGCGGAACCGCAACACATTGATGGCGAGATCTTGCTTCCCGGGTGGCCCCACAGGCTTCCCAGTCTGGGTGTCCCAGATCTGAATATGGCCCTCCAGATCGCCCCCGGCCAGGAATCGGCCGTCGGGAGAGAAGGCGAGGGCCCGCGCCGACGACGCCATGTCCAGCCTTGGCCCGGTCTCCCCAGCCGTGGCGGTGTCGATGATCTGACAGGCATTCGTTCCCACGGCAATCGCCAGCCGGCGTCCGTCGGGACTATAGGCCGGTCGCAGCAGATTGTTGGTTTTTCCCTGAGGCAGGTCCATTCGCCAGGGGGGGACGACGCGATGCCCCGTCTGCAGATCGTAGAGGCTGAAGGATTCGTGGTCACCCGTGTCGCTGGACTGGGAGATGACGGCGGTTCGCCCATCCGGGGCGATGTCGAGCCCCCAAAACTTCCCCTCGCTGGAATCGATCGTGAGGCGTTGCATGGGCAACAGTTGGGGCGCGATGTCGAGCGTTGGCCAGGTTTCCAATTGATCCGTTCCGACATGGGGGGAGGCCCCAAGCAGGCGCTTGCCATCGCGGCTGAACGCGGGCCAGTTGCCATATCGCTCCGACCCCAGAGTCTCGAGCGCCCTGCCTGTCGGAACCTCCCACAGCCGCAGCCGTCCTCCCGTGACGACAACGCGTCCCCCGGCCTGGAAGGCGGACCGGAAATACCGACCGGCCGGACCGCCATACTCCCACTGCATGCGGCTGCCGACCGGTTGGCCACTCTCGATGTCCCAAAACTGGGCCATCGTCAGACCGCGTGTTCCGACGTCCGCTTCGGGTGGTTTGCCACTGGCGATGACGTGTTTACCGTCCGGGCTGCAGGCCACATGAAAGACCTCGAAATCGAGGCCGTCGACCGTCTGGAGGAGGGTCTGGGATGCGACCTCACCAATCTGAAACTGGTGGCGGCCCCAAACGACCAAGAGCCGGCCCTCTTCGCTGAATTCGAGTCCGGTCACCACCTCGGACAGCGTCCAGGGATTGGCCGCCCGAGTGCCCTGCTGGGGATCCCAAAACAAGATCTGCCGGCCGGCGGCCGTCGCCAGGATTTGGCCCGCCGGTTCGAACGCGACGGCCACGACGGGTTCCTCGTGAGCCAGGGGACGCCCCACCAGGCTCTCTTGGGCGACGTCCCAGATGCGCACGGTCCGGTCTCCGCGGGTGGCCGCGACCAGACGGCCGTCCCGGGTGACCGCCACGCGGCCCACCCTGACCTCGGGAGCTGGTGCCTCGTTTTCGAGCGGCAACTGGCTGCGCAGTTTCCCCGTCGTCGCGTCCAGAATGCGCACCAGTCCATCGTGCCCAGCCACCACGAGGCTCGACTCGTCGGGAGTGACGGCGAGATCGTCGACGGGGGGCAGGTTCTCTCTCTGCCATTGGGAGGGTGACGGGTGGGGAGTGGTCAGCCCCGCGGCCCAGAGGTTGACGCTGGTCCGAATGGCCCGGTCGAGGTCCTGTGAACTGGCAGGGGTCATCTCGAGGCTGCGGGCCATCCACAACAGCCCCAGATCCGCCCGGCCCTGTTCGCAGAGAGCCTGGGCCCGGTCGTAGATCATCCGCGCGCTGGTCGCCCGCGATTCGTCGAGGGCCACTTCCGTCTGTTGCCTCGCCCGGGCCTCCGCGTCGCGCGCCATCGCCGCGGCGTTCTTTTGCCTGGTTTCTTCCAGTTTGGCCTCGTTTGCCAGGTCACGTTGATCGCTGGCGACCCGCGCCTGCCAGGCGAAGCCCATCAGGCCGATCAACAGGGCCAAGGCCACGGCCGCCACCGCCGCGACCTGTCCCCGGTTGCGCGACACGAACTTGCGCAGGCGGTAGCCCGCGCTGGGTGGGCGTGCTTCAACCTCTTCATTGGACAGGTACCGCTGAATGTCGCGCGCCAGGGCCGCCGCCGAGTCGTATCTGCGCTCACGCTGCTTCTCGAGGCACTTCATCACCACCCAGTCGAGTTCGCCGCGCAGCAGCGCCGTGAGCCGTTTGGGTTCCATCTGCCGACTCGTGGCGAGCGACGGCAGGGATTCGGCCGTCGAGAGCCGGGTGCTGGGCTTGGACGGCTCCTCCTCCCGAATGATCCGGATCATTTCGGTGAAGGCGGCCTTTTTCAGACGCTGGCTGTCGATGGGACGCAGGCCTGTCAGCAGTTCATACAGAATGACACCCAGGGAATAGATGTCGGCCCGGGTATCGATGTCTTCACCGTCCCATCCCGCCTGCTCGGGTGACATGTACTCCAGCGTGCCGACCACCGCGCCGAAACCGGTCGACATCGTCTCCTCCGTGAGCTTGCCCGCGGTGGCCTTGGCCACACCAAAGTCGATCACTTTCGGGACCGGCTGGCCATCGATCATCGTCACCAGGATGTTCGCCGGCTTGAGGTCGCGGTGCACGATCCCTTTCTGATGGGCGTGCTGCACCGCCTGGCAGATCGGTACGAACAACTCCAGACGCTCTGTGAGCGGCAGTTTCCGCTCGTCGCAGAATCTGGTCAGCGGCAGGCCATTGACCAGTTCCATGACGAAGTACGGTTCTCCCGTGGGCGTCACGCCGCCATCCAGAACGCGGGCAATATTCGGATGGTCCATCAGAGCCAGCGCCTGACGTTCCTGCTCGAAGCGTTGCAGCACGGCCCGCGAGTCCATGCCGGTTTTGATCAGCTTGAGTGCGACCTGACGCTTGACGGGTTCGGTCTGCCTGGCACCCCAGACCTCACCCATTCCCCCCTCGCCCAACTTCTGCTGCAGCGTGTATCGCCCGCCGATGACGACGCCCGCGGCAGGACCCGGACGGAAGTTCGCCGTCCCCACCAGGAAATTGTCACCCTCCCTCGCGCCCCCCACTCCAGAGACAGGCACTGTCATCGCGGCGGTCTGCTCGGCGTCGGCGAAGTCGGCGGTTTGCACCACCGTATGGTCGCTCTCCCCGGCTGCGACCTGCGTGCGGTCTGGACTCAGAGCGCTGGCCGGATCGGCCTCGACCGCCAATCGGGCCTCGACCGCCGCGCGGAGGGATGGGTCGCCGGAACACGCGCGGTCCAGAAACGCGGCTCGCTCGGCAGGTGGTTGGGACAGAGCGGCTTGGAACAGCTCTTCCTCAAGCATATTCAAACTCCGTTCAAGGGACCTCTGGGTCCAGTTTATCGTGCTGGTACCGGGCAGGCCTACAGAGCGGCGAACATTTCGGATATTTTTCCGGATGGGAAACCTGAAAATACGGATTCGGAAGAGACCGTTTCGATGACAGAGGGGGCCGCCCCGGGGTCCCGGCAGAGCATGGCGTCTCGACTGGAGATCGTGCCAATCCGTGACTTCCCGTGATCCCCAACGTTTCGTCCAAGAGAATCTCTTCGTGGTGTCCGTGGGCAGGGACCAGACAAAAAAGGTGTCAGGAACCTTTTTTTGCGGTCCGACACCTTTTGTCGCCCTGGGACGGGCGCGTGGACGGTGGGGCGGGCGAGAAGAGGGTCGTGTTCATGAGGGTGAGACGCTGACCTGGGGTCGCCGACGCTGCGCTGCGGCAACCCCAGGCTATGGGAGAAATCCCCTGCAG
>CAIOTJ010000178.1 GCA_903861195.1 uncultured Planctomycetaceae bacterium | reverse complement strand
GATCGTCAGCCAAACCAACAGCCAGTTCCAACCCTGGTTCGCCTACACCGGCCGGGAATGGGACCCCGCCACCGGCCTCTACTTCTACCGCGCCCGCTGGTACGACCCCCGCGCCGGCCGGTTCCTCAGCGAAGACCCGATCGGCTTCGCCGCTGGGGATGTGAACCTGAACCGATATGTGGGGAACGGGGCGACGCTGTGGGTGGATCCGAGTGGGGAGACGCTGTTCACTCCTGGGTTGGGGGTGGGCGCAGGGGCTGTGGCCGGTGCCGTCACCGGGGCGGTGACAAGCGGTATCGTATATACCGGGATGGGCTTACTGGGGCATGGTTTTACCCTTGGTGGACTGGCCGGCAGTGTTTCAGGAGGAGCGGTTGCCGGGGCAGTGACAGGAGCTGTGGTCGCAGGAACTGCGACTGCCGATCCCACAACAGTGCTGGTGCTGGGAGGGGTTGCCGCAGTGGCCGGTGGGGCCGCGGGAGGGGCGACTGGAAGTGCGGTTCGGCAATTGATTGACAAGCGCGACCGTCCACTGATTGATCGAGTGAATGGCAAGGAGGTGGGGTATGAAGCGGTGATCGGCGGACTGGCTGGACTCTTGGGTTTTGGAATTGGTCGTGGTCTCGGGGGAAGCCTTGGAAATGGTTCGTTGAGTATCCCAACCGGGATGGCACCGGCAGTGAATTTCAATGGGACGCTGACCTACGTCTTGACCCACACAGACATCCAGCAGAAACCGATTGTCATGGCTGGCGTCATAGCTGCGGCGAATCAACTGACGGCTCAAGCCGCTCGCGGTCTTGCGATGGCTGTAAATGGTGGGCCTGGCGGCACCGATCCAGCGACGGACATGGCATCGAGGGAGTCGCAGACGGCAGGTGCAATGACCGGTCGAGAGCCGATTTCTCCGTTCAATTACCCGAAGCCCGATCCAGACATGTCAATTCCTCCGGTGCGTTATGAGCCACAGAGCATTGCGGAAGTCATTCGAATGAGAATGGGTAAAGGACCGACTACTAAAGCGACGCACGGAACGGGTAACATCGAAGCTCATCACCGCCAACAGATCCCCATCACGAACGGAGGCGTGATCGACGAGGTTCAGATGAAGATCCATCGAGGGTGCGGGTATCATGGCCGTCACACCGAGCCATCGCAACTGACTCCGGCTCAACGCGCCAGAGAGATTCGCGAGCACTGGCTACAGCGTTCGGGAGAATACATCTTGCCAGGAGGTGAGGGGATCTGACTATGACTCACTTAGAAGTGCAAACGCTTCTCGCTAAATTGCTGCGACGCGAAGAAGTGCCATTCGATCCTCCGACTGAGGCGGATTGGAAGGTATTGGAATCACGGTTTCGTTGCCGATTCGGTGACGACTTCAAGGCATTTATCGCTCTCATGAGCGAATTCACTTTCCCAGGAGAGATTCTCAACGTCTCTCGTGTAAGAACAAATGGCAACGACGCGATTTTGATCGCCTATGATCTCGAGATGAAACACTCAACCTGGGACGAACGCATGATACCGTTTTATGCGATCGGCAATGGAGATTACTTCTGCCTCGCTTCTTCTGAATGTCCTCAGTCACGAGTGTTTTACTATGACCATGAGACAGAGGCATTTGAACCTTATTGCGACTCGTTTGAGGTTTGGTTGCGACAACTCCCTGACTTTCTTGCTTGAAACTGGCCGCATGCTCACATTCCGTCTTGGTACGCAGGAAAGGGGGTGGGAGCGTACCACAAATGGTACCGAGGGGACCGCTTCGGATGGAGCGTGATTGACTTTGTCTCGTTTGACTCGTGTCGCTGGTCGCTTGATTCGGTTCACGACCCGATGGTCGAATTGGTCTCTTGGACCGGCCCAACGGGCCAACAGTTCTCCTCGATGCCCGCGCGGTTTGTCGACGATCGAGGCCGTGTCTTGCCGCAAACCACAAGAATGCCGCGTGAACATTCTGAGGCGGCTGCGTTTGACATGACATATTTTCGCGTTTGATCGAAGTTCTGTTCGAGGGTCGTGTCTACCCACACGTCAATGCGATCCGTATTGTGGTGGTCTCCTTCCTGTCGTTTCTTGCGTTCGAACCATGCTTGGCCTCACACAGAGCCGTGTGATGGATGATTTGCACTCGATGGATGTGACGCTGATTCTTCCGGCCCCCTCTCGGGTCGAGTCACAAGTCTTGTTTCGTATGGAAGAACCAGACCCATTCCTGTTCTCACCTCTTCCAGGTCTTCGGACTCTCGCTGAGGTCGACCCCTCAGTCACGACATATCCCTACGAACCACCCTATTCTTTTGTCTCGGATGACGTTTTCCAAATGCTGTCCAATGGATCACACGATGCGACAGTGTTTTGTGATTCGGTGTTGCCTCGACACAACTTTCAGGTTTGCCAAGATGGTGTGACCGCTGTTGCATTTGGAGGAACCCGGATGGAGAGCTTCGTCCGGGACCAGGGCCGGCGCTGCTGGTCAATCTCGAAGTCAATCGCATCGAGGCTTTTCGAGTCAGGACTGAATGGTTTCGATCTATTTCCCATCACGTTCGTTGCAGTGGAAGGCGATTTCCGCGTTGTTCCTGACGTGTTCGGCCTTCTCTTCCGGGGACCGCCGTGTAGTCGAATCGGAACTATCAGGGGGCCGCAGTCTTGTGCCCGGTGACACCTCGGCACCATCCGCGACCTGGTGCAATACAACGCCGCCACCGGCTCGACGACGGTCGTCAACCACGTCCGCTACGACACCTTCGGGCAGATCGTCAGCCAGACGAACAACCAGTTCCAACCCTGGTTCGCCTACACCGGCCGGGAATGGGACCCCGCCGCCGGCCTCTACTTCTACCGCGCCCGCTGGTACGACCCCCGCGCCGGCCGGTTCCTCAGCGAAGACCCGATCG
>CAIOTJ010000177.1 GCA_903861195.1 uncultured Planctomycetaceae bacterium | reverse complement strand
TCGTCGATCACCACCGGAGCCAGCGACAACTGATGCGGGCTGGCCACGGTGGTCTTGAGGACCACCGTTCCACGGGGCCGAACCAGTCGCAGCGCGGTTTCGAGCCCGGTGGGAGAACCGGTGCAGTCGACCACCAACTCGGCCCCCCGGCAGTCGTCGGCCTGAGCGAGCAACCGGGTGGCGATGTTGAGCCGCTGCAGCAGCGCGAGCTTGTGGCCATGCTTGCCGACGACCGTCACCCGGCAGCCGTGGCGGTGCAGCACCTGGGCGCAGAGATTTCCCAGCCGACCATCACCCAGCACCACAGTCTCTTGTCCAGCCTGGAGGGGAATCTGTTCGCCGATGCGGAAGGCGGCCGCCAGGGGCTCGGTGAAGACCGCCTGCCAGTCCGGAACGGCATCGGGAACGGGATGGAGATTCCGTTCGGGAAGCCAGACCCGCTCGGCAAATGCCCCGTCGCGGTTCAGAATCCCCAGCACCGTCCGATGCGGGCAGTGGTTCGCCTGACCCCGCCGGCAGGTCGGGCAGTTGCGGCAGCTGCAGTTGATCTCTCCCACAACCCGCCGGCCCGCCCAGATCCCCTCCTCGGCGACCCCAACAAACTCATGCCCCAGAACCCCCTGGAAGCCCATGTATCCCTGGGCCAGTTGCAGGTCGGTCTCACAGAGCCCGGCGGCCAGCACCCGGACGGGAATTTCCCCGGGCCAAGGTTCCGCCGGCAGATGCTGTGGACGGTACTCAACCTGGGAACCGGTCAATACGGCGGCACGCATGGTGGAATCGCAAAAGTGGGATCGCAAAACAGGGAAGGTGAGCTGGCGTTGGCGGGAAGGCGGGGGGTTGTCGTCCGTGCAGAACGACACTGGGTCCTGGCCAAGGGGTGCAAAAAATGCGGGGGCAGCCCCCCCTGTCGGCAACGAAAATGCAGTTCGTGACCGTTCCCCACGCCCGTACTATTGCAGAAAGCGGTCGTGATTGGGACAATCTTGGACTTTCCCGCAGTTCTGGCCGAGCCGATCGGTCAGTGAGTTCGTCAGTTTGAGAGGATGCCACGGTTCGATGGGCACCAGTCGCAAGGTTACGGAAACACAGTTGGACAAGGCCAAGACGGCGCTGGCAGCGCGGGTCGCGGCTTTGAAGGGCAAGGGAGTCGAAGCCAAGGGGCTCAAGAGCGATCCGAAGTGGCGTCTGCTGGACGGCAAGGTGCGGCAGATCGCCGGCCGGATCCGCAAGATCGCCGAACTGGAAGCGGTCGAAGCCGACCTGGCCAAACACAAGATCGAACGCCAGGCGCAATTGGCGGCCAAGAAGGCCGAGAAGAAGGCCGGCGTCAAGAAGGTGAAAGAGCTCAAGAAGCCCAAGGCGAAGAAGGCCGACGCCAAGGCTCCCCCCGCCGCCAAGGGTGGCAAGAAGTAATTCGGGTTCGCCGTTCCAGGCCGGCTGCCAAAATCCCGGGTCAGACAATCTGCCTTTCCCCCGTTTCCCGGGGAGAGGTGCTGCTGGGAATGGTGTTCGGGAACTGGTCTCGCATGGCGGCGAAAGAAGTCCACGGCTGCGTGCCGTGGCAGGGTCCGCGTCCCCTCCATGGGGATGTCGGTTCCTCGAGGAGAGGTGACAGAGTGGTCGATTGTGCAGCACTGGAAATGCTGTGTGCGGGAAACCGTACCGGGGGTTCGAATCCCCCCCTCTCCGCTTGATTGTGACGGACTTTGGTCTCGCGCTTTGAGTGACGCCAGAGATTCCCGATGAAACATCACTTCGGCGACTTGCTTGATCGCGACGGTGATTATTGGACGATCGTGCCGAATCGGGAGAGGTATGCCTATTTCATTGGCAACACTCCCGCAGGTTCGCCCGAAGTCCGGGTCGCTACCATCGGTGCGGAAGATGCTGCCTGGCGGAACATCTTTTCGTTCCCCCACCTGGAGGAATTGACCCTCCATGGTCCCACCTCCGAGCAACTGCTGGCGATCGCCGAGTTATCCCGTCTGAAGAGACTGCGCATCACGCACGCCCGCCCGAAAGATCTCGGCTTTCTCGCTCCCCTGTCGCAGGTGGAAGAGCTGGTTCTGGAGTATGTTTCGGGGTTCTCAGACCTGTCGCCTCTGCGCAGTCTGACGAAACTGAAGTCGCTGCACCTGGAGAATCTCCGGCGGGTCAAAGACTTCGGGGGCTTGCACGGGATCACCAGTCTGCGGTACCTCGCCATCGACGGAACCCTGGATTGGAAACAGCCGATTGTCGATTTGGAATTCCTGCGCGGATTGCCTTGCCTGGAAGTTCTGGTTTTCGGCTTCATCATCAGCCTGGCCCCGTTTCCCGCTGTGCGGCCGATTTTGTCGCTCCCGAATCTGAAGCGACTGAAACTTCCCTTCAACCTGTTGGACGTCCGGGAGTATGCGCTGCTCGAAGTCGGCTTGAGCGGCGTTCCGGGGGCGCATTGGGGGCCGTTCTGGCGTCTGGAATCATCATCGGGCCGCGAGGCCTGGTTTGAATTCACCGGCAAGGGAGCCGGCCGGGTGAAATGTGGCTCGGCCAACGCCGACCAAAAATGCGCCGAGTACTCGGCGAAGTACGAGCAATTGAAAGCCGAGGTCCAGAGTCTCGCGGCCCAACTGCGTTCCGGTTCATGACTGGCCCTTGTCAGGTTGGGCCGGGTCCTGTTTGGCCAGCAGGGTATCACTCACCCAGTCAAGATTCGCTGGCAACCTGACAGTTCCTCCTGTGCCTGGAACACCTGCCTTTGGTGGCCGTCTGCGGCTCGATTCCTGCCCCGTCAACTCCCCGGGACTGCAGCGGGGGGCCGACGGTTCGCTGACGATCGCAATCCTGGCGAGCGAGCCGGCGGATCCGGGGCTGAAGGCCTACTGGCTTCCCGTGGGTCCTGGGCCGTTCTACCTGATTCTGCGGAGCTACGAACCCGATCCGCGGATCGCTACGGGCGAGTGGGCCCCGCCGCCAGTGACAACAGTGCCGTGATGGATTGCCGCGGCGGGAATTGGGAATGCGCTGAACATGGTCCGGTCGACTGAGCTCGTTCAGTCGACGCGGTGCGATCGGAAAAAAGCGGCGATCTCCCGCTTCCCCACCTCCCCGATGGTTGTCTTCAAGACAAGATCGACCAGTTCTTCGTCGCTGGCCCTCACAGTGGCGTCATGGATTTCCAGAAAGATCAGCGCCGCTTCCAAACCGACCCGTTTGTTCCCATCGACGAACGGATGATTCATCACAAGATGGTAAAGATAGGCGGCAGCCATCTCGTAAACATCCGCGTGGAGATACTGACCACCGAAGCCGGCCTGGGGCTGAGCAATTGCAGACTCCAGCAAGCCAAGATCACGTACCCCTTGGCTGCCTCCATACGAATCAATCTGGAATTGATGCGATTCGAGAATGTCGTCCAGTGTCAGGAACAACATGGCCACTCACTCCGCAAGTTTTTTGAATGCTTGGGAGTGTGTCGCATTCACTTTGGCTCTCGCCGCACGCACCTTGGATTTCGGGTCATCGGCAGCGACCGGAGTGATCCGGATGGACGTGCCATCGGTGGTCAGCTCGACCGGCGAGTCCGGAGCGATTTTCAGCAAATCCAATATGGGACGATCGATGACAATCGCCCAACTGTTCCCATGTTTCACCAGATTCTTGATCACTGCGAGACTCCCGGAGGATGGTCGACCAATGTCATTACATGATTGCCTGCCGCGGGATGAGAGTCAAGCGGATTTCGCGGCTTGAGAAGTACCGCTGCAGACCGGGTTTCACCTACTTTCTTCGCCGTAATCATCCGAAGCGGTCTCATTCCGACTTGCCACTGTTGACATGGACGTCAATGGCCCGACGGCGAGCAACAAGCCACTTCCGTCTCGATTGCAATCCACGCACACTTGCTGATCAACCGCACAGAATGCCATGGAAATTGGCAAACCTTGGAGTGGTTTTCGTCCTCACTTCGGTGAACTGAAGTCCCCCGACTTCTCACCTGTTTCCGACCCTGCTAGCATCCTCTTACGTGTTTTCGTCCCTCTTCCCAACTCCTTTTCGACCGCGTTCCGGAGCCCTGCGACCATGTCTGCCCCCCATCCCTTCGACGTTCAGACCCGCCTCAAGACCAGCCGGGGGGAATTCACCGTCTTCAGCCTGCCCAAACTGGCCAAGGCGGGCGTCGGGCAGATCGACCACCTCCCGTTCTCGATCCGCGTGCTGCTCGAAGCCTGCCTGCGGAAATACGACAACTTCGTCGTCAACGAGACCCACATCCGCGATCTCGCGAACTGGAACTCCGCCGCCCCCAAGCAGGTCGAGATCCCCTTCCTCCCCGGACGGGTCGTGCTGCAGGACTTCACCGGGGTCCCCGCCGTCGTCGACCTCGCCGCCCTCCGCAGCGCCATGGTCCGCATGGGGGGTAATCCCAAGAAGATCAACCCGCTCGTCCCCTGCGACCTCGTGATTGACCACTCGGTCCAGGTCGATTACTTCGGCACCGCCGACGCCCTCTCGAAGAACATCGATCTCGAATTCGAACGGAATTTCGAGCGGTACAAGTTCCTCCGCTGGGGCCAGAAGGCGTTCAACAACTTCCGCGTGGTGCCTCCCGCCACCGGCATCGTTCACCAGGTCAACCTCGAATACCTGGCCGACGTGGTCCTCACCCGCGATGGCACCGCCTTCCCCGACAGCCTCGTTGGCACCGACAGCCACACCACCATGATCAACGGCCTGGGGGTCGTCGGTTGGGGGGTCGGCGGCATTGAGGCCGAGGCGGTCATGCTCGGGCAGCCGATCTCCATGCTGCTGCCCGAAGTGGTCGGCTTCCGGCTCTCGGGCGAACTTCCCGAAGGAGCCACCGCCACCGACCTCGTGCTGACCGTCACCCAGATGCTGCGCAAGCACGGCGTGGTGAACAAGTTCGTCGAGTTCTACGGCCCCGGCCTCGACGCGATGAGCCTGCCCGACCGCGCCACCCTCGCCAACATGGCTCCCGAATACGGGGCCACCATGGGCTTCTTCCCCGTCGACGACGAAACCCTGCGGTTCCTGGCCCGCACCGGCCGTCCCAAAGACCTCATCGACCTGGTCGAACGCTACTACAAGGAACAGGGGATGTTCCGCACGAAGCAGTCTCCCGAACCCAGGTTCACCAGCACGCTGCAGCTCGATCTCTCGGCGGTCGTCCCCTCGCTGGCCGGGCCCAAGCGGCCGCAAGACCGCGTGGCCCTCACCGGCATGAAGGAGCTGTGGCGGAAGGAACTGGCGAATTCGTTCAAGAAGACCCAGGCCTCCCCTCCGGTCTCGCTGAAGACCGATGGCACCACGTCGCAGATCACCGACGGGGCCGTGGTCATCGCCGCCATCACCAGCTGCACCAACACCAGCAATCCCTCGGTGCTGATCGCCGCCGGGCTCTTGGCCCGCAACGCCCGGGCCCGCGGCCTCGCCCGCAAGCCCTGGGTCAAGTCGAGCCTCGCCCCGGGCAGCCGGGTGGTGACCGACTACCTGCACCGCGCCGGTCTCGACACGCACCTCGACGCCCTGGGGTTCCAGACCGTGGGCTACGGCTGCACCACCTGCATCGGCAACAGCGGCCCGCTGCCCGAACCGGTGAGTGAGGCGGTCAAGCAGGGAGACCTGGTGGTCTCGGCGGTCCTCTCGGGGAACCGCAACTTTGAGGGACGCATCAATCCGCAGGTGAAGGCGAACTGGCTCGCCAGCCCCCCGCTGGTGGTGGCCTACGCCATCGCCGGGACCACCGACATCGACCTCGCGACCGAGCCGATTGGCACCGACAAAAACGGTAAGCCGGTGATGCTCAAAGAGCTCTGGCCCAGCCAGAAGGAAATCGCCGACACCATCGCCGGCTGCATGTCGCCCGAGACCTTTGTCACCGAGTATGCCCAAGCGACGAAGGGACCGAAGGAGTGGCAGGCGATTCCCAGCAGCGAGGGGGATCTCTACACCTGGGATCTGAAGAGCACTTATGTGCAAGAGCCCCCGTTCTTCGTCGACATGCCCGCGCAGCCCGGCCCCATCCAGCCGATCCGCGGGGCCCGCGTGCTGGTCTCGGTCGGTGACTCGGTCACCACCGACCACATCAGCCCCGCCGGTTCGATCAAGGGGGATTCGCCCGCCGGGAAGTTCCTGCAGGAGAACGGCGTCAAGGTGGTCGACTTCAACAGCTACGGGGCCCGTCGCGGCAACGACCGGGTCATGACCCGCGGCACCTTCGCCAACATCCGCCTCAAGAACCTGCTGGCTCCCGGGACGGAAGGGGGTGTCACCCGGCACCTCCCCGACGGAGCGCCGATGTCGATCTACGACGCCTCGGTGAAGTACAAGGCGGCCGGAACGCCGCTGGTGGTGCTGGCGGGGGCCGAATACGGCACAGGCTCATCGCGTGACTGGGCGGCGAAGGGAACCTTCCTGCTGGGCATCCGAGCGGCGATCGCCGTCTCTTACGAGCGCATTCACCGCTCGAACCTGGTGGGGATGGGCGTGCTGCCGCTGGAGTTCAAGAAGGGAGACAGCCGCGAATCGCTGGGGCTCGACGGCACCGAGATCTTCGACATTGAAGTCCCGGCCGACGTGAAGCCCCTGCAGGATTTGCAGGTCACCGCCACGAAGAGCGACGGGACCAAGCAGACCTTCACCACCACCTGTCGCATCGATACCCCGGTCGAGGTCGACTACTACCGGCATGGCGGCATTCTGCACTACGTGCTGCGGCAGTTGGCGAAGTCGTAGCACCGGCGACTGCGGTCGCTGCGGATTCAATCACCGCGCGGTGGGACGCTGGTCCCACCGCGCGGTTTTTTATCAATCGACGCGGTCCACAGACTCTGCCGCCGCGAGCAGCGTCTCCCCCAAGGGAGTCCGCAAGACCAGGTCGGCCTGATGATCCAGCGGCGTGGGGTCGCGGTTGATGATCACCAGCCGAGCCCCGAAGTTCTGGGCCAACACCGGAATTCCCGCCGCCGGCTGGACTACGAGTGAGGACCCCAGGGCCAGAACCAGATCGCACTGCGATGCCCAGTCGGAGGCGGCTTCCAGCACCTCGCCGTCGAGCGGCTGCCCAAACGAAATCGTGGCGTGCTTGAGGGGGCGACCACAGTCGGGGCAGTCCGGGGCCCTCCCCTGCTCGGCATACCACGCCAGCCCCACCTCGGCCGCCCACCGCCGTCGGCAGCCGACGCAGGCCACCTCGCGGGCGGTCCCATGCACCTCCAGCACCCGCCGGCTGCCCGCCAATTGATGCAGCCCATCGATGTTCTGCGTGATTACCCCGATCAGCCGCCCCTGCTCTTCCCACTGCGCGAGCACCCGGTGACCGGCATTCGGCTCGGCGTGGGCGAAATCCCGATGGGCCACGCTTTTCTGACGCCAGTACTCATTCCGCGCCGTCTGGCTTCTGAGGAACTGGTCGTAGTAGACCGGCTTCGCCTGCGACCAGATCCCCCCCGGCGACCGGAAATCGGGAATGCCGCTTTCCGTGCTGATACCCGCCCCCGTGAAGGCCAGCACACGCGGCGACTGCCGCAACAACGCCACCAGTTCCTGAGACATCACCCACTCCTCGGCACAGCACCCAGAACTCACTCGCACACTTCGCACGCATCCCAGTGTATCGCAGATCGCCAGCCCCCCGAGCAACCGGCCGTTTCCCGGCAGGGCTGACCGCAGCCCGCCAACAGTCCCTTCCAAGGAAGCAGAAATCTCTGTCCAAACCCCTCCCCGAGTGTGGCCCGCGCGGAGGAAAGTCGCCGGCGGTGGAGAGGCAAAATCGCCATTGCCC
>CAIOTJ010000176.1 GCA_903861195.1 uncultured Planctomycetaceae bacterium | reverse complement strand
GTCTCTCGGGAGAGTCTCCTGCGGACGTGGCCCGGTTGGGTCATCCTGGGGCTGACCCTGGTTCTCACGCAGGTGGTTCCCCGCTGGCGGCTGCGCACGGTCGAGGGGTTTGTGTCGCTCGTGGCCGGGGCTCCCCTGGGGGCAGTGCTGCTGTTGGTGTGGTGGGTGGGCTTCAGCCGGGCCCGTGGTGCGGACCGCTGGTGGAATCCCCTGATTTATGTCGTGGGTGGGGTGCTGGTCTGGCAGTGGCTGTTTCCCGGTCTGGACGGCTCGTTCCTGATGGTGCTGGGATTGCCCTTCGTGGCGCTGGTGTGGCTGCTGGCGCTGTTGGGAGTGGGACGCCGACTGGAAGGGCCGCGACGCTGGTGGGTGACCGGGGCGATTGCCGCCGCGTGGGGCTTGCTAACCCTCGTCCGGGTCGAGGGGACCGACGGACAGATCAACCCGCGGCTGGGCTGGCGGTTTGTCCCCACCGCCGAAGAACGCCTGCTGCAGGAAGAGTCCCGCACGCGTCCCGCCCTGGCGCATGAGCCCGCGGCGGCCGGTGAACCGCTGGTGGTTCAGCCTGGAGATTGGCCGGGCTTTCGCGGTCCGAATCGCGATGGACGCAACGAGACCGACGAGATCACGACCGACTGGCAGAGCCAGCCCCCCCGGGAACTCTGGCGCCGTAAAGTCGGGCCCGGTTGGGGTTCGTGTACGGTCGTCGACAGATTGCTGTTCACCCAGGAACAGCGGGGAGAGGACGAACTGGTGTCGTGCCTCGACCCCCAGACCGGGGCCGAGGTCTGGCGAAAGGGGACTCCCACCCGGTTTTACGAGGCGATCTCCGGCCCCGGACCACGGGCCACACCGACGTTCGACGCAGGACGGCTGTATGTGCAGGGGGCGACCGGCTGGCTGACCTGTTGCGAGGCTCGCACAGGGCAGGTGGTCTGGTCGGTCGATCTCAAGACGCAGGGGGGCGAAGTCCCCACGTGGGGCTATGCGGGTTCGCCGCTGGTGGTGGATGACCTCGTGGTGGTCTTCCTCGGGGCTCCCCAACAGCGGGGGACCGCGGCCTTCGACCGCCAGACGGGAGAACTGCGGTGGGCCAGCGGCGATGCCACGCAGAGCTATTCGTCGGTGCAAGTGGCCACCCTCGCCGGCCAGCGGCAATTGCTGCTGCTGGGAGGTCAGGGGCTGGAGTCGGTCGATCCCGCGCAGGGAGTGCGTCTGTGGACGTTCAACTGGAACCTCGAGGGGATCAACCGCGATGTTCAACCGATCGTGCAGGGAGACCAGGTCTGGATCAGCACCGGCTTGGGGGGCGAGATGGGGTGGAAGTGCCTGGAGGTCCGCCCGGGGACCGACGGTTGGACAGTCCAGGAACGCTGGTTCCAGAAGACACTGCGTCCCTACCACAACGACAGCGTGGTCGAGGGAGAATACGCCTATGGCTTCGACCAGAACATCTTCACCTGCGTGCGGCTGTCGGACGGCCGGCGGATGTGGCGGCAGGGCCGGTACGGCTCAGGCCAGGTGCTGCTGCTCGCCCGCCAGAAGCTGCTGATCGTGCAGGCCGAGACGGGGGAGGTGGTGCTGCTGCGGGCCAATCCCGAGCGGCTGGAGGAGCTGGGGCGAATTTCCCCCCTGGCGGCCAAGACCTGGAATCACCCGGTGGTCGCTCACGGGCGCTTGTACGTGCGCAACGGCGAAGAACTGGTCTGTCTCCAGGTGTCGCCACCGCGTGGGGAACAAGCGGCCGAGTGATCGGCGGCCGGGGTCCTCTCGATGACAGGCCGGCTGGTGCTTACTCGGACCGCGACTTGCGGTAGTCGAGCCGGGGTTTGAGATCGGCGGGCATCAGGGGCTGGTACGCACGGTCTCCCAATCGGCGCTGCAGCTCGTCCCGGGCGGCGGACAGTGTCGCCGGCTGGTGGTACAGATCCCAGGCCGAAGCGGCCAGCACCCGGGCTGCCAGCAGCATCCCCTGCCGGCCAATCGTGGTTCCGCCAGCCGCCACCGCCTGCCACGAATGGCTGGCAGTTCCCGGAACCCAACAGGCGGCATTGAACCCGGTCGTGGGGACGACCCAGCTCACATCCCCCACGTCGGTCGACCCCTTCACGGTCGTGCCCGTCTGGTCGATGACCTGGCGGATCGATTCCAGCGGCACGGGTGTTCCCAACGTCTCCCGCAGCCGCAGGGCGAATGCAGTCTCCTCGGGGTTGTATTCCAGCGTGTTGAGAGCCTTGAGATTGGCCATCGCCACGTCGGCCAGCACCTTGTTCGGCAGGATCTCGAGCGTTCCGCCATGGTGCTCGGTTTCGAGCCGCGTCTCGGTCGCGAGGGCCCCGGCTTGCGCACACAGTTCCAGCCGTTTGAAGACGCTGGCGGCGATGCGCGAGTCGGGGTGCCGCACGTAGTAGTACACCTCGGCGAACTCAGGAACGACGTTGGGGGCATCCCCCCCG
>CAIOTJ010000175.1 GCA_903861195.1 uncultured Planctomycetaceae bacterium | reverse complement strand
GCCAGACTGGGGCGCGACAACACCGCCAGAGCGGCCACCTCGGCCAGTCCAATCTGCTCGCAACCCAACCCCTGGCGATGCATGCGAAAAGAAACCGGCAGCAGTTTCGCCAGAAAGGCGGTGGCCGGGCTGTCGATTTGGGTGAGCTTCGCCAGATGATCGAGCGTCATCGCGACCCCCTCGGTGGCATCGAGTGGCACCAAGGTCTTGGGATGCCGGCTGCTGAGCACGTGGCGGGCCGCCTCGGGGTCGAGATACATGTTGGTCTCGGCCATGGCGGTCACATCCCCCCCCCGGCCAATCGCCCCGCCGCAACAGACCAGCCCCCCCAGCGATTCGAGAAAATCGGGAGCCCGCTCCATGGCGGCCGCGAGGTTGCCCAGGGGGCCGAGCGACAACACGGTCACTTCCTGCGGATACATCCGCACCAGATCGACCAGCACCTTGGCCGACTCGTGCGGATTGTGCAGTTGGGCCGCCGGGAACTCGATGTCACCCAGACCGGTGGGACCGTGCAGTTCCCCCAGAAAGACCTCGCTGACGGACTCTCCCCGGAGGACTGCCGGGCTGGCCCCGCGGGCGGAGCCGAGCCGGGGCCATTTGGGCGGGTCCAGATGTGCAAGAATCGCCTGGGTATTGCGGGTGGCGGTTGGGCCGGGCACACTCCCCGCACAGGCTGTCAGGGCGAGCACATCGAGGCTGGGGTCGGCCAGGGCCAGGACCGCCGCGAAGGCATCTCCAATTCCGGGATCGAGGTCAACAATCAGTTTCCGCACGGTTGTTCAGAACTCGGGCTTCGGGCCAGAAAGGGCAGGACAGGAATCGGGCTGCTTGCAGCGAGTCTAGCAATCGTGGCCGACAAGTTCAGCCGGGACTGTCGGGGTCTGACTGGCGGTGGGGTCAGTGGGGGGAGCGACGGTGCCATTCCCCCGCGCCGGCGCGGTTGGACTCAAAACGTCTGGAGGGGATCGCGCTCGCTGGTGCTGGCCCATGTCGCGAGCCCGGGGAAGACCTCCCGCAGGGCCGTCGCCAGGGCTTCCATGGCGGGCCGCTCGGTGGCGTAATGCCCGGCCAGGACCAGGGCGATCCCGGCGTCGCGGGCCTCGAGCGCCGTGTGAAACCGCGCCTCACCGGTCAGGAAAACGTCACAGCGCCGTTGCCGCGCCAATCGCAACAATTCCCCGGCCGAACCACAGGCAATGCCGACTCGCCGTATGGGCTGGTCAAGTTGGCCGCTGAACTGCAGGGCGTCGATTCCGAGTCGTTCTTTCACCCGTCCGAGAAAATCCCCCAGCAACAGCGCCGGCTGATCAGGGCGATCGGCGGGGGGGAGCAATCCGGTTCGTCCCACCCCCACATCCATCTGGGGTGCCCGCCGGGGAACGATGTCGAACGCCGTTTCTTCGTAAGGGTGGGCCTTTTTCATTGCGGCAATCACCTGGTCGACCAGCGGCGCGGGGCAGACCATGTCGATGCGGTATTCTTCGACCGTCTCGAATTTCCCCGGCTCCCCAATCGCCGGGTTGCTGTGCGCGGTTCCGCGGAACGACCCGATCCCCGGCATCAGGAAGCTGCACTCGGTGTATTCACCGATCACCCCCGCCCCGGCGTTCCACATCGCCTGCCGGACCGCTTCGACATGGGTGCGGGGCACCATCACCACCAGCTTGTAGCTCGCGGGGGCGCTGGCGGGCTGCAGCGAATCGATCTCGACCAGCCCCAGCCGTTCGGCCAGTTGCTGGTTGATGCCGGTGCGGGCACTGTCGAAACGGGTGTGAGCCGAGAAGGCCGCCACCCCGGCGGCCACCAGCCGCAAGACCATCCGGCCCTGGGCATCGTCGGCGGTCAGTTTCTTGATCGCCTTGAAGAAGATGGGGTGATGACTGACCACCAGTTGGGCCCCGCGGTCGATCGCTTCGTCGGCCACGTCTGCGGTCAGAGTCAGGCAGGTCAGCACCCGGTCGACGGGGCTGTGGCGGTCTCCCAACAGCAGGCCGGTGTTGTCCCACTCTTCCACCAGGTGCGCGGGGGCCTCGCGGTCGAACCAGGCGAGAATCTCGGAAAGCTGCGGCATCTCAGACAACACCACGACAAAAACGACGGCTGGTCAGGAATTGCACACGCTGCGTCAGCGGGCGCTCGCCCTGAAGATAACACGGGTTCCGGCGGCACGGGAGCGGCGATGGTTTCCGCCGGATTGGGGAGGGCGTTAAGATCCGCTTCCGGGGAGTCCGGCCCCGATCCGCTTCGCCACTTCTTTCGTTGGATGGAAACATGACTCGCGCTCGACACTGGTTGCTGGCCCGCCTGGGTACGTTGGCCCTGCTGGCCGGTTTGGGGTGGGGGACGGTCCACTCGGCTGCGGCCGCTGACGACTACAAGCTCGAAGGAGATTCACTGGTCCAGGAGGGGGTGCCGCAGGGCACGGTCACCAAGCTGCAATGGAAAGAGTCGAAGGTCTTTCCGGGGACCGAGCGCGACTGGTGGCTGTATGTGCCCAAGCAGTACGACGGCTCGAAGCCGGCCGCGGTCATGATCTTCCAGGATGGTGGTTCGTACGTCGATCCGAACGGACAATTCCGGACGACGGTGGTGTTCGACAACCTGATCCACAAGAAGCAGATGCCGGTGACGATTGGCATCTTTTTGAATCCCGGGCAGATTCCCGCCAGTGAGCCCGACCAGAAGCCCCGCAGCAACCGCAGCTTCGAATACGACACGCTCAGCGACCAGTACGCCCGGTTTCTGCTGGAGGAGATCCTCCCGGAGGTCAGCCAGACCTACAAGCTGAGCGAGCGGCCCGAGCACCGGGCGATTGGGGGGATCAGCTCGGGGGGGATCTGTGCCTTCACCGCGGCTTGGGAACGTCCCGACGCCTTCAGCAAGGTCCTCTCGCATGTCGGCAGCTTCACCAACATCCGGGGCGGGCATGTGTATCCCTCGGTGATCCGCAAGACCGAGCGCAAGCCCATTCGGGTCTTTCTGCAGGAGGGGAGCAACGACCTCGACAACCTGCATGGCAACTGGCCCCTGGCGAACCAGGAGATGGCGGCGGCGCTGAAGTTCTCGAAGTACGACTATCGCTTCGAATACGGCGACGGGGGTCACAATGGAAAGCATGGCGGAGCCCTCATGCCCGAGTCGCTCCGCTGGCTGTGGCGCGAGACCGCCAAGTGATGGCCCGCCAGCCCTGAATTTCGGCCCCCGGTTGCCAAAGGGGCTGCACAACGCGGCTTCGGCCGCACAGCGCATGCCCTCAAGATGTGCGCGACTCGCCGGTTGGTCTGGCGGGATTTCAACAAGACAACACAGGTCTGGTGTGGGGAGATTCCGATGAGTCGTGCCGTTGCCGGGTGGATTGCCTTGTGTCTGATCAGTCTCGTTCCCACGGTCGCCTCGGCCCAGGACATGGCCCTGTCGGGAGTGCTGCTCGACGGGGAAGGGTGGCAGTTGGTCTCGCAGGGGCACAAATTCACCGAAGGACCGGCAGTGGATGCCGAGGGACGCGTTTACTTCACCGACGTTCCCGAGAGCAAGATTTTCCGGGTCGAACCGGACGGCAAGGTGACGCTGTTTGATGACAAGACTGCCAACACCAACGGCCTGATGTTCGGTCCTGATGGGCTGCTGTACGGTTGCCGGAATGGCGACAAGCAAATTGTGGCCTACAACGCCCAGGGGGAGTACACGGTGGTGGCCGAGGGGGTGCAGTCGAACGACCTGGTGGTGGCCGGTAACGGCTCGATCTGGTGCACCGATCCGCCGGGGGAGCGGGTCTGGCACATCAGCGGCGACGCCTCGCGGACCAAGAAGGTGGTGGCGGAAGGGATCCGTCCCAATGGGGTGATTCTGACGCCCGACCAGGGGACGCTGGTGGTGACCGAATCGCAGGAGCCGGTGCTGTGGACGTTCCGGGTGGAACGTGACGGCAGCCTGTCGCACAAAGAACGGTATTACGGACCGGTGCAGTTGCCCTCGCGGGCCGACCGGCCCGGCTCGGACGGGATGACGGTCGATTCCATCGGCCGCCTGTACGTGGCGACGCGGGCGGGGCTGCAGATGTTTGATCCGACGGGCCGCTTGGGAGGGGCGATCGCCAAGCCGCACCCGGGCCCGCTCTCGAACGTCTGCTTCGGCGGCCCGCAGCTCGACACGCTGTACGTGACCGCGGGAGACAAGGTCTACCGCCGCAAAGTGCAGGCCAAAGGGGTGCGGTACCAGGGGCGGTAAGGGGGCTGGTCGCCCCGTACGACAGGTTTTCCAACCTGTCGGTCAAAACGGTGTGGTCGAAGAGAAGATTGCGGCCTTCGGCCTGTGGGGAACTGGGGATAGACGGGTGGGTCGGTGGTGGGGTCCGCGGGTTTTTGACCGACAAATTTTCGAATTTGTCGTACGGAAGGGCGGCCCTCACTTTTTGTCTGCCGAGACCTCTCCGATGTCCTCATTCCACAACTCGGGGCGGTCGTGGATGAATTTCGTCATCAGGGCGACGCAGCGCGGGTCCTGGACGACGGTGAGTTCGACCCCCCGGCTGCGCAGCAAAGCTTCATCCCCCAGAAAGGTCTGGTTCTCGCCAATCACCACTCTTGGAATGCGGTAGAGCAGGATCGCTCCCGTGCACATCGGGCAGGGGGATAGGGTGGTGTAGAGTGTGCACTCGGCGTAGAGAGAGGCCGGTTGCCGGCCCGCGTTCTCGAGGGCGTCCATTTCGCCGTGCAGAATGGCACTTCCCTGTTGGACCCGCCGGTTGTGTCCGCGTCCGAGGATCTTCCCTCGGTGGACCAGCACCGAGCCGATGGGAATGCCCCCCTCGGCCAATCCCTGCTCCGCCTCGGCAATTGCCGCCGCGAAAAACTCGTCCATCGGGGATTCTCCTGGAGACTGCTGAAGGGCTGAGGGCCTCAGACGGAATTGGCTGTTTAAGCCGCCATTGCTCGCGGAACATTCAAGGGAATTGGACCCAGCCTTCGGCCTGGGGGACCTGGGGACCGACGGGTGGGTCGGTGGTGTGGACCTCGGTTTATGACCGACAAATTTTCAAATTTGTCGTACGGACGGGTCGCAGGGAGCATTCCTGGGCCTCAGAACAGCGGCACCACGGGCTGGCCTTCGGTCAGTTTGAGCGGCCGGTCGGTGCGGTCGCGGACTTCGAGGTCGGGAGGGACACCCAGGGCGTGGTACATCGTGGCGGCGATGTCGGCGGGGGAAGTGGCCCCCTCGGCGGGATAGCCTCCCTGCGAATCGGACCGGCCGTAGTGTTGGCCGCCGCGGATGCCCCCCCCCGCGAGAACCGCACTGCCGCACCAGGGCCAGTGCTCGCGGCCCGCGTTCCCGGGGGTGATCTGCGGCCGTCGGCCGAATTCCCCCACCCAGACCAGCAGGGTCTCATCGAGCATGTGCCGGTCTTCGAGGTCTTGCAGCAGTGCCGAGAAACCGGCATCGGCGGGGGGCATGAGGTCGCGTTTAAGGCGGTTGAAGTTGTCGCCATGGGTGTCCCAGAAATTGGCCCCGTCCTGGTGCCAGTTCACACAGACGAAGGTCACCCCCGCCTCGACGAGGCGACGAGCCAACAGCAGGCACTGCCCGTGGATGTGACGGCCGTACCGGTTGCGGGTCTCGGGGGTTTCGCGCGACAGATCGAACGCCTGCTCGACCCCGGGATCGGTCAGCATGTCGAAGGCCCGCTGCTGCATACCGCCAAACGAACCTGCGTCGGAGCGGTCGAGGGTGGCCAGCAGCGACTCGCGCGATCGCAGCCGGGTTCCCGGGATCCCGTCGATGCCTCGCAGTCCCGAGACCTGCCACTGGGGATGGTTGGGGTCCCCCGTCACCAGGAACGGGTCAAACGCCGCCCCGAACCAACCGGCGTGCTGACCCGGAGCGGTCCCTCCGGGAGCGGCCGGATGATTCACCATCCAGGGCATGGTGACCGCCTGCGGCAGCAGCCCGTCGCCGGGCCGCAGCCGGGCGAGAGCCGCGCCAATCTGGGGGGAATCTTTCCGTGAGGGGGAGATCGCGTCGGACTTCACCTGGACGGCATGCCGGCCGGTCAGCAGGTGATGCACGCTCGACAGGTGGGCGGGGTCGTCATGGGTGACCGACCGCACAATCGCGAGGTGCTCGGCTCGCTGTGACAGCTTGGGGAAGTGCTCCGACACCTGAATCCCAGGGACGGTGGTGGCGATCGGTTGGAACTCGCCCCGGATCTCGGCGGGAGCACTTGGCTTGAGATCCCAGGTGTCGAGGTGCGAGGGGCCTCCCCAGATGAACATCAAAATGCACGCCTTCGCCTTGCCGAATCCGGTTCCCTCACCAAATTGAGAATTCTCGGGGAGTGAGACCCGGCCATTGGCCCAGGCGCGGGCGGGGGTCACAAGGGGGGCGGCCGTCCCCAGCATTCCCAATTCCAGCAGCGAGCGGCGTGACAACAGCGGCTGCAGCTGCCGAAACCCGGAGCAATGGGGGGCGGGCATGCGGTGATCCTTCACGCGGAGAGGAGGAGGGGCAAGGGAGGTTCGACCAGCAGTGGCCGACCGGGAGGGACGCGTCGTCTGGATTTTATCTGATTCGGCGTGGGGGGGGCAAACGCCCGCGGGTTGCGGATCGAAGAAGGTGCAATTAGCATTTTCGGAATGAGCACACAGCCCTGGTACCACGAAGGTCTGCGGTTTACCTGCACCCAGTGCGGCAATTGCTGTACGGGATCGGAGGGATACGTCTGGGTCGACGACGACGAGATCCGGCAGATTGCCGAGGTTCTGGGGGTCGACGAGGGGACCGTGCGGGTTGAGCACACCCGCCGGTTGGGGAAGAAAGTGAGCCTCAAGGAATTCGCCAACGGCGACTGCGTCTATTTCGACCCTCAGACGCGGGGCTGCAAGGTGTACAACGCCCGGCCCAAACAGTGCCGGACGTGGCCCTTCTGGAATTCGAACCTGGCCAACCCGCGGGCCTGGAAGCAGACGGTGGCCATTTGTCCTGGATCGGGTGAAGGGCGGCTGTATCAATTGGATGAGATCCAGGCCCAGGCGGCCGTGATCGATCTCTAACCGCATGCCGACGGACGCGGCGATGCCCAGCGGGGGAGATCGGGTGGGAACAGCCGAAGGCGGGCTGGCGGCGGTGGTTTCACAATTGCCCGTGCTCTATGAGGAGTTGGGGCGGGAGATTGCCGCGGCGGCACCAGTGTGCGAATTGAGTGGTCGCTGTTGTCGGTTTCGGGAGTACGGTCATACCCTGTTTCTCTCGCGTGCCGAGTCGCAACTTCTTTTTCAGCAACCCTTTGCGGCTGAGGCCCCGGTCGACGACAGCGGCTGTCCGTACCAGGTGGGGGCGCTGTGTACCGCCCGGGAGCGTCGGCCGCTGGGCTGTCGGGTGTACTATTGTGATCCGGGGTATGCGGGGGTGGGAGAGGAGCTTTCCGAACGTTACCTCAAGCGGCTGAAGGACTTGCACGATGAGCATGGGGCCGGATGGGACTACCGGCCGCTGGTGATGTTTCTGCGTGAGGAAAAAAATTCCGGTCGCAGCGATTCTGCTGAAGTTCCCGAAGAGCGCTAGCCGATACCTACTGTCAGCCGGTCGTTCACAGACTGTTTGCCGAGGGTGATTCCTGCGGCAAAACGGGGGGTGGAAAGACAGGCTCTCGTCGCGTGAAGAGTCGTCTCGGCTTGACTTTATGTCGATTCCGGCAGTACAGTCGAACCGACGCTGGACCCGGTCTTTCGGACCGGCGACACCTCTCGCGGGGAGATTCGAGTCGTGACCAAGAAAGAGATCGTCAAGGCGATTTCCGAGGAGATCGGAATGACCCAGCTCAAGACGAAAGAGATCGTTCAGAAGACGTTCGACGCGATTGTGAAAACACTGATCGCGGAAAAGCGGATTGAGCTGCGGAACTTTGGCGTGTTCGAGGTCAAGAAACGAGCGGCCCGGAAAGCGCGAAACCCGCGTACTGGGGCGAAAGTTTTTGTCCCCGAGAAGTTTGTCGTGACCTTCAAGCCTGGCAAGGAGATGGAAGAAAAGGTGCGGCAGTTGGAAGAGGCGGCGGCCGCCGAGGCCCTGGCCCTTCTGACTCAAGCCGATTCTCCCTCCAAGCTCTCGCCCCCTTCGACCGATTCGCGTCCCTGACGTCGCGTCGGCTCGCCTGCCTCCCGTCTCTTCAAGCCGTTCTGGCTGCCTGATTTACGTCCGATTTCGCCGAGTTGGCCCGACGCCTGGTTGCAGGTCTGGCGGCTGGTTCGGCGAGGGTGTGTTCCGCACGCTCTGCACGTGCGGCCCGCTCCCCGTCTGGCTACTCATGGAGGAGTCCCATGCGGAAGTTCATTCTCTGCACGCTGTTGGCCGCCACCGCCCTGATCAACTCGGGCTGCATCGTTCCGATCTTCTCGTCGGAACGCGATCGCCGGGCCCGGCAGTTGATCTACACCTCCGAAAACTTTCGCCAGATTCTCGACATCTGGGAACGGTTCTGGTTTCTTGACCAGCCCGACTTCGAGACTCCCTACCGCACCCACGGCGGCGTGATCTAACGCCGGTCTGGGGGTTGGGGCGGGTCGGGCGGGTGATTGCCGCCGGACCGCTCACGGCATAGGATGCCCCGCGCTGCGCTGTTCCCTGCTGGAACCGGCGATGCGTGGAGGAAACACGATCGCGGTCCCGGCTGATGCTGGACTTGTTCGTGCCCCACCTTGCCGTTGAGCTCAATCGCCTCCACCTGGCGAATCCCATTCTGGTTGCTTCGGGAACATTCGGTTACGCCCGCGAAATGGCGGCGTTTGTTCCCTTCGCACGCCTGGGGGGAATCGTTCCCAAGACCATCACGCTGCACCCGCGGAAGGGAAACCCTCCCCCGCGGACGGTGGAGACCGCCTCGGGGCTCTTGAATTCCATCGGGCTCGACAATGACGGGCTCGAGGTCTTCCTCTCGAAGCACCTGGACTACCTGCTGGGTCTGGGGACTTCGGTCATTGCCAATATTGCCGCCCACGACCGCGATGAGTTTCTGCAGATGGCAGAGCGTCTGGGGACCGTTGCAGGGCTGGCCGGGCTCGAATTGAATATCTCATGCCCCAACGTCTCGGGGGGCGTCGACTTCGGCGTCGACCCCGAGAGAACCCGCGATATTGTGGCCGGGGTGCGTGGGGTCTGTGGGCTGCCGGTGGTTGCCAAACTGACGCCCAACGTCACCAACATTGTGCCGATCGCCCAAGCGGCGGCCGACGGGGGGGCGGATGCCGTCACCCTCACCAACACCCTGCAGGGCATGGCCATCAACTGGCGCAAACGGGCCCCCATTCTGGGGAATGTGCTGGGGGGGTTGTCGGGCCCCGCCATCAAGCCGGTGGTGCTGCGCATGGTCTTCCAGGTGGCCCAGAAACTCCCCCAGTTGCCGATCATCGCCGTCGGCGGAATCGGCACTCTCGACGATGTGTTGGAGTTTCTCGTGGCCGGGGCCTCGGCGGTGCAGATTGGCACGGCGAACTTCTACAACCCCACTCTGGCGGGGCGGTTGGTCGACGATCTCGACGCGACCCTCGCAGCCGAGGGGCTGTCGCGGGTGCAAGAGCTGATCGGCAGCCTGCGGTTGCCCCACCGTGGCTGATCGACCGCGCGGGATTGAGCGGGCACCACGCCGACAGTGGACGACTGGGGACATCGTCTGTGCCGCCGTCGCTGGTCAAGCGGGCGGGAATGCTGTTGTGCAATTGGCTTGGCACGGCGCGCCCTGAAAGCTTGCCCCGGTGTCGTGACCGGTGTGGTCCGCAGGGGTGAACGGGGTTGGTTCGGGTATTGCGGTCGCACCGACTCCGCTATCATCTAAACTGAATTGAGAGAGACTGTGGAACGGCGGGAGGGATCCCGACCGCGAACCATCTGCCCGGGCCGCGGCGCGGTCGTGCGGGGGACCGCTGTCTCCAACCCCTGGAGAGTCTTCCATGCGTGCCCGCTCGACGTTGCAGCAAATTGGTTTCTGGCACGGTGCTGGTTTCTTGCTGACCCTGTTGTGGGTGATGGCGGCACCGGCTCAGCAATCGTTCAAGGATCTGCTGCAGAAGGGGAACAACGCGGGCGACCGGCCTGCGCGGGCCGCCAGGAAGGCTCCCGCCGACGTCAAAGTCGAGCTGGTTCCCGGGGCGAAAGTCGGTACTGTCGATCTCGTGATCTCGGTCACCACCCCTCCCGACGCCTGGATCTACGCCATCAATCCGGTCTCGGGGCCCGATACCAGCGTCAAGTACACCCGGTTGGAAGGATTGGAGCAGGCCGTGCCCGCCTTCAATGCCGACCGGGACTCGAAGATCGAGAACGTCCCTGAGTTTGCCGTGGGGGGCGAGTCGGGCGATGTCGAGAAGTTTGTGGGGGGAGTGGTTTGGACGCAGACCTTCCGCGTGTTGCCTCAGGCGACCCGCGTGGCGGTGACGGGTCAGATCAGCTACCAGGTTTGCGACGACGCGAACTGCAAGTTTGGGAAGACGCCCATCGAGGCGGTTCTCGATCTGCCAGCCATCGGCCCTTCGACCGGGGCAGCCGGGAGCGCCGTGGTCGAACCTCAAGGTTTGCTGGCCGCAGGCCCGGTCTCTCTGCCCGTGGCCCAACAGCCGAACCAGAAGTTCGAGCAGCTCTCGGGACCGCGGGGGGCGCAGCAGGTGGCGGTGACCAGTTGGCGGGTGGGGGTCGACCGCGGGGAGGTGCAACCGGGTGACCGCGTGAAGGTGCTGGTGCAGGTGGAGCTGGCACCGAAATGGCACATTTATGGGTTCGACCAGGGGTTGCTGCCCGACGATTCGGGACCGAACCGCACCGTCATCGAACTGCGCGACATTGCCGACTTGAACCCCGTGGATGCGCAGTTTTATGGACCCGCCCCGCATGCCGCCGCCAGTACTCAGTACGCGGGTCTGACCGAGAAGACCTGGGAGGGGAAGGTGACGTTGGAGCGGGAGCTGGAAGTTCCCGCCACGGCGAAACCGGGATCTCTGCTGATGAAGGGGACGGCGGCGTGGCAGGCGTGTGATGAGTCGATCTGCAAGTGGGCCGGTTTTGACTTTGAGATTCCCCTCGAGGTGGTGGCGGCAGAGGGAGATCCGCAGGCGGCACCCCGGTTGGGGTTGATTGTGCAGTCACTCAAGATGACCGCCGCGCAAAACGCGATCGCCGCCGCGCCGGTGGTGGCGCAATCGGTACGGCCAGCGCAGGGCGCGGTGGAACCGGCTGTCAAGCAGCCGGCCCGCGAACCCCAGGCTCCTGCGGTGGGGCGGGAGGGACCGCAAAACATCGATGCCGAGCGGGGCGAGGGACTGCGGGGGGCGGAGGCCACGGTGGCCGAATCGAATGCCGGCCGTGGGGTCGACAAATCGCAGGGGCTGCCGCTCTTCCTGGGGGCTGCAGTGCTGGCCGGGTTCGCCTCGCTGCTGACGCCGTGTGTCTTCCCGATGGTCCCCATCACCGTCAGTTTTTTCCAGAAGCAGAGTGAGCAGAAAAACCACCGCCCGGTGGTGATGGCGCTGGTTTACTGCCTGGGGATCGTGGCGACATTCACGGTGCTGGGGCTGGTGATGAGCATGTTGTTCGGGGCCGCCTCGCTGAACACCCTGGCGAACAACCCGTGGCTGAACCTGTTCATCGCCGCGGTGATGATCTTCTTTGGGTTCAACCTGTTGGGGCTGTTTGAGATCACCATTCCCAGTTGGCTGTTGATGTATTCTTCGGGACAGGAATCGCGGGGAGGGTACGTGGGGGTGCTGTTCATGGCCCTCACCTTCACCCTGACCTCGTTCACCTGCACGTTCGCGTTCGTGGGGGGGCTGTTGGGGATGGCGGCCAGTGGCGACCGGCTCTGGCCGTTGCTGGGGCTCCTGGCGTTTTCGGCCGCCTTCTCGCTGCCATTCTTCTTCCTCGCCCTGTTCCCCAGTTGGCTGAAAAAGCTGCCCCGCGCGGGAGGCTGGATGAACACCATCAAGGTGATCATGGGGCTGCTTGAGATTGGGGCGGCGTTCAAGTTTCTGTCGGTCGCCGACTGGGCCTGGAACCCCAAGCCCATGGTGTTCGATTACGAACTGGTCATCTCGGCCTGGCTGGTGATCTCGCTGACCGCCACGCTGTATCTGCTGGGTTTGTTCCGGCTGCCGCACGATATGGCGACCGACCATGTGGGGGTGCTGAGGCTGTTCTCGGCGATGAGTTTTATGGGACTGGCCGCGTATCTGGCCGTCGGCCTGTACGGGGGCCGCAAGCCGGATGGCAAGGTGTGGGAACTGGTCTCGGCATTCGCCCCGCCGCGGTTCGAGTCGGAGGTGCAGCAGGAGGGGGAACTGGGTCCGGCCCAAAAACATGGCGAACTGCTGTACGCCCTCGACTATGTGAAGGCCCTGGAGTACGCGCGGAAGAACCGCAAGCCAGTCTTTCTGGAATTCACCGGTGTGAACTGCGTGAACTGCCGCAAGATGGAGCAAGGGCCACTCGCGAGCCCCGAGGTCATTGCCCGGCTGAAGGAGTTTGTCTGCGTGCAACTGTGGTGCGATCAGGTTCCCGGCGTGGCTGACCCGGTCGAACGGGCCCGGCTGCTGAAGCAGAACGTCGAACTGCAGGAAGGGTGGTTTGAAGACACGACCCTGCCGGCCTACGTGGTGATTCCTCCGCAGGCCGATCTGCTGAAGGGACCTCCTGGTGCGGGAATCCTGGCCGAGAAACTGGGTTATGATCCCAACCCCATGCAGTTCGCCAACTTTCTGAGCGAGGGTTTGAACGCCTTCCAGAAGGAACAGGGGAAGACGCTGATTGGGCAGGCCGAGTAGCGGCGGCCGGGCCCGTTGACACCTGCGACCGCCCTCCCGAAACTGACCGCGTCAAGAGCGGGATGGTTGGTTCCTGGGGAGTGGGTGCGATGAGCGTGTCTCGAAGGGGGTGGTGTCTGTGGTTTTCGACATGTCTGGCCCTGTGGTGTCTGGGGCTGGGGCTGGTGTCGGGGTGGGATCGCGAGTCGGCGGTGCAAGGGGCCGAACCGTTGCCGGGGACCGCACCGCTCGGGCTGTCGGGCGATCTCTCGCTGGAGGTGGTCGACCGGGTCGATCGCTGGTTGTTGACTGAGACCGACCGTCTGCAGCGGGAACTGGCGAAGTCTGGCCCGCGCACACCGGAGAGGCGGCAGCAGCAACGCGAGCGTCTGCGGCGGATCCTGGGGCTGAACAAAGACCCGCGGCTGGCTCCTCGCGACTTTGAGTTGGTCGGAACGCTCCAGACACCCGCAGAGGTGGCTGGGAATGAGCGGGTGCGGGTGATGGCGATCCGCTGGCCCGTGCTGGAGGGGGTCGAAGGGGAGGGGTTGCTGGTCGAGCCCCGGGGCACCGTGTTGGCGAATGTGATCGCCCTGCCCGACGCCGACCAGTCTCCCGAGCAACTCGCGGGGGTGGGAACGGCCGAGGCCGAACTGCCCTTCGCCTGGGCCCGTCGGTTGGCCGAGCGCGGCTGCCGGGTGGTCATTCCCACCCTGCTCGACCGTCGCAATGATTTTTCGGGCAACCCGCGTGTGGCGCAGACGAACCAATCGCATCGGGAATGGGTGTACCGCCAGGCGTACTACCTGGGTCGCCATCTCGCCGGTTACGAGATTCACAAGGTGCTGGGGGCCGCCGGCGTGTTGCAGGCGCTGGGACAGGAGGCAGCAACCAAACCGCCACTGTTTCTCGCGGGATATGGCGAGGGGGGTTGGTTGGGCCTGTTGACGGCGGCTGTCGACGACCGGTTTGACCGGGTGCTGGTTTCGGGGGCCTTGGGGCCGCTGGCCGATCTCTGGCAACAGCCGATCGACCGCAACGTCTGGGGACTGGCGCGCGATTTTCGCAGTGCGGATCTGCTGGACCTGTCGATGGCGAAACAGTTCGTGGTGGAGGCCAGTCCCTGGCCCGAGGTAAGCGGTCCCCGTGGCCCGCACCCGGGAAACCAGGCCGCGACCGGTCGACTGACCACGCCGTCCTGTGCAGTGGTGGAGAGCGAATGGTCCCGGCTCGAAGCGGTGTACCGCCCCCAGCCGGGGGGGCGCCGCATTCTGCTGCCGTCCGCGCCTGAGGCACGCGCCACTGTGGGCGACCCGGCACTGCAGGAGCTGCTGCGGGACCTCGATGCCGTGCGGGATCTGGCCCCGTTGAGTCCCCTGGCGGATGCCCGTTTGGCGGAAGGACGACTGTGGGATCCGCGCGAACGGATGCGCCGGCAGGTGACGCAACTGGTGGAGCATGTTCAGCGTCAGGCCCGGCTGGCGACTTTTCGCCGGGGGGAGTCTTGGAGCCGGGCCGACGCCTCGAATCTCGAACGTTGGCGCGAAACCACCACTCCGTACCGGGCCGAGTTCCGGAGGGAAATTCTGGGAGAATCACCCCCGCCCAGTCGGCCGGTCAATCCCCGGACGCGGGTGATCTACGAGACTCCGGCGTTCATCGGGTACGAGGTGGTGCTCGATCTTTGGCCCGAGGTGCACACCTACGGCATTTTGCTGGTCCCCCGGAACATTCCCGAGGGCCAGCGTCGGCCGGTGGTGGTGGCCCAGCATGGGCGGGCGGGGCGGCCGCAGGAGATTTGTGATCCCCAGGAAGACAACCGTTACTACCACGGCTTCGGGGCCCGTCTGGCCGAGCAGGGCTGGGTGGTCTATGCCCCGCAGAACCTGTATCTGGGGGAAGAAAAGTACCGGCAACTGCAGCGGAAGGGCATGGCGATTGGCCAGACGTTTTTCGCTCCGATGGTGCGGATGCATGAGCGCGCGCTGCAGTGGTTGGGGAGCTTGCCCTTCGTCGATCGCGAACAGATCGGCTTCTACGGTCTCTCGTACGGCGGCAAATCGGCGATGCTGTTGCCGGCGGCCATCCCGCAATACGCCTTGTCGATCTGTTCGGGAGACTTCAACGAAGAGGTCTGGAAGCACACCAGCCTCGAACACCGCTTCAGCTTCCAGTTCACCAACGAGCACGATCACAGCGAATTCGACACCGCCGAGACCTTCAATTACGCCGAGATCGCCGGGTTGATCGCCCCGCGTCCCTTCCTCGTCGAACGGGGGCATTCCGATGGGGTGGGAATCGATGAATGGGTCGCCTATGAATTCGCCCGGGTGAAGCGTCAGTACCTGCAACTGGGTGTCCCGGACCGGGCCGAGGTGCGGTACTTCGTGGGCGGGCACGAGATCAATCTGCCGCTGACGCAGTCGTTTCTCGAACAACACCTGCCTGTGCGCAGCCTGCCCGGGAAATGATGCGTTGTGCGGCGGGGGTCATTGGGAACAGGGGACCCGCTTGCTCCCCGAATTGCGTCCAGGAAACTGTCTGATGTCGGCTCTGCCTGAAGTCCGTCCCGGTCGCTACCGGCACTACAAAGGGAACGAGTACCTGGTGCTGGCTCTCGCCCGCCACAGCGAGACCGAGGAAGAGTTGGTCGTGTATCGGTGCGACTATGGCGACCGGAGTTGGTGGGTCCGGCCGCGGGCGATGTTTCAGGAAACCGTCGAAGTCGCGGGTCGGACGGTGCCCCGGTTTGAATGGATCGCCGAGAGCTGAGCGGGCCACCGTCCGGGACAAAAAAGGTGTCAGGAACCTTTTTTAAAAAAGGTTCCTGACACCTTTTCATCGCCGCTGGGAACTAATCAGTTACTTGGGGTCACCGCCGATTACGGAGTGGCCTCCTGCATCACCCAAGCCTCGTCGAAGTGGGCGTGACGGATCGTCTCGCGCAGGGGCTCTCCCTGGGCGGTCTGGGGAACATCACTCCCCTTGCGAACGAACGAATAGGTGAGGTGCAGCGACAGGTCGCGCGATTGGAGCAGCGAGGGGTAACTGGCCGTGTCGGCCCCGGGGCCGGCGGGGGAGTCTTCGATCGCGCGTTTCCAGGGCCAGGTGCGTCCTTCGTCGTCCGAGAGCCAGACCGAGAGGCGGTGCCGTCCCTGTTCGGTGTCGTTGTTCACCAAAGCCCACCGGCCCGACTTGAGCACGATCACTTCCAGCCCCGAGCCGGGGTTGGGAATGTCGGTGTCGGTCACGGTGCTCCAGGTTTCGCCCCCGTCGGCCGAGGTGGCCTGCAGGGCCCGCTTGGGCGGAGGGCCATTGTCGCGCATCAGAGCCACCAGGCTTCCATCGCGGCGTTTGGCGAGCGAGGGTTGTACCCCTCCCAGGCTTACCAGCGGTTGGCTGGCCCGCCAGGTCTGGCCCCCATCGTCGGAGAGGGCCATCAGCGCGAGGTCGTAACCGTCCGAGTAAAGGGGGACAATCATCCGCCGATCACGCCACAACACCGGATGCACCCGGGTCATCCACCCCATCCGCGAATAGAACTTGTCTGCGGCGCGGCGGTTCCGTTCGGCCAGGTAGTCGGGTAACTTTTCGCGCTGGTCGGCGGGAATCTGGTCGAGGTGCTTCAAGACTTCGCCGGCGTGGCGTTCGAGGGCTGCGGCGAATTCGGCTCCGGGCTTCAGCAGCAGGTCGTCAGTGCGGTTCCAGGTGGGGGGACCGGGCTTGAGGAAATCTTCCGAGACCTTGTACCGGCAGAGGGCGGTGTGCCAGTCATTGGCGACAATGGTCTGCCAGATCAGCCAGAGCCGTTCCTGCGGATCGATGAACAGACAGGGATTCGTGTCGGGAAAGCCGGGGGCGTCGGCCAACAGGAACGGCTCGCTCCAGCGGGTGTCGCCACGGCGCAGGCGGGCCCCTTCGACCAGCACATCGTCGGCTTTGCGTTCGCCCGAGCCGCGGTACCAGCACGCCAGCAGATCGCCATTGGGGCATTCCACCACGCATGAGCCGTGGGTGTGTTGCGGCGAAAAGGGGAACAGGTCGAGCTTGTCGGGAGCCCGGCCGCCGCGACGGGTGGCGAGGGGGGGAGCCGCCTTACGGCCAGCCCACCACGTGTCGATCGACTTCGCGAGTGTCTCGACGCGCAGTGGTTCCCGCTGGGCCAGGTTGCGCTCTTCGTGGGGGTCGTCTTGCAGGTCGTACAGTTCGGGCCCCTGCCCCGGCTCTTCGAACAGAATCAGCTTCCAGTTGTTTTCGCGAACCCAGCGATGCGTGAGGTCGAGCGCGGGTTGTTCCAGGTTGGACGCGGTGTGCTCGAAAATCTCGCCAAACACCGCGGTGCGGGCCAAAGGTTGGCCCGTGGTCGCTTCGGTCAGCAGGTTGACCCCGGGCAGCTCCGGTGGGGTTTCGACCTGGGCGGCAGCCAGCAGCGTGGGGACCACATCGACGCTCGAGACCAGCGATTCAGTGCGCCCGGGACGAATCTTGCCCGGCCAGCGGATCAAGAGGGGAAACCGCAGTCCGCCATCATAGGGAGACAGCTTGCTTTTCGGGGCGAACCAGCCCCGCGTGGTGCGGACGGTACCCGTCTCCTGGATCCACCCGTTGTCAATCACGAACATCACGAGGGTGTTGTCACGCACCGCCAGGTCATCCAACCGTTGCAGCACCTGACCCACCGTCTGGTCGAACCACTCGCACATGGCGTAGTAGGCGGCCAGCTTCGCGGGGCGCCCGGGAGCGGTGTACTTTTCGAGCAGCACCTTTGGGGGATTGTGCGGCTCGTGTGGCAGCATGGGAGCGTACCAGACGAAGAACGGCTGTGGGCCGCGGTCGGACAGGAAATCATCGATCGGCTGCAGGGTCTGTCGGCCAATCACCAACCCGTCGTCACCATGTCGGCCCTTGACCGTCATGCCATGTGTGAACCCGGCATTGGAGAAGTGCCCTTCCCAGAACTTGCCGGTCTGCAGGCTGCGGTACTGCCGCGACTGCAGCAGGCGGGGGAGGGCGGGGGCCGTCTGGATGAACGGATGCATGGCATCGCGGGCGACGCCATCGGGGGGATCGTTGCAACAGATGCGATGCTGGTGCCCGTAGAGCCCGGTCAACAGCGTGGCGAGGCTGGCCCGGCAGAGGGAAGTGGGAACGTAGGCGTTGGGAAAGATCAGGCTCTCCTGCGCGAGCCGGTCGAGATGCGGCGTCTGGATGACCGGGTGTCCCATGAAGCCGAAGTCGGTCCAACCCTGGTCATCGGAGATGATCAGCAGGATGTTGGGCGGGGGGGCGTCCGCGGCGTGAGTGGCGGTGGGCCTGGCGAGAGAGAGCGCAGCCAGCAGGGCCAGCAGCGGGCCCAGCCGGGGCAGACCCAGTCGGCGAAGGAGATGACCGATCAATTTCACGGGGGGAAATCCTGCAAACGAACCGGGAACGAGGAACCGGGAACGAGATGGTGAGAGCCGTCCCCCCACGGGCGGGGGGCGGGTCTTGGCGCGTGGCGCCAGATTCGCCAGACTGCCAGACAAGAGAAGTGGATCTCCCCCGACCCGCATCCTCGCACCCGGTCATTCCCTTCGCAAGCCCCCCTCATGGCACAGGCAACTCCAGCGACCACCCTGCAACTGGCGCTTGCGCGGCTGACATCGGGCGAGTCTCTCGACAGTCATGCCGCCTACGCGGCGTTTGGCACCATCATGGATGGCGGCGCCAGCGAGGTGGAGATTGCCGCCTTCCTCACGGCGTTGCGGGTCAAGGGGGAGTCGGTCGCCGAGATCGAGGGGGCCGCCCGGGCGATGAGTGAGCGTTCGACTCCGGTTCCCGTGCATCGGGCGGGGCTGCTGGACACGTGCGGTACCGGGGGAGATGGGCTGCACACCTTCAACATCAGCACGGCCACGGCCTTTGTGGTGGCGGCGTGCGGGGTGCCCGTGGCCAAGCATGGCAACCGGGGGGTCTCGAGCAGCAGTGGTTCGGCCGATGTGCTGGAGCAACTGGGAGTGCAGGTGGGGCTGAGCCCCGCGGCGGCCGCCCGCTGCATCGACGAGATCGGTCTGGGGTTCTGCTTCGCTCCCACGTACCACCTGGCGATGAAGCATGTGGCCCCGGTCCGCCGACAACTGAAGTTCCGGACCATCTTCAATCTGCTCGGGCCGCTGACGAACCCGGCGCGGGCCGAATACCAGTTGATTGGCGTGAGCCGGGTGCAGACGGCAGGATTGCTGGCCCGGGCACTGGCCGACCTGGGCCGGAAACACGCCTACGTGGTCTGCGGGGCCGACCAGCTCGACGAAGTGAGTCTGTGGGGCGAGACGACTGCCATCGAGGTCGAGGCGGGGCAGTTGAAGACGCACCGCTGGACGGTGGAAGAACTGCAACTGCCGGCGTGTACTCCCGAGGATCTGAAAGTGACGTCACCGGCGGAGAGTGCCGTGGCGATCCGCGAGATCTTCGCCGGCAAGCCGGGCCCACACCGCAACATCGTGCTGGCCAACGCGGCGGCAGCGCTGCTGGCGGCGGTCAAGGTGGGGACGCTGGCCGAAGGAGTCGAGCGGGCCCGCGCGGCGCTCGATTCCGGCCGGGCGAATGACGTGCTGGACCGCCTGGTGGCGTTGTCTCAGCAATTGGCTGTTCCCTCCCCATCCGCCTGAGGCAGGATCAATCATGGAGTTTGCCTGGGGTGTGGCTTGCGTGCTGTTGGGCTACCTGGTGGGCAGCATTCCAGTGGGCTATCTCGTGGCCCGGTGGGTCCGCGGTATCGACATTCGGCTGCATGGCAGCGGGAATGTGGGAGCCACCAATGTGGGGCGGGTGCTGGGGAACCGTTGGGGTTTGCTGGTGCTGGCGCTCGACGCGTTGAAGGGGGGGTTGCCAGTGGCCCTGTTGCCGAAGCAATTGCTCCCTCCCGGAACGGAGGGCTTTCTGCATTGGCAGGTCGCGGTGGGGGTGGCGACGATTGTCGGGCACATGTACCCGTTTTCTCTCGGGCTGCGGGGTGGCAAAGGGGTGGCGACCGCGCTGGGGGTGGTCAGCTGCCTGGCCCCGCACGCCACGCTGATTGCCGGAGGGGCCTTTCTGATCTGCTTCGGGCTTTGCCGGTACGTCTCGCTGGGGGCCATGGTGGCCGCCGCGGTGTTTGCCATCACGCAGTTCGGGAAATACGGCCCGCAGCTCTTCTCCGGCAGCCAGTGGAGCCTGGGAGTGTTCAGCGTGCTGGTGCCAGCGCTGATCATCCTGCGGCATCGCAGCAACATCGGCCGGCTGCTGCGGGGAGAAGAGCCGAAGTATGGCTCGCGAAACTCCGCAGCCGACGAGGGGCCCGGAGCAACTCCACCGACCGGGGGCTGAGAACCGCAAGCCACCGAGCGTTGTCTCAAGAGTCGTGGCGAGATCCAAGCCATGCCGGGCGTTTGTCAGCGGCTGCTGCCCAGTCGCTGACAAACGCCTTCCTGAGTGCCGGCCTGGTCTTCGGGGTGACTTACTTCACGAAATCGCGCTCGTTGGGGCGGACTGTCAGCACCGGGCAGTTGGCTTTGCGCACCACCTTCTCGGCCACACTTCCCAACAGCACGTGCGACAGTCCCGAACGACCGTGCGTGCCAATCACAATCAGATCAATGCCGGTGTCGTCCGCATACCCGCAGATTTCGGCATAGGGCGAGCCATTCCGCGTCGCCCGCACCACCTTCTTGCCAGCGCTCCAGCCGGGATCAGGAACGGAAGTCAGCGCCTTCTCGGCACTCTGTTGAATCTCGGCCGTGTTGACCGCGGGAATCGCGAACATCGCCCCGGGCTCGGGCATCACCAGCGTCAGGTCCTGCAATACGTAGAGCACATGCAACTCGGCTCCAAACTGATCGGCCAGCGCACAGGCATATTTTTCGGCCGAACGCGAGTTCTGGCTGAAGTCGGTGGGCAGCAGGATTTTCTTCAATTGGATCATGGCACGGCTTTGGGGTGAGCGGAGTGAGGGCCGAAGAGAAATGCACAACCCCGGCCCTCCGAATATCCAGGGAGCCGGGGCTGGGCACAAAGGGGCGGTGTCACTTCATGAACACCGCCCAATGGAACGAATTGTCACGGGGAAACCGCCGGTCGTCAACTGGTGACAACCGGGAGCGAGTTGGTGGCCCCGGAAGTTGCCTTGGTGGCTGCCGGGGGGGCCGGAATGACCGCGGCCTGATTAGCGGCTTGGAGACTGGGCTGGAAACGCTTCAACCGCAGGCTGTTGGTGACCACCGAGGCGCTTTCGAGCGCCATCACCGCACTGGCGATCATCGGGCTGAGCAGCAGCTTCAGTAGGGGATACAACGCGCCGGCGGCTAAGGGAATCGCCAGGATGTTGTAGATGAAGGCGAAGAACAGGTTCTGGCGGATGGTGCGCATCGTCTGGCGCGACAGTTCGAACGCCGTCACCACCCCGCGGAGGTCTCCCCGCAGCAGGGTGATGTCGGCGGCGTCGAGGGCCACATCGGTCCCGGTGCCCATGGCAATTCCCACATCCGCCTGTGCCAGGGCGGGGGCGTCGTTCACCCCATCTCCCACCATTGCCACTTTGTGTCCCCGCTGTTGCCGCTCGGCAACCCGGGCCGCCTTGCCGGCGGGCAAGACCCCCGCCCAGACTTCGCTCAACCCCACTTGCCGGGCGACCGCCTGAGCGGTCTGCTCGTTGTCGCCCGTCAGCATCACCACCTCGAGCCCCAGTTGTCGCAGCCGGGCGATTGCCTCGGCCGCCTCGGGTTTCACGGGGTCGGCGACGCCAATCACCCCGGCGGGAACTCCCTCGAGGGCCACATGCACCGCCGTTTGCCCCAGTTCGGCCATCCGCCGGGCGTCGACCGTTAGAGGCGAGGGGTCGATTTCCCGCTGAATCAACAATGCCGCATTGCCAGCCAGAACCCGCACGGGGCCCGATGGCAACTCGACGACTGCTTCGACCCCCAACCCAGCATGCGATTCAAACTCGGTCGGATCGGACAGCGTCAGACCCATTGTCCGGGCGGTGTCGACAATCGCCTCCCCGAGTGGGTGTTCCGAACGCAACTCAGCCTGGGCCACCGCCTGCAGTAGCTCGCGCTTGGTGAACCGTCGGGGGGCGTCGGTACGGCTGACTGCGGGAGAGAGTACGGCCTCGACCACGCTCGGTTTCCCCGCGGTGATCGTGCCGGTCTTGTCGAGTACGACGGTCCGCACCTGACAGGTGGTTTCGAGGGCGGTGCCGGTTTTGATCAACACCCCCAACTCGGCCCCCCGCCCGGTTCCCACCATGATGGCGGCCGGGGTCGCCAGGCCCAGAGCGCAGGGGCAGGCGATGATCAGCACGCTGATGCCGCAGGTCAGGGCCATGCGAAACGAATCCGGAGCGGGCCCCAGCCACCACCAGCCGGCGAAGGTCAGCAGGGCGATCAGCAGGACCGCCGGGACGAACCAGGCACTCACCAGGTCGGCCAGCCGGGCGATGGGGGCCTTTGACCCCTGGGCGTTGCGCACCAACTGCACGATGTGGGCCAGCACGGTGTCGGTCCCCACCTTGTCGGCCCGGAATCGCAGGCTGCCACCCCGATTGAGGGTCCCTCCCACCAAGGCGGCCCCCGCGGTCTTCTCCACGGGAAGCGCCTCGCCGGTCAGCATCGATTCATCGACGCGGCTGCGGCCGTCGACGACGGTTCCGTCGGCGGGGACCCGTTCACCCGGTTTGACCACCACCAGGTCACCGACCAGCACCTCCTGGATGGGAACCTGCTGCTCGATCCCCTCACGGACCACGGTCGCCGTCCGGGCCTGCAGTCCCATCAATCGGCGAATTGCCTGGGAGGTGCGTCCGCGGGCACGTTCTTCCAACAGCCGGCCCAGCAGCACGAAGAAGGTAATGGTCACCGCGGCTTCAAAATAAACCGGCGGCATGCTGGCGTGCCCCGCCGCGCTGTGGCCAGCGGTCGAATGCAGTTCGGGCAAGATCGGCTGCATGAGGCGGGGAAAGAGCAGGGCGGCGACGCTGGCGAAATACGCGGTGCCGGTCCCGAGGGCGATCAGCGTGTTCATGTCGGCTGAACCGCGCTGGAGGTTTTTCCAGGCCCCGGCGAAAAACGGTGCCCCGCACCAGAAAACGACCGGGGTCGACAACGCCCACAGCAGCCAGTCGCGTCCGGGGAACATGAGGTCGGCCATGGAAATGACCACGACCGGCAGGGTCAGAGCCCCCGCGAGCACCAACTGGCGGAAGTGGGCCTGCAGTTCGGGAGTCCAGGGCTCGTCTTCGGAGTCGGCGGGGGCTGTGGGTTTTGTCAGCCATTCATCGGCGGCGACAGGGCGGGCGGCATAGCCGGCGTCGGCCACCGATTTCTGCACCCGCTCGAGGTTAACTCCCCCCGGGGCGACCAGGGCCTCGTGGGTGGCGAGGTTGACCACCACCGATTCGACCCCGGGGACCGCGGCAATCGCCTTTTCGACCCGGGCCACGCAGGCGGCGCAGTGCAGACCATCGATCGCCAGCCGCAGATCGGCGGGCGCAGAAACCTCGGTGGCGGTGGGGGACTTCGGAGGGGCGGACATGCAACAGGGACTCCCGGAGAAATGGTCCCCCATTGTAGCGCCTGTCGGGTCGCCGCGTCGCGGTTTACATGTCGTCGCTGACGTCCAGCACCGACAGGAACGCCTTCTGGGGAATTTCCACCTCCCCGAACTGCTTGAGCCGCTTCTTCCCTTCCCGCTGCTTGGCCCACAGCTTGCGCTTGCGGGTGATGTCGCCGCCGTAGCACTTGGCGGTCACATTCTTGCGCAGGGCGGGAATGGTCTCGCGGGCGATGATCCGGGTGCCAATCGCCGCCTGGATGGGGATCTCGAACTGATGCTTGGAGATCTCTTCCTTCAGCCGCTTGCAGAGCCCTCGGCCCCGCCGCTCGGCGTTGCCGCGGTGCATGATGGTCGCCAGGGCATCGACTCGCACTCCCTTCACCAGGATATCGACCTTCACCAGATCAGCCGGGCGGAACCCAATCACCTCGTAGTCGAGCGTTCCATAGCCCCGGGTGATGCTCTTCAACCGGTCGTGCATGTCGTAGATCACCTCGGCCAATGGCAGCTCATAGACGAGCTGGGCCCGGGACATGCCCAGGTACTCGGTGCTCTTGTAGACTCCGCGGCGGTCGGCGCACAGCTGCATGATGGGGCCGATGCTGTCGCTGGGGAGGATGAAGTTGACCCGCACGATCGGCTCGCGGAACTCGCGGATCCCGCCATTTTCGGGCACATCCTGCGGGTTGTCGATCTTGAGGATCGAGCCATCCATCATCAGCAGCTCATAGGTGACGTTGGGCGCGGTCTGGATGAGATCGATGTTGGCTTCCTTCTCGAGCCGCTGCTGGATGATCTCCATATGCAGCATGCCCAGGAATCCGCAGCGGAAGCCGAAGCCCAGGGCATCGCTGGTCTCGGGCAGGAAGCTGAAACTGGCGTCGTTGAGCGACATCTTCGAGAGCTCGTCCCGCAGCTTCTCGAAGTCGGTCTTTTCGATCGGGTACATGCCGCAGAACACCATCTGCTGGGGGGACTTGTACCCGGGAAACGCCACGGCGGTCCGCCGGCCCGCTTCGGTGACGGTGTCGCCGACATGCACCCCTCCCAGTTCCTTGATCCCGGCGACGAAGTAGCCGACTTGCCCGGGGCCCAGTTCGTCGCACGGTTGCATGTCGGGCCGGAACTGCCCCACTTCCAGCACTTCGTGGCTGGTGCCGGCGGTCATGAAGACAATCTTCATTCCCTTCCGCAGCGTCCCCTCCCGCATCCGGATGTAGGTGATCACCCCGCGGAAGTTGTCGTACTTGCCGTCGAAGATCATCGCCTTGAGGGGAGCCTGGGGTTCTCCCGCGGGATGGGGGATGCGTTCGACGATCGCCCGGAAGACATCGTCGACGCCAATGCCCGATTTGCCGCTGACCATCAGGACTTCGTCCCGCTTGATCCCCAGCACGGTGTTCATTTCGTCCAGAACTTCCTCGGTCCGCACGATCGGCAGGTCGATCTTGTTGATGCAGGGGATGATCACCAGATCGGATTCGATCGCGGCATAGGCGTTGGCGACCGTCTGGGCCTGCACCCCCTGGAAGGCGTCGACCAGCAGCAGGGCCCCTTCGCAGGCGGCCAGACTGCGGGAGACCTCGTAGTGGAAGTCGACGTGCCCCGGGGTATCGACCAGGTTCAGCTCGTAGGTCTGTCCCTCGTGCTGGTAATGAATGGCGACCGCCCGGGCCTTGACAGTGATCCCCCGTTCACGTTCGACGTCGAGGTCGTCGAGGATCTGGGCCCGGAATTCGCGTTGGGTGATCGTGCCGGTTTTGAGCAGCAACTGGTCGGCCAGGGTGCTTTTGCCGTGGTCAATGTGGGCGACGATCGAGAAATTGCGAATGAAGCGGGGATCCATTGACGACGTACCAGGGTGAGGCTTCCCGCCATCCGGGGGGGAAGCGCAGGGGTGAACAAGTTCGGTCACCCGATTCTAGCGAGTTTTTGGCGGGGGCGGGAGATGGCGCGGGGGCCTGCCAACAGGTGGCTGTCCACCCCCTCGGCCCACAGCGTGGGAGGTCAATTGCGGAACCGGGAAGGGGGGGCATTTCCTGGGTGCCTCAGCATGTTATGACGCTTGTGGAGGAACGAACAATGCCCTCGAGAGATCACTTCCGATCGCCCCTCGACGACGTCCATTCCTGGGATGAACTGCATGGTATGTGGCCGGCGATGATTGTCCGGCAACTCTCCAGTGTTCTGCCTGCGCCCGACTTCGCAGCGCCCGGGGTGCACTTGGGGACGTTGTCTGAGATCGATGTGGGAACCTCCGAAAGTCCCTCGTCCCCTGTTGCGAACGAAATTCATTGTCGGGGCCGCTGATCGCCGTTGCGTCCCAGGCTCCCCCGCGCCCCACACGAACTGCGGAACCGCGGTTGCCCCTCCAGGATCTTTACGAAGTTCGCGTGTACGACAGTCGCCGTGATCGACGACTGGTGGCCGCCATCGAATTGGTCAGTCCATCCCACAAAGATCGCCTGGAGACCCGGTCCAGTTTTGTGGCCAAAATCGCAACCCTGTTGAAGCGGGGAATTTGTGTCTCCATCGTGGATGTGGTCGGAACCTGGGAGTTCAATCTGTAAAAGCAGGTGATGGATTGGCTCGAAAGCACCGATCCCGATTTGGAACCCGAGCCGTCACCCATGTCGGCCGTGACCATGCGACTGCGTGCCACTCTCGCCCAGAGGTTGCTGGACAGTTGGTATTACCGCTTGCAGGTGGGCCAGGTCTTGCCCGCGCTGCCGATCTGGTTGAACGAGCGCCAGGCGGTTTCCCTGGAACTCGAATCGTGCTATGAGGAACCCTGCCGGCTGTTGCGCATCGCCTGAGTCTCGAAGAGCCAGTCGCGGTGACCGCGCAGCGGCTGGAGTCGCGTCGCCGCCCGCCGGTCGACGTTGTTCTCGGGGCCGACTCGCCCGTTACCTCACCTCTCCCACCTCTTCGCCACCATGCAACTGGCCAGTGTTCTCACCCCCCTCTCCGCCGAAAACCTGCAGTTGGCCGCCCAATGCGGGGTGACCGACATCGTCTCGCGCTACCCTGTGGGGGGAATGGCCCAGTTGATGGAGACGCAGCGGCTGATCGAATCGTTCGGGTTGCGGCTGTCGGTCGTCGAAGGCTACCTGCCGATCGAAAACATCAAGATCGGCGCCGATGATGGCACGGAACTGCAGGCCGTCAAAAACTTGTTGCATGACATGGCCGAATTGGGCATTCCCCTACTGTGTTACAACTTCATGGCGGGGACTGACTGGGTGCGGACACAATTGAATGCTCCGGAGCGGGGCGGAGCCAAGACCACCGCGTTTCGTCTCCAGGATGTCGAACGGGCCCGGTCGCTTTCACAGACTGCGGCGTCGGTCGACGGGGCTCATATCGAAGCCCCCGCGCTGTGGAGTCACCTGGAACGGTTTCTCAACGAGGTGATTCCGGTGGCCGAGCGCTGCGGCGTGACCCTCGCCATGCATCCCGACGATCCGCCCTTGCCCGTGTTCCTTGGCAAGGCCCGCATCATGAACAGCGTCGAGAACTTCGAGAAGCTGATGACGCTGGTCCCCAGCCCGGCCAACAAGATCTGTTTTTGCCAGGGAACCTTCGCCGAGATGGGGGTCGACATTCCCGCCGCGATCCGCCGCCTGGGCCCCCACATCCGTTATGTCCACTTCCGCGATGTCCGGGGGACGGCCGACGATTTCATCGAGACCTTCCATGACAACGGCCCCACCGACATGGCCGAGGCGATTCGTGCCTACCGCGAGGTTGGTTTCACCGGCTGCCTGCGCCCCGACCATGTGCCGCAGTTGGTGGGTGAGGACGACGGGGAACCGGGCTACACGATGAAGGGGCGGCTGTTCGCCTATGGTTACATCAGAGGATTGTTGCACGCGACCGAGCCGCTGTGACCGTCCGGCGATGCGATCGCGAATTCAGCGCGGGTCCGGGGGAAGCTTCCAGCGGATCGCCTCGATGTGCGTTTTTTTGTCGGCGCCGCGGTAACTGTGGACGGAGACGAGGGTCTCATCGGGCAGCTGGATCGTATTGCCGAAGCCCCCACCGCTGGCCCCCTCGTTTTGGTGCACCAGAACCAGCCGGTCGTGCTCGAAATCCCACGTTTCGCCATCATCGCGGCTGACGATCGCCCGCAGCCCCAGGGGGTGTCCGTCCCGCGAGTTGCTGCGCACGGTGAAGGTCAACAGCAGCCGGCCGTCCTGCAATCGCAGGAAGCGGGGATACATCTCGCCATACGAGCCAAACCGGCCCCCGTCGGTGTGTTTCCGCCAGGTCAGTCCGTTGTCCGTCGACTTCCATAGCATGGTGCGGTCGTCCTGGTCACCCGAACGGGTCTCGACCCCGGCAACCGCCGGCAGTTTCCAGTGGGGACCCGTGGCGTCGACCCGCACGGGATGCCAGAGTGTTCCATTTCTACCCCGGTAGGTCGTCGACTGCGAAAAGAACCCATCGACATCGATCCAGCCGTTGGTGTCGGGGTTCAGGGTCTTGTCCCAGGTCGCACCACTGTCCCGGGACCGCCACAGGAACACCTGCCGCGGCGCCTGCTCGCGTCCCTCCTGCATCGCCACCCCAAACTGCACCAGCGTCTGGCCGGGCCGCTCGGGATCGGGCAGCTCCACCGCCGTCCAGTCGGTCGAGGTCTGGGCCTTGTCTGGGAAGCCTTCCGGCCCGATGCGGGTTTCGGTCCAGGTCTGGCCACGATCGGTCGAGCGGAAGAGCTTGGAGTGGGTGTAACCCGCCTTGTTCGCGGCATCATTCGACAGGAAATGGCAGGGCATCAGCAAGGTGCCGTCGGCCAGGACATTCAACGAGAACTCGCGTCCGTGGATGTCCAGGCGTTCTTCCCGCATGCCCCAGGTGTTTCCCCCATCGGCCGAACGCCAGAAGACCGCCCGTTCCAGATAGGGGGTGCCGGGGGGCAACTCGTTGCTGGGAATCCCGCCAAACGAAAACGCCACGACCAGCAGCTCGCCACTGGGCAGTTGGGCAATCCATGGTTTGTAGTCGTTCGGGAGCCCGAGGGGCGTCCGCTGGGCGGGGATCGGATCGGCGGAAAGTTTTCGGGGGGCAGCCACAACGATTGGGGGGGACTCAGCGGCGACCGCTGTTGTGCCGACCAACTCGCAGCAGCAACACAGCAACCAGGCCAAGCGGTGTTTGAGCCAGTTCATGCGGGTACCAGGCGAAGTGGGAAGCAGCAGCGGCGAGTACGACGGTTCGCGCAACAGAGCGAACCGCCGTGTTTCGCAGTATGGACCGCGCCGTCTGGGTCTGTCCACCGCAGGGCTCGCCCCGGGGAGACCTCAGCGGAGAGACCTCAGCGGGTCGCGGTTCCCCCCGAGGCTTGACCCAAGGCGATTCGCAGTGAGGTCATCCCGATTTCCCCCAGGCTCTGCGGCGGAATCTGCCAGAACTGCGGATTGAGCAGTTCCAGCGAGACGCAGCCGGAGTAACCAATCTTCCGCAGATGCTCGATCAGCGGAGGCAGCGGAAAGTCTCCTTCGCCGGGGAGGATGCGGTCGGCATCGGTCGCCAGTTCGCGGGGCCGGTCGGCCACATCGCAGAGCTGCACATGAAAGAGATTGTCGGCGTTGACCCAGGCGAGGTCTTCGGTCTTGCTGGGGCCGGTGGCGAAGTGGAAACTGTCGAGGCAGAGGCCCACCGCGGGATGGTTGACCGACTGGATGAACCCCGCCGCCGTTTCCAGATTGGTCAGGAAGGTTCCACGGGAGTGAAATTCGAGGGCCAGCCGGACTCTCCGCTGGGCGGCCAGTTCGCCCGCCTGCCGCAATGACAGCAGGGCTCGCTCGAGATCGGTCTGAGTGAAGGGGCCCAGAAAATCGGGGGCGACCACCAGCACCGGGACGGCCAACTGGGCGAGCAGATCGAGCCGCCGCTGGAATTGGCTCCAGGCTTCCTGCCGGGCGGCCCCCTGACTCAGCAACAGGCCTCCCTGGTAGGTCGCACAGGCCAGAGTCAGTCCGCGATCAACCGCCCGCGAGAGAACCTCAGACGGAGGATGGCTCGCAAGATAGTCTTCGAGTTTCGTCAGCCACAATTCGAGGGCGGGACAGGCCCCGTCGGCATACCCATCGAGATCATCTTCGAATGAGGAACCGAGCGAACAGACCTGGCTCAGGCAGGGGATCACAATGTGGGCCGGGGGTAAGCGGAACGGGCAGCAGCAATCGAATCCACCAGATTATAGCCAGCCCAAGCGTTGGTCCGTTGCCTGGGGATCTGACGCCCCGGGCCGACGGTCGACTCATGTGAGGCCGGCAGCCAAGGTTTTCGATCAGTCGGGGTTGGCCCGATCGTGAGAAGACGTTGCGCGGGGGGAATCCTGATACTTTCACCAGCCATTCTCATGATTGGGAATCTGGGCCAACTGTCCCAATCGGCTGTCAATGATTTGGCTCGGGGACCCCAAAAGCTTGGTGAGGGATGTGAAAAGGTTTGCCCAAGCCTTGGCACACCACTCGGGAGTGAGGAGTTGCGAGCTGTCGACACGCCCTCCGCGCGTTGTGTTTCGAGAGACGATCTGGGTCATGGGGGAAGAACGCCCAAGAATCTTCCGCCAAACGACCGGGTCAACCAAAGAGGGAGAATGTGCTGTGCCCAACAGTCATTCTCCCTCTTTTTTTGCAGCCGATCCCGTCCGGGAGAACGCACTCACAGAGGCGCTGGCGGGATCGATTGGTCCGGGAAGGACTCGCACCAACACCGTGACCAGTCTCTGGGACCCGCAGATCGAACCATCCTGGAAACCGGCTTGGGGTGGTTGGCCAGGCGGCTGCCGGCGGATCGGTCAGGCCGTCCCGGATGTTTGTGCAGACGGGTGTCCGGCTGCGGTGGACTGCTGGAGAGATGTGGCTTGCAGGCGAATGGCTGAACCGTTGGTCTGTGAGTTCGTTCAGCCAGAATTCCTCGGCCGGCCGGACGCCACCGGCAGACTCATCGCGATAGTCTCGGCATGCAGGAATTGTTTTGGGATTGAACTTTTGTCTGTCAGGCTGCTTTCGCAGAAAGCAGTGCTCGCTGGTGTTCCCGCGATCTGCGAGTCCGGCAGGTACTATTACCCGGGAATTGCGCAGGGGGCGACTGGAGGCACCGATAGCCGCGATGGTGGACTCCCCAGCAGTGTGCAGGGCAGGACGCAGTCCCACTTCACTCGTCGCACAGTGTAGTGCCGGCTGTTGCAATGTTGTGTGACGGTATTCCTTTTGGTCCGACTCCGATGTCATCGACTCAGGAGAGGCAGCTGTGACACAGCAATGGGGAGACGGGCGGGTTCGGGCTGTTTCACAGTGGGTGACACCGTCGAGGCGATCGCGGTACAACCGGCGACCAACAGGGGGACGTGGATCGTGGCAGCTTGCGGACGTCTCGGAGGATCAGGAAGGAGAATTCG
>CAIOTJ010000174.1 GCA_903861195.1 uncultured Planctomycetaceae bacterium | reverse complement strand
GTTCACCGTGTTTCCGGGGACGACTCTCGAGCAGATCAAGCGGCAGGGGGAAAGCGATCATGAACCGAGTTGTCTGGTCGAGGGAGTCCGCCGGGTGGTTGAGCGGGAGGTGGAACTGCACTTTCACCGTGTGATCCGGCGAACATGAGCAGACAGGCCCCCCTCCACGGCTCTGCGGGGATCGCGAATTGCCACCGTCAGTCGTGGCATCCGTGGCGTTGCCAACTTCCCGGGCTGGTCTGGTGGCTGACGGCAGGTGCGGCCTGGGGCATCTCCGGCGGGACCACCGCGGCCCAGGCACAGAGCATTCTGCCCATTCCCGTCACCGCACCCGCCGCAACGGCGGACAGCGATTCGGATCCGGGTGAGGTGGCCGCCCCAACCGACGACAACCCCGAGGCGACGGCGGCCGAGACCACGGGCACGATCGAGATTTCTCCACAGGTGACGGATGCTGCCGTCCGGGACCGGCTGCGCAAGCTGTTGCCGCAATATCCGGGAGTCCGCACGATCGAGGTGGATGTCGACGAGGGGGTGGTGACCCTGCGGGGGCATGTCGAGAATGACCTGATCCGCGACCGGCTGCGCGACTTTGTGCGGCGGGTGCAGGGGGTGAATCTGGTGCTCAACAAAACGAAGACCGACCAGCAGGTGCTCTCGGCGACGGAGCTGGCCACCCGGCGTCTCCAGGCCCTGGGACGGATGATCGCCCAAAAGTGGCTGGTGGTGCTGGGGGGGCTGGGGATCATAGTCTGCTCGCTGTTGCTGACCCGTATTTTTTGGCGCATTTCGGATCGCGTGGTCACTTTCCTCACCGACAACATGCTGTTGCGGTCGGTGCTGGCCTCGGTGATTGGCGGAGCGATCGTGCTGACAGGAGTGCTGACCGGACTGTGGGTGATGGGGGTGGCCGATACCGTGCTGCCCGGGCTGGGGCTGGCCGGGGTGGTGGCCCTGGCGGTGAGCTTCGCCTTCCGCGACATCGCCGAAAACTTCGTGGCGTCGATCATGCTGGGGACCCGTCGTCCATTTCGTGTGGGAGACTTCGTGGAGGTCGACGGGAAGGCGGGGGTGGTGAAGGCGCTGAATACCCGGTCGACCCAACTGGTCACGCTGGATGGGCATCTGATCCGGATTCCGAACGCGACGGTCTTCAAGGCGACCATCATCAATCGCACGGCCTCCAAGGCGGTGCGGGGACTGTTTGACGTTCTGCTCCCGTACGACAGCTCGATCTCGCAGGCCCAGACCGCCCTGGCCGAGGCGGTGGCCGGGCATGAGGCGGTGCTCGAGGATCCTCCTCCGCGGGCGCTGGTCGAGGCTCTGGAACCGGGCGGAGTGCGGTTACGGGTGGCGTATTGGTATCCTCCCCGCGATGTCGACGGGGCCCGCTTGCAGAGTGATGCCCGCTTTCTGGCGAAGGTGGCGCTGCAGAAACTGGGGATCCAGCCGGCCCAGTCGAGTTTGCAGTTGAGTTGGACGCCGCCTCCCACGGGGCAGCCCCTCCCCGGCGGTCCCGTCCCCCCGGGCACTTCACCGGTCGCCAGCAGCACGACGGAAGCCGCGGCGGTGGCTCGCCAGAACCTGGCGGAAGACTCGCGCGTGGCGGAGGAAACCGCCAGTGAGCTTCTGGAGGGGGGCACCGACGAGCTGCAGCACGCGCTCGACGTCGTGGCGGAGACCTCGGGTGACGAAGGGCGAAACCTGCTGCAGGGCCGGGCTGGACCGTGAGGCAGAGAGAGTCGAGGAATCTCGCAGCGAGGGAAGTGCGCCGCGCGATGACGCGGGTCTCAGGGGGAGATCAGAACCAAGCCGCGCGGGCCGCCGCCTGAGTGTCCGAGCGGGAACCGCGCCAGGATTTCGTGTCGGTTGCCCGCGACGAGCCGAGGCGGGACGCCCGCCTCCCGCCTCACCTCAGCCCGGAAGCGGCCAGGCCTGCCGCGACCAACTGCCGGGCCAGATTCCAGTCCGTTGGCTTGGGACGGCAAGAGGAGAACCAGGGGGCCCCTGTCTGG
>CAIOTJ010000173.1 GCA_903861195.1 uncultured Planctomycetaceae bacterium | reverse complement strand
GGTTCGCCTACACCGGCCGGGAATGGGACCCCGCCGCCGGCCTCTACTTCTACCGCGCCCGCTGGTACGACCCCCGCGCCGGCCGGTTCCTCAGCGAAGACCCCCTCGGCTTCGCCGCCGGCGATGTGAATCTCAGCCGGTATGTGGGGAATGGGGCGACGTTGTGGGTGGATCCGATTGGGATGGCTTGGGGTTGGGGGGCCGCCGTAGCAGGAGGTGCCATCGGCGGAGCCGTCTCCGGAGTGATCTGCGTGGGAGGCAGCCTTCTTTTCGATGGTGAGTTGCCGACGCAGGGAAAACTTGCCGGAGCAGTGACATCGGGTTTTGTCTCCGGAGGGATTGCCGCTGGCTTCGCCAGTGGTGACCCGACCTTCATCGGGGCAGTCGCCATTGGTGCCACGGCTGGAGGGCTGGGCGCCGTTGCAGGAAGTGTCCTTGAGCAAGGCATTGACCACGGAAAGGTAGATCCTGGGAAAGTCATGCACGACGGTGTCATTGGAGCCGCAGGCGGACTACTCGGTGCGGGTCTAGGGAAAGCACTCGGGGGAAGCGTTGGAAATGGCTCGTTGCGTGTTCCAACCGGTATGGCGCCGGCAGTCAACTTGAATGGGACACTGACCTTCGTCTTGACCCAGACAGACATCCAGCAAAAAGCCATTGTCATGGCTGGCGTGATGGCAGCCGCCACACAACTGACGGCTCAAGCCGCTCGCGGTCTTGCGATGGCTGTGCAGGGCGGATCTAATGGGGATCCGGCGACGGAAATGGCCGCCAAGGAGGCGGACAATGTTGTTGCTCCAAACAGGAAGGCATTCGCAAAAACCGCCGACGGGGAATACTGGGTGGCCAAGCACAAGGATTTCACGCCCCGTGCACCAGATATTCGTTCGCATCACGGCGTAATGTCGGCGTGGATGGAGAAACACTTTCCGGGATACAAAGCTGGCGAAGCCCCAACCGTGCATATGCCGACAGGCCAGCACTACAACACCTACGGCGTTTACAACAAGTGGCGAGCAGGAATTGTGAATAGAGCAGGATCATTTGATTGGTCGAAAGTAACGGAGGCGGACATACGAGCATTGTCAGAACAAATGTTCGACGCAGCAAATGTGCCAAAGCAGGTGCGTGAGATGGACTGGCAAGACTTTGATCGTATGCTCAAGGCTTTCACAGAAGGGAGAGCGAAATGAGCGATGAATTGTCTTCTAGGTACGGTGCCTTCTTTACGGAAGGTCGTCGTTTGCGAAGCGATGCTGGCGAATCGAGCGATTTGTGTCTTAGGGCAGACAAGATTCCGGTGGAACTGCGTCCTTTGCTTCCGTTTGCGGAGTTCTGGGGTATCTCGGATGACACGTTTCGCATAGAGTTAGTGAAGGTCGCACCCCTTGATATATGGCGAGATTTTCGAGAAACCGTTGAACGATATGAGAAGGCACTCTTGGCGTGGTTGTCTGGTCCTGAAGCGAATGGTCCGCCATCGCCAGAGTATGTCGCATTCTCAGCTATGCTTCAGGCATTTGATTGGCCACGGGATTGACACGATAAAGAACACAACGGCGCATAGCCGTCATGCAAGGCCCAGCGACCACCTTGCCTGCCAAGGGAATCGCCAATATTTGTACCTCCTCACCTGAATCCTATGAGTGAATCCTGACTCCGGCAGATTCCCACGTTGATGATATAACCGTCTTTCCGCATATCTCAATTCGCATTTTGTCGAATTTCCGCCCCCCGGGGTGGGGGCGGTCCGGGGGCCAGCTTGCCTGCGGAGCAAGGTCGGAGGGAGCCGTTGCGGGCGGAGTGGATCGACCAGCTCAGGAGGTTTCAGAAGCAGCCCGGGAACGTCCAGGAGTTCGGTTGGGCGGCGGGGATGTCCACTTCTGAAACAGGACTGAGACCGAAATCAACCGCTACACCTGGAGCTATGACGCGCTGGGCCGGCCGGTGACGCAGACCTCCGTCGACGGCACCAGCACATTCCAGTACGACCAGTCGAGCCAGGTCACGGGCGTCACACACACCGGCCAGGTCAGCGAGAACTACCAGTACGACAGCAACGGCACCCGGACCAACACCGGCACGTCGACTGGGACCAACAACCGGCTGCTGGCGGATGACAAATACGACTACCAATACGATG
>CAIOTJ010000172.1 GCA_903861195.1 uncultured Planctomycetaceae bacterium | reverse complement strand
GGCGGGGGTGGTGGCGGCCAATCAAGCAACGGATCTGGTGTTGATCAAACTCAAACGCGGATTGCCGAACGGCACCCCCCTGCGCCCCTCCGAACGGATTCCCCAGGTTGGTGACTCGGTCTGGATGCATGCTGCACAGCGTATCGACGCGCAGTGGTTTGCCCACACCCAAGTGCGGGCTGTCCGGGGTGGTGCCGAGCAGGAGCTGGCGTGGAACGCCAAACCCGGGGACCTGCACCGGGCCGCTCGCTGGATCAGCCTCAAAAACGTCCTGCCCCAGTCGGCCCTTGGTGGTGGACTTTTTGACACTGAAAGCAGCCTCGTGGGGGTGCTGACTGCTCCGCGTGAACAGGCGCTTTCAGTCAGCCACGCCGTAGATGCCTCTTCCATTCGCAACCTGCTCCGGAATGTTTCTGAGAATCCCATCGCCCTATCGCGTCTGACTGGGAACCATGTGGGAGATCCGGAGCGCCTGCCTCAGCCCGCTAAACCTGCCACACTGCCACCTGAAATCGAACGTCGAACCATGCCCGTGGCTGATCGGCTGAACAACCTGGCAGAGTCGATAGCCGAGGGCGAGGAGGTGCTTTCCCAGGTAAAGCAGGCCATCGACTCGAACGCTGGTGTATTGGCCCAGCTGCAGGCTCAGATCTTGCAGACCCGCAACAGGATCTCGCTGGAACAGTCCCAATACCAGAAGATTTTGCGGAATCCAGAGGATCGGAAAATCACTCGCCGGGAGTCGTCCCGAGGAAAGAAGGGTCGGGATGACGACAAGGTCGAGGCACGAGTCCATTCGGCACTACAGAAGGCACGTCTGTCTGAGCTGGAATCAAGTGTCAACGCATCGAAGAGACAACTGATGCAGATGGATCAGGAAGTCCGTGTGCTGCAGTCACGCCTGCAGTTCCACCGGTTCGAACAGCAGGCCTGCGAGCGGAATACGATCCGGCTGGGGCGGGAAATCTTCTGGTGGGCCGACCCGCTGGAATTGCGTCCCGATTCCCATGCACAACAACTGCTGAGGGATTTTTCCGATCGTCAGTTCACCGGCAGGCTCGCGGCCCACCTGTTCTTGGCCCGAGCGCAGGCCCATCTGCGGCTGCGGGACTTTTCAGCCTGCGAGGCAAGTCTCGACGAGACACTGCAGGTATCAGGATCGGAACGAGCCCTCGTCGACGCACTGCGGGCTAGAGCCAAAGCGCTGGGTTCGAAGATCGATGCCAAGACCGCCGGACCGTCGGCGGGCAAATCGGGTGGGAAGGGGGGCGGCGAGTCACGGGGACCACGGATTGATGACCGCCTGTTGGCCGTCCAGGTCCGCGATCTGCTGGACCGTAAAGAGTTCCGGAAAGCCGCCCAACTGCTACTGCCCGCGACAAGAGCCGGCGATGTGGATGCGGACCTCTTCGCCGCGCTCTCCCTCTTGTACTCCACCACCGACGCCGGGATCCAAACCCGTAAGAACCTGGCTTTGCCGCTGGCGCGCGAGGCCTTGGAACGAACAGGAGGCAGGGAATGGCCGTCCCGAGCCGCGGCCGCGGCGGCTCTCGCACACGCGAACGAACCGGGTCGTGCACAAGAGTGGTTGACGTTCTGCGAAAATCTTCCCGAAAACGAGAGGAGGTCCGAAACCATGTCTTGGCGACGCGCCCTGCAAGACAACCAGCCATGGAGTTTCCGCTGGGCCCAGTCTCAGCCCCGTCAGCCCTGAGTCAGCCCGGCCCCGGCACAGACACGCGCCGGCTGTCCCGAGCGAACATCTTCTTCGCGCAGATCAGCAGCGGGTCTGATCGGCCAGCTGTCGACGCCCGGCAGAGAATCAATTCCAACAGCGGCCCATGGCCCAATCCGGAAGTCGAGCCGCGCGGGGCAACCCTCCTCGGTTCGACTACAATCCCCAGAGTCGACAACGCTTCCCGCGCATGGGAGGCCAATTCTTGCCGGGATGACCAACACCGTGTTTCGCGCCTGTTTCTGCTGCCTTGGCCCAAACTCGCTGGCTGTTCTCCGGATGGTCTGCGGATTGATTCTGGGCCTCGCCCTGCTGGGTTGCCGTCCGCCGGCCACCCCACCGGCGGCGACTCGTGAGCAACGTCCCTTCGAGGGACAACAGACCTTGATGTTCGTTCCCGCGGGCAGTGGCTTTACCGAACTCTGGGATCCCGCCCTGCGGGAGTGGAGTGTTCAAACCGGAGGGCAGGTCTCTCTCCAGGAGTATTTACTGGAAGACCCCAATTCGTTGTGGAAATCGCTCGATCAGTCGTCCCAGCCGGCCGTCTGTCTGATTCCCTACGCTTGGTTGGCAGATGGCTTGACCAGCCGCGATCTCGAGCGGATTCCCGATTCGGTCCTGTCGGTCGAGTCGGGAATCTCCTGGGAAGACCTATTGCAAGGGGTGCGCGAACGGATCGGGGGGCCTCGGCGAAAACCCCAGCTCCTGCCTCTGCAGGCCCCTGTGCTGGTTTGCTATTACCGGAAAGACTTGCTGGAACGAGCTGGCTTGAAAGTACCTGTGACGTGGGACGACTACTCGAGGCTGGTCGAGCGGTCCCACGAATGGGGCGGGGGACTTCCCGTAGTCGAGCCTTGGGAGGAATCGTTCCGCGTCACATGGTTTCTGTCGCGCGCGATTGCCGCAGCCCGACACCCAGACAACTTCTCGGTATTCGTCGATCTCGAGACATTGCAGCCCATGATCGACAATCCAGCGTTCGTCACCACACTGGAGAGGGCTCGAGCCGATATGGCGCACCTCCCCGATGTCGTCTGGCAGCTCAGTCCTCTCGAGTGCAGGCAGCGGGTGCTCGAAGGCCGAGCCTGCCTGGCGATTGGAATCGAGCCGCCGGGAGGGACCAATTCGAGCCTTGGCTCACTACCCGCTCAGAGAGGTGAGGGAGTTTCGTTGGGGGTTTGTCCTCTGCCGGCCTCGACCGTGGTTTACAACCCCTCGACCAGGAGTCTCGAGGAGGGGACCAGTCGGGGAGGAATCCGACTCTACCGTTCGAATCTGACTGGCTGGCAAGGAATGGTGGCCTGCGTCTTTCAACGGAAAGTCGCGGGGTCGTCCATACCATCATGGAATGCGTTCGCTCAAGCAGCAGGACCCGATTTTCTGAATCGCCTCCCCCCCGGCCTGGCGGGTTTGACCCGAGAGTCGCAACTTGGCGACGCCAGCCTGATCATTGGCCCGGAACTGACGGGAACTGAATCGGCTGAGTTCCTGGCCGTGACCGCCGAAGCCCTGCGAGACAATGGATTGGTGTTGGAACTGCCGTTTCCCCGTCGCACTGAGTTTGCCAATCGGCTCAGGGGACCGCTTACCGCGGCCTTGCGGGGAGACATCCCGGCCAATGAAGCGCTGAGTCAGGTTGCGCAGGATTGGTCGGCACTGATTGAAGAAATCGGTTCCGAGCCATTTCGAAGGGCGTATCGCCAAATGTTGGGGCTGACATCGAGGCCTTTTTCTACGTCCTCCAGTTCCGAGCCCTCCGTCAACACTTCCGGTTCCCGATAGTTTTGCACGGACCCGTTCCGGACACACGTTGCGATGCAGGGAAGCCCACTCCCCTCAGCGCGAACGGCCGGTCATTTATGACAATATTCGGCCCCCGGATTTTCTGGAATTTCGTGTTGCGCTTTGAGAGGAAGTACGCTGACCAGTGAGTGGACGGAATTCTTCGTCCCTGACCAATCCAGCCGTTCTGATTCGTTGGTCCAGCACGTCCCTTTCTTGGGAAGTTCACACATGAAAAACAACTTCTGGCCACCTGCGTTCGTTTTAACACTTCTGTTTATCTGTGCACCTGCCGCCGCCGTTGCGGAAAGGAAGGGAGACCAAACGGTCGTCAACCAGGCAAAGCCGGGGCTGGGCCAGACCGGTTTTCCCATAACACAGCGGGCGGCTGCCGCACCGCAGCGGCCAGTGAGTTCTCCCCCTGCGCGGTTTCCCACCCCGGCTCCGGCCCCAACCATCCATCCGCAGCAGATGAAAAATCCGGCGGCCTCGAACCGGGTGACTGCTCTACCGGGATTTGGTTCCCTCAGCGTGGGCCCGGCAGTTTCCATGACTCAACTGCCTCCGGTGGCCAAGCCGCCCGTGTCGGGCACGAATATCGTTCCCAGTGCTCCGCCGCAGGCGATCAACCAGTACCGGCCGGCAAATGGGGGTGCAAACTCGGGGGGAGTCACTCGGCAAGTCACCGAGCCGCAACTGGGCAATAAGCGTCCCAGGCAACCGCCGACGCTGAATCTGGGGGCGACTCCAGTCCCCCGACTGACCCCTCAGGCACCTGCTGCTAATGGTGAGGTGCCATCCGAAACAATTCCGGGAAGGACTGAAACATCCTCCCCGGCGTTCGTTGGTCAGCGGTAACGTCGGCAGAGCTACAGATCCGGCGCGAGCCAACTTCCCGCATCGTCCAGGGAATCATGAGAGTCGTGCCGGGAAGCCGACATCCACAAGAACGTCTGCAGATCGTGCTGCAGCGTTCGAAACGACAACATGCTCAGGGAGAGTCCGACGATTCCTGCCAACGCCAAACCGATCAGCTCAATGCGTTGTCCCCGCGATGCTTCGTTCTGATCCCGCAGGATGGACAATGCGATAGCCGCCAGCGGCATCACCGCCGCCAGCAGCAGAAACAGCCAGGAATTCTGCCGGAGTTGTCGAAGCTCACGGCGCTCCTCCACAGAGAATCGTCCAGGCTGAACCAGCCCGGGATACAGCACGCCGACAGCCAACGAGGAAACGCCCACATACGGGTAGGCGACAGAAATGAGCCCCCCCAGCAACATCGACGCTCCGACATCGGGTAGTGGGCCCACCCCTTCGGCTCCGGCAGTCAATCGGAGAACCGCCAGGCAGCCTACACTGAGCAGCATCCACGCCCCCAGGCTGATCGTGGCGGATTCGGGCCCCAATCTGAGACATCGGGCACGCCACATGGGAGATTGCAGGTTGATCATGTTGGAATCCGACCGGCGTGATTGGACGGCACGAATGACTGGCAGACCGCGCCAGAGACACAGCAGGCCCCCCGCGATCAGGGCTCCCAAGCCAAACATGACGGAGCCCCAGGGGACTCCGCTTGAGGCCAGAAGGGCGGCAGGCTGATGGCTCTGAAACTGGAAGTTGAATGCGGCAGCCAACAGATTGGGAATCAGGACCAATGTGAGAAATGCTGGCAGAGCCAAGCGACGGAATTGCCAGCGCCATTGCCGATGCTGGGGAAACAGGATTCGGAGGATCGACGGTTGCAGGCAGAGGTCCAATTCCTGGGCCAGCTCGACTCCGGAAGCGAAACGCTGATCCGGGGCCGGAGCCATGAGGCGCGCGAGAATTTGGCTGAGACCCGCAGGCCAGTGAGCCTCGTCCTGCTTCCAGGAATCAATCGGTGGCCCGGCACGGCGCATGGCGGTCATCTGGTCCAGCCGCTCAGACCATTTTCCGGAGGATGTCTCTGCCGCAAACGGCCGGGTACCCCGCAGCAATTCGTGCAGGGTGATTCCAAGAGAGTACAGATCACTGCGACCGTCCAGACTCTCCTCCAGTCGGGGGTGCGAGGGGTTGTAAGCCTCCAATTGCTCGGGGGACATGTAGGCGAGACTTCCGCCGAAACTGGTCGTCGGATGAAGGCTGTCGGACTGGGAGTTGAAACTGACATTGAAGTCGGCGAGTTTGGGGGTTCCATCGGCGGCCAGCAGGACATTCGCCGGTTTGAGATCGCGATGGAGAACGCCAACGCAGTGGGCGTAGTCCAAAGCCCTGGCGATGCGGGCTCCCAGCCAACAGACCACTTCGGGCCAGGTCGCCTGTGCCCAGCGAATCCGCAGCGGCGCATCCGGTATGGTTGGCTCATGACGGGCCCGCAGATTGTGATCGATGACCTCAAACAGCAGTCGACCCGTCCGCACGTGAGGGGGTGTCTCACGGACCTGATTCACCACATGCCGCAGGGTGCCTCCCGGCACGTATTGCATATACAACAGCCGCCAGCCATGGCTCTCCAACAAACGTTGGTCATAGATGCGGACGATATTGGGGTGGTCGAACTGCGCCAGGGTGGCATGTTCCTCTCCCTGTGGAGAGGTGATCTTCAGCGCCACCCGACGCTGCATGGAAATCTGCCGCGCCAGGAAGACGTTGGCGAATGCACCCTGGCCCAGGTGCAACAGCACTTCGAAATCATCGACTACGTGGCCCGGCTCCACCCAGCTGCCAGGGACCGTTCTTTCGCTACCCAATTGCTGCATTGCGACGGTGTTTGTGCCCCGGCCTCCGAACAGCCGCGTCAACTCCTGCATGCGGTCTGGATACAGAGTCCGGTATTCCTCCCACGAGACCTCGTCGCCCGCCCGCTTGCGAACCAGGTACTCTTCATGAATCAGATCCGCGGGGGGACTGCTCCCCAACTCGGGAAACTCCGCAATATAGTCCGGAAGGGTTTTGCGCAAGCCCGATTGCCAACGATACTCCAAATCCAGCTTGATCAGTTCAACAAGGGTGAACTGGCGAAGTTCCGGAGGTTCCGCCGGCAAGAAGTTATGCAACTGGGGAGCATCCGCGTCCTCCTGCCAGGCGTGTACGGAGTCGGCCAATTGACGCCGAGCGAGGGAAGTTTCGTCTCCCTGCCAGCGGGAGCGGTCAGTCGAAGTGTCGTCAGGGTGACGGACCACGGTCGGGAAATTGCTCCGGATGTCTTCCTAGAGTGGATCGGCCGGGAAACACAGTTGTTGACTGTCCGTCACTGGACAGCACTTCTAGTATACCAGAGTCAGCGGTCGTCTGGTGTCAACAAACATCCTCTTTCCTGCCGGGTGGTCGGCATCCACGGAGGTTGCAGTGGAACTCATCTCTAACGTTCTCCGCGAGCGAATCCAATCGGGAGACTCCACGGCCCTGGCGGAACTGCTTGATCAATATCGATCTCCGCTGCTGGCCTTCATCAACAGCCGGCTGGGGCCGGCAATGAAAACCCGGGTGGAGGCCGACGATATTTTTCAGGATCTGTCTGTTGTCGCGTTGAATCGACTGGCGGATCTCTCGGTGCCGTCATGCGAGCCCTTCGCCTGGTTGTGCCATCTCTCGGAACAGAGAATCATCGACACCCATCGCCGTTTGTTCGGGGCGCAAAAACGGGCTGCCAATCGCCAGGTTCCGTTGAACTCGCCTCTCGGGGGTGATTCGGGAGGAACTCTGGAGGATCTGTTGGTCTCCAGTCTGACTTCGGCCAGCGCGATGCTTTCGAGGAGCCAAAAGCAGATGCGGGTTCTGGTCGCGATCCAACAGCTGCCCGCCAAGCAGCAGGAGATTCTTCGGCTTCGCTATACCGAAGGGCTGACCACTCGTGAGATTGCGGAACGATTGGGAAGTTCCGATGCCGCGATCCGTGTTCAGCTGAGCCGCTCCGTGGCTCGTCTCCAGGAACTTCTGGGGGATTCCTGAAATCAGCACCTTGGAACGGCTTCGATGTTGCAGTCGGTTGTGCACGTTGCGACTGCAGAAGCGGGGGCGAACGTACCAGCAGTCGTGAGCCGCCGTTCACGTTCCCTCCTCCAGCAGGGGTCTCGACTGAAAGCGTTTTGGTGTCATTGATTTTGAGTCATTGATCCCGGAAGCCATGCTTCCAACCCCAGTCAGACAGTGATTCCAGTTTGCCGTCGGGCTGCTTCAGACTGAGTCCTGCGGTTTCAGTCACTTGCCCAATCCAATACAGGGTGACACCCTGCGGAGGTTTCGCCAACAGGCGTTCTCCCTCCTGGGGGGAGACCGTGAGGATCAGCTCAAAATCCTCGCCGTCGGCCAAGGCGTGACGCAAGGGGGACTGACCATCGCGGCGGGACATCCCGGTTGCCGCCGGGGCGATGGGGATGGCCTCAGCTTCGAGGAGGGCTCCAACCCGGCTTTCCTGGAGTATGTGCCCCAGGTCGGCAGCCAGTCCATCGCTGATGTCAATCAGGCTATGCAGCGTGGTGGCGGCGTGCAGGGCCTGCGCTTCGCGGATCCTGGGAGTGAAATCCAGGTGATGCCCCGACAGGCTGCCCCCCAGGGGGCCGGTCACGAAGATCCAATCTCCCGGCCTCGCGCCCGAGCGGAGTACGGGGCCACGCCCGGTCGGCTCTCCCAGCACGGTGATGCTCAGGACGAGCGGTCCCTCCCAGGTGTTCGTGTCTCCGCCGGCGAGGGCCACATCGAATTCTTGTGCCAGCGGCAGGAGTCCGGCCATCAGGCGTTGCCCCAGTTCGAATCCTCCGCGGCGCGGTAATGCAACCGCCACCACGCAGGCGGTCGGCCGCCCCGCCATCGCGGCGATGTCGCTCAGATTCACTGCCAGAGCCTTGCGGCCGATTTGTTCGGGTGTGGCCGAATCGAGCGTAAAATCAATCCCTTCCATCAGCATGTCGACTGTCACCAGGCATTCGGGATGTTGCGACCAGTCCAAAACGGCGGCGTCGTCCCCGATACCCACCTTGACCCGGCTGGATCGGCCAACCTGCCCGCGGATCCGCTCAATCAGATCGAACTCGTGAGACATGCAGAAATCCGGCGGAGAGTTATTCGAGACAGACGGCAATCCGTCGGGACAATTCGGCGAGCGACAGCCCGGTAATCAGAAACTGTTTCTGGCGGCTGGTCTCACCCGAAACCAGCTCGATCTGCGATTTTCTGAGATCCAGTGCTTCCGCCAGGACCTCGACCAAGGCATCGTTCGCTTTCCCCTTTTCGGGGGCCTGCGTGACGGCGACCCGCAACCGCGCTTCACGCTCCCCCACGACGGCATTCCGTCGGGCACCCGGTTGGGCCTGCACGGGGAGAATCACTCCCTGCTGGGTCACCTGCAGGCTGATCACGCGAAGACTTCATCCACCACGTGGCCTTCATTGACTGTCGGACGTTCCGGACGCCCCTGATGGGGATAGATCAACTGGGT